>CAYRWE010000292.1:0-6421 GCA_964427655.1 uncultured Solibacteraceae bacterium | reverse complement strand
ATGGGGAAGGCGATCTTTCCCGAGCGGCGCAGGTTGTAGAGCCAGCCGGCGATCTCGACCGTCTCGCCCACGTGGCTCGACGCTTCGGCAATCGTGATTCGCGGAATCATACGCTACTGATCTTCCAATCTATCGAAGGTTTCTCTTACCACGTCCAGCGGATGGCTCATTCCGGGCACCTCCTTCAGCTCCAGCAGCAGCGGATACTGACCGTCCCGGCTGCGCAGCATCTGCATGGTGCCCGGCCAGTCGATCGTGCCGCCCTCGCCGGCGAAGGGAAACATGTGGCCGTCCTCCTTGCCGTTGTTGTCGTGGATATGCGTGGAGCGTATGCGTTCCTTCATGAGGTGGAAGGCCGTCTCCACGCCTTCGTTCATGTTGGCATGGCCCGAATCGAACGCGAAATTCATGCGCAGGTGCGTGGTCTCCTCGAACAGCAAAAGCCGCTCGGCGCTGGAGAGGCCGTTGGGGATGTTCTCCAGCAGCACTTCCACGCCGCGCTGCCGCGCAAACAGGTTCAGCTGTTCGAGCGCCGAGAAGGCCGCGTCCACCTTGTGCATGTCGAACTCCTCGCCGCCCACCCCCAGATGCTGAATCAGGTAGCGGAACGGCGCCACCTCGGCGATTTCCAGCACGCGCTTGATTTCGTCCACCATGCGCAGCCGCTCGCCCTTCACACGCTCGGTGATATTGAGGACGGATTGCGGCCCGGATCGGCCCCAGATCTCGTCGGTGTACATGGGCGCGTGCAGCGCGTGCAGCTTCAACCCGGAATCCTCGAACCAGTGGCCCAGTTCGGCGACTTGGGCCTTGTCGCGCCAGTCCAGGTGCTGGCGCCCGCAGAAGATCTCCACCGCCGGAATGCCCGCCTGTTCGATGCGGCCCAGCAGCGCGGTGGTCAGACGATGATTGACGAACAGGTGGGTGGATAGTACGTGATCCATGTCGCTCTCAGTATCCCTCCGCGGTAGCTTCAGTGCGCGGATCGGCCGCGCCTTCCAGCCATCCGCCGGCCAGCCGTATGGCCGCCACTTCTCCCTGCGCAGCCTCCCGCCGTACCGTGTAGCCGCGCTTTTCGAGCAGCGCCACGGTATCGGGCGAGTAGCCGGGCTCCATGCCCAACACGTCCGGCATCCACTGATGGTGGAAGCGCGGCCAGTTCACGGCGTCCTGCACATTCATGCCGAAATCGACGACATTGACGATGGTCTCGAGCACCGTGTTGATGATGGTCGGGCCGCCCGGCGATCCCAGCGCCAGGTAGGGCTTGCCGTCGCGCAGCAGGATAGTCGGGGTCATCGACGAAAGCGGCCGCTTGCCGGCGGCGATAGCGTTGGCTTCGCCCTGAATCAGCCCGTACATGTTGGGCTCGCCGGGCTTGGGCGCAAAATCGTCCATCTCGTTGTTCAGCAGGAATCCCAGCCCTTCGGCCGTCACCTGGCTGCCATAGCTGCCGTTCAAAGTATAGGTTACGGCCGCGATATTGCCCTCGCCATCCACCACCGTGTAGTGCGTGGTCTGGTTCGATTCACGCCCCGCAAATTGCCCGGCGTGGATGCGGCTGCTGGGCGTGGCGCGTTCGGGATCTATGGAAGACCGCAGCCCGTCGATGTACCGCGCATCGAGCAGCCCCGCGAGCGGCACCTTCACGAAATCGGTGTCGCCCAGATGCTGCGCGCGATCCGCGAAATAGCGCCGCATGGCTTCGGCCATGTAATGTACCGCCGTTGCGGAACCGGCGCCCGCCTGGGCGAAGCCGGTGCCCTGCAGCACGCCCAGCATCTGCAAAATCCCTACCCCGCCCGAGCTGGGCGGCGGCGCGGTGACAATCTCATATCCGCGATACCGTCCGGTCAAGGGCCGGCGCTCCACCACCGCGTAGTCTTTCAGATCGCGCAAGGCGATGGTCCCGCCGTGCCGCTCCATATCTGCAGCCAGCAGCCGCGCCGTTTCGCCCTCGTAGAAATCCGCGGCTCCCAGGCGCTCGATGCGCTCCAGCGTGCGCGCCAGCTCGGGCTGCGCGAAGGTCTCGCCCGCCTCGTAAAATCTGTCGCTCCGCAAGAAAATGCGCTTCGATTCCGGGAAGCGGCTCAGTCGCGGAGCCGCTTCGCGCAGCGATTCGGCCTGTTCGTAAGACAGCGCGAATCCGTTCAACGCCAGCTCCCTTGCCGGCCGCACCAGCTCCGCCCAAGGCTCGCGTCCGTACTTGCGCGCGGCGTATTCGAAGCCCCGCACGGTGCCCGGCACCCCCGAGGCGCGATAGCCGATGGTGCTATCCGCGGTGGCCTTGCCGTGGGCGTCCAGATACATGTTGCGTGAAGCCGCCTGAGGCGCACGTTCGCGGAAATCGATGAACGTGGCGCGCCCATCCGCCAGGCGCAGCAGCATGAAGCCGCCGCCGCCGATGTTGCCGGCGCTCGAGTGCGTCACCGCCAGCGCGAACCCCACGGCCACCGCCGCATCCACCGCGTTGCCGCCTGCTTCGAGAACCCGCAGGCCGGCTTGGGTGGCGTGGCGCTCGCTCGAGACCACCATGCCGCGATGCGCCCGCACCGGCTGTGCGGCTTGGGCCCACACAACGGCCGCGATCGCCGCCAATGCCAGCTTCCAGCGCATGAAACTCGATTTTACTATGCCCGCTTCGCGCGCCGTCTCCGCCACTCGAATAGCGCCACGCCCGCCGCCACCGAAACGTTCAACGACGATATCTGGCCCGCCATGGGAATGCGGATGGTCGCGTCGCAGTGTTTGCGCGTCTGCTCGTGCAGGCCCTTGCCTTCCCCGCCCAGGACCAGCGCGGTGGGCGTGTTGTACTCCACCTCGGTGTAATCCTCGCCGCCGCGCTCGTCCAGGCCGTAGATCCAGTAGCCCTTGGCTTTGAGTTCTTCGAGCGAGCGGTTCACGTTGGTCACGCGCACTACCGGCAGGTATTCCAGCGCGCCCGCCGCGGCCTTGGCCACCACGTCCGTGAGGCCGGCCGCGCGCCGCTCCGGAATCACTACGGCTCCCGCGCCCGCCGCGTGCGCCGTGCGGATCACGGCCCCCAGGTTGTGCGGGTCTTCCACGCCATCGAGCACCAGCAGCAGCTCCGCGCCGGCCACGTCCTCGATCTCCTGGTACTTGTTGGCCGCTCCCAGGGCCACCACGCCCTGGTGCGCCGGGCTGCCGGCCAGGCGGTCCAGCGCCGCACGCGGTTCGAAGCGCACCGGCACGTCGGCGCTCCGCGCCAAGTCGATAATCTCCTGCAGCCGCGGTCCGCCGGCGCCCTGCGCCACCAGCACGCGCTCGAGCGGATGATGCGCCCGAAGCGCTTCCGCGATGGGATGAATTCCGCTGAGAATGGACATTCCGTTGGCCGGGCGGCTACTCCTCCGGCTCGATCTCCAGCCCGTTATTGAAGCGGTTGGTGAAGTTCGCCATGGCCGCCACCAGCGTGATCTCGACCATCTGCTCGCTCGAGAAGTGCTCGAGCAGCGCGGCGCGGCTCTCCTGGGCGTCGGCCGTCTGGGTCAGCTCCCGCGCGTACAGGATGGCCGCCCGCTCGGGCTCGGAAAAATCGTGGTCCTGCTCGGTCTGCAGCGCGCGCAGCTCCCCTTCGCTGAGGCCTGCCTTCTTCGCGCTGGCCGTGTGCGCCGCCAGGCAATAGGCGCACTCGTTGGCGTAGGAACAGGTCAGGTAGACCAGCTCCTTGATGCGCCGTTCCACCGCCCCGGGCCCCATCACCGCGCCATAGAACGGCACGAATGTTTTGAGAGCCTCGGGTCGGTTGGCCATGCTGCGGAAGAAGTGGTTGGGGCGGCGGCTCTTGGCTTCCAGGCTGGCCAGGAACTCGTCGGCGGACGGGTCTATCATTTTGATACTGCTAGCCATACGAACCAGTATAGAGGCGGCCCACTCATGGATGAACTTGCGGTCGCCCTCAATGAAATCGAGTTCCGTGAGTTTGCCCACCGGCTCCCAGCGCATTTCGTGGAAAATCAGGTTTTGCGGTTCGCCCTGGTACGATTGCACCTCGATGAAGATCAGCTCGATGGGATTTTTCCCCGGATAGCAGACCGGGTAGCGCGTCCTCTCCCGGCCGGCCGCTTCGCGGATGCCGAGTTCCTCCTCCAGCTCCCGCGCGAGCGCCTGGTCCGGCGTCTCGCCCAGCTCCACTTTCCCGCCTGGAAACTCCCATTTGAGCGCATGCGTCTGGTCCGCGCGCCGCCTGCCAATCAAAACCTGGCCGGCGCGTTCGATGACGGCCGCTACCACCTGAAGCATGCCATCATTGGAACACAGCATGTACTCCGAGCGCCTGCTCGAACACTTTCAGAACCCCCGCAACGTGGGCCAACTGGAGACGCCCGCGCTGGTCGCGGAAGTCTCGAACCCGGCCTGCGGCGACATCCTGCGGCTTTCCACGCGCTTCGAAGGCGGCCGCGTGGCGGAAGCGCGCTACCAGGTGCGCGGCTGCACGGCCTCCATCGCCGCCGGCTCGGCGCTTACCGAATGGATGGCCGGCAAGACGCGCGCGGAGCTGGCCGCCTTCGCGCCCGCGATTGTGCATGAAGCCTTGGGCGGCCTGCCCGCCGAATCGGAGCACGCCGGGCGCCTGTGCGCCGCCGCCCTCAAGCGCCTGCTGGCCCTGGGGCCGGAGATCTGATGCCCGCCGCGGCGTTCGAACAATTCGTGAAGGCCATCAACCATCACGACGTAGCCGCTCTGGCCGCGCTGATGACGCCCGATCATCTGTTCATAGACTCGGCGGGAAATCGGACACAGGGCGCCGCATCCATGGAGGCCGGATGGCGCAGTTATTTTACGATATGTCTGAATTACTGGATTCGCATTGATCAGGCTGTGGAGCAAGGCGGTGTAGTGCTAGCCGTTGGCGAGGCTGGCGGCACGATAGACGGCTGCTCGTGGCGTACGCCCGCGGCGTGGAAGGCTGTGGTTCGCGAAAGCCGGGTGGCGGAGTGGCGCGTGTTCGCGGACAATAAGCCGGTTTACGAGATCCTGGCGAAGCGTCAAGGTTAGCTTTGACCCCGCCGCCCGTACATGCTACGTTGCTAAACGTAAGTTCCTCTAAAGGAGGGGCCGAATGGCGACTGCGGGCGGGGCCACGGTCCAATGGGACCGCGAAAAGAAACGGTGGTTTGTCGAGATCCAGGTGGGATCGGAGGTCATCAAGCGTCCGTTCCCCGAGAAGTCCCGGCAGGCCAGCGTCGAAACACTGCAGGGCCTGGCCGTTGCGATGGCCGGGGACGAAGGCTACGAGCTCGATCCCGCGCACGTGATCGTCGTCCATTGAGGCGCCAGCCACCCCGGCCCGGCGGTTGGCTGGTAACCTGAACCTTCATGCCCTCCCATGGCTCTTCGAGCGCCGGGCGCGGCTACGCCTGGTATCGGGAACTGAGCGGCTATCAGTGGTTCGTGGTGGCCATCGCCAGCGTCGGCTGGATGTTCGACACCATGGCCCAGCAGCTCTTCAACCTGGCGCGCGTGCCGGCGTTGCGCGAACTGCTCGGCGCCCAGGCCTCCGCGGGCGTGGTTTCCGAGCAGGCCGGCTACGCCACCATGATCTTCATGATCGGCTGGGCCCTCGGCGGCATCCTGTTCGGGATCCTGGGCGACCGCCTGGGCCGCGCCAAGACCATGATCCTCACCATCCTCAGCTACTCCGTCTTCACCGGTCTGAGTCTGCTCTCCACGGGTGTCTGGGATTTCAACGTCTACCGCTTCCTGTGCGGCCTCGGCGTGGGCGGCCAGTTCGCCGTGGGAGTGGCGCTGGTGGCCGAGGTGGTTCCCGAGCGCGCCCGGCCCTACGCCCTGGGTACCGTGCAGGCGTTCTCGGCGGTAGGCAATATGATGGCCGCGCTGGTGGGCATCCTGCTCGGCCAAATGGAACAAGCCGGCATGATCATGGGCGCGTGGCGCTACGAGTTCCTGGCCGGCGCCGTGCCCGCCCCGCTGGCCCTGCTGGTCTTCCTCAAGCTCAAGGAGCCGGAGCAGTGGCTCAAGGCGCGCGCCGCCAAGAGCAAGCTGGGATCCTTCGGCGAGCTGTTCTCGGACCCGCGCTGGCGGCGCAACGCCATCGTGGGGATGCTGCTGGCGTTTTCCGGCGTGGTAGGGCTGTGGGGCATCGGATTCTTCAGCTACGACCTGTTTCGCCCGATCCTCGAGCGAACCTTCCGCGCCGAGGGCCTGGTAGGCGCCGCCCTGGAAGGCAAGACGACGGTCTGGATTGGCCTCACCTCCATGTTCCAGAACCTCGGCTGCTTTCTGGGAGTCTATGCTTTCACCTATCTGACGCACTATACCGGCCGCAAGAAAGCCTTCGCGGTGAGCTTCATAGCGGCCATGGCGGCGACCGCTTTCACGTTTTGGCAATTGAACGAGCGCAGCCAGATCTTCTGGATGATCCCGCTGATGGGCTTCA
>CAYRWE010000291.1:0-6428 GCA_964427655.1 uncultured Solibacteraceae bacterium | reverse complement strand
CGCGCAGGAATATATCGTCAAGCCCTGCAACCCGGAAGAGATTTCGCTGCTGGTGGACCGCATCATCAAGGTCAAAAACCTGCAGCGCGAGAACACCATTCTGCGCAAAAAGCTCTCGCGGCAATACTGCGTGCAGGACGTCATCAGCAAGAACGCGCGCATGCACGAGATTCTGGACCTGACCCGCGAGATCTCGAGCCTGCGCAGCACGGTTCTGATCCAGGGCGAGAGCGGCACCGGCAAGGAGCTGATCGCGCGGGCCATTCATTTTTCGGGCGACCGGGCGGCTAAGCCGTTCGTCGCGGTCTCCTGCGCGGCACTGGCCGAAACGCTGCTCGAAAGCGAACTGTTCGGGCACGAGAAGGGAGCCTTCACCGGCGCAGCCCAGCAGAAGCACGGCAAGTTCGAGATGGCCGACAGCGGCACCATTTTCCTGGACGAAATCGGCGACATCTCGCCCAAACTTCAGGTGGACCTGCTGCGGGTGTTGCAAGACCGCACCTTCTACCGCGTGGGCGGCTCCGAAGAGGTGCGCGTGGACGTGCGGGTGATCGCCGCCTCCCACGTGAACCTGCAACAGGCCGTGGCGGAAGGCAAGTTCCGCGACGATCTGTTCTACCGGCTCAATGTGATCGAGATCCGCATCCCTCCCCTGCGTGAGCGCCGTGAAGATATCCCGCTGCTGGCGCACCACTTCGTGGAGCGACTGGCTCACGAGCTGGGCAAGGTTGTCACGGATATCTCCGAAGCCGCACTGCGCGTTTTGATGGATTGCGACTGGCCGGGGAACGTGCGCGAGCTGGAAAACGCCGTGGAGCGGGCCATGGTGACTTGCCGGGGCACGAGCCTGACCGAAGAGGATTTCTCGTTCCTGGCGCAGAATGGCCCCGCCGGCAAGACCTGGACCGCGCCGCCCGAGATGACCCTCCAGGAAATGGAGAAGATCATGATCGCGGCTACTCTGGAGCGGACCAACGGCAACATCAAGGAGAGCGCCGCGCTGCTGGGCATCGACCGTTCCACGCTCTACGAAAAGATCAAGCGCTACGAGATTCCGCGGTAGCGCGGCAGGCGCGTAATAAGTTGCGACTCGCGGCTACCGCTCCCTGACGGTCGCGGCTCGGTACGAGAACTTCTGAGCCGCGACCGTCAGGGAGCGGTCTTCTTAATACCCCGCGCGCTCACTTACCCACGGGGAGGAATCGCTCGCAAAACGGAGAGGGGACCGAAACCGGCGATCCGGCTGCCGTCAGCCGCCCGGTGCCGGGATCGACGCGGAAGACCACCGCGTTATCGCTGTCGTGGTTGGTCACCAGGAGCCACCGGCCGGTGGGATCGAAGGCGAAGTTACGCGGCGTCTTGCCCTGCGTCGGCACGTGCTGAACCAGGGTCAGGCGTCCGCTCTCGGGATCCGCCGAAAAGACCGCCAGGCTGTCGTGTCCGCGGTTGCTGGCATACAGGAACTTGCCGTTCGGATGCATGAGCATCTCGGCGCAGGCGCTGGAGCCATGGAAATCCGCCGGAAGCGTCGAAACGGTTTCGAACTCGGTCAGCGCGCCGCGGCTCGAATCCCAGCCGAAGCGGATGATGGTGCTGGCCATCTCGTTGATCAGGTAAACGATGCGGCCGTTGGGATGAAACAGGGTGTGGCGCGCACCCGAGCCGGGTTTCACGGATGCGAAGGGCGGGTCGTTGGGTCGCACCGCGCCGGTCTTGGCGTCGAAGCGGTAGACGAACAGCTTGTCGAGGCCCAGGTCGGCCACCAGCACGAAGCGGTTGGTTGGATCCACGCGGATCGAGTGGGCGTAGGCGTGCGTCTGGCGCTTGGGATC
This sequence comes from uncultured Solibacteraceae bacterium, assembly GCA_964427655.1. Lineage (GTDB taxonomy): Bacteria > Acidobacteriota > Terriglobia > Bryobacterales > Bryobacteraceae > CAVQNQ01. The sequence continues at coordinate 4,596 of CAYRWE010000291.1, read as the reverse complement.
GACGCTGTGGCCGGTGTGCTGCACAAACGCGGTGCGCCCGCCGATGCTCCCATCGGGCGCGAGCGCGAAAATGGCGAAGGTGCCGCTCAGATAATTGGCCACCATCAGGAAACGGCCGGTAGCGTCCAGGCTCACGTAGCTGGGGTCGCCGCCGCCGCTCGGCTTCTTGTTCAGCAGGGTAAGCCTGGCGGTAGCCCGATCGATGGAGTAGGCGCTCACTGAACTGCCGGGATCCGAGTTGCACGTATACAGATGCTTCCCATCGGGATGGATGATGAAATACGCCGGCGCGACCGCCGGCTCCAGAAATACGGGAGACGTCAGCCTGCCCGTTTCGGTATCGAAGTGCGATAGCGAGAAGCCGATTCTGGGACCCTCGCTGTGCGAACCGAAGTACACAAACGTGTCGGCGCCCAACACCGGGGCGGCCAGGGCGAGCGCCAGAAGCAGCGCACGCCCGTACGTGATGGCTCGTTGCATGAAATCCGGGCGATCTTCCGCTTAGTAACCGCGCACCTTGTCCACAACGTTCATGAGCGGCAGGCCGTTGGCGTAGCGCCGTACGTTCTCGGCCATCAGCCCCATCTGGCGGATGCGGCGTTGCGGCGCGAAACCCGCCGTGTGGGCCGTCAAAACCAGGTTCGGGCAATCGTACAGCGGCGAAGTCGGCGGCAGCGGCTCGGGAACGGTTACATCCAGACCGGCGCCGGCGATCCAGCCCTCTTTGAGAGCCCGCACCAGCGCATCCTGGTCCGTCAATCCGCCGCGCGAGAGGGCCAGGAAATAGGCCGTCTTCTTCATGGACCGGAAGACCTTCTCATTGAACATAAGGGCGGTTTCCTTGGTCAGAGGCGCGGCGCCCACCAGGACATCCACCTGCGGGACCATCTCCATGAACCAGGCCGGCTCACGCAGCGCATCGACGAAAATGGGCTGCGGCAGGGGGCCGGCGTCGGTCGCGAGAATGCGCATATCGAAGCCATAGTGGAATTTCTTGGCCACGGCCTGCCCGATACCGCCCATGCCGACGATTCCCATGGTCATTCCGTTAATCTCGACCAGATGGTTCCGCTCGGGCACGAATTGGCGCTTCTGGAAATTCGGGAAGAAGTACTTGTTCAGGCCGCGGGTCAGCGCGAGCAGCATCGAAATGGAGGTTTCGGAGATGGCCGGCGCAAACATGCGCGCCATGTTCGTGATCACCACGGGGCTCTTCACCAGCTCCGGAAAAAGGATCGTGTCCACACCCGCCTCGGTGTGCTGCATCCATTTCAAATTCTTGGCTATGGCGAGCATCGGAGGGGTCACCGCCCCAAACACCACGTCCGCATCCGGCAGCACGCGGTTCAGCTCGTCGGCGCTCTTCGTCAGGGTCATCTGGATGTTCTTACCGCCCGACGTAATCTGCTTGATTTCCTCCGGGCTGTACTCCACGGCCGGAGCGGCGTAGGAGGCGGAAATGGTAACGATATGAATTTTGGCGGGTGGCGGCTCGAAGATGGCAATTCGGTCGGTAGCAACCAGAGCTGGCATGGCAGGCGCAGCGGCGGCGGCGGATAAGAATAATCGGCGCGATACGGATTGATCGTTCATGGCTCTCCTTTTCGGTCGCAGCCGAAGATCCATTGGGTCCGGCAGCCAACCGTACGACATGCATATGGTAGCGCGCCGGAGGAGGCGTTCGGGCAGGCCCCGCTAATCGCGAGCGAGGCGCGCGGCATGGTAGCCGCACATGCCGTGGACGCCGCCTCCGGGGGGCGTGGAAGCGGAGCAGAAATAGACGCCTTCGAGCGGCGTGCGGTACAGGTGCCGCGTGGGGCGCAGGAAGAGCTGGCCGAGATCGGCGGCGCCGCCGTTGATATCGCCGCCCACCAGGTTGGGGTTATACCGCTCCAGGCCGGCAGGGTCCAGAACATGGCGCGCCAGAATGAGCGCGCGGAAGCCGGGGGCGAAGCGCTCGATCTGGGCCTCGATTGGCTCCGCCAGGTCCGCCGTGGAACCATTGGAGATATGGCAGTAGGCCCACGCGGTGTGGCGGCCGGCGGGCGCGCGCGACGGGTCGAACAGGCTCGCCTGCACCAGCAGCACGAAGGGCCGTCCGGTATGGCCGGACTCCCAGGCGGCGATCTCCTCAAGGGTTCCCCCGAGATGCACGGTGGCGGCGCGGCGGCAGGCGGGCGCCTTCCATGGGATGGGACCGGCGAGCGCCCAATCCATTTTGAAAGCGCCCGGTCCGTAGCGATAGCGTTCGAGCGCGCGGCGAAAGCCCTTGGGAAAACGGCCGCCGGCCAGAGCGAGGAGGCCGCGCGGGCCGATGTCGCACATCACGATAGGCGTGGCGGGCAACTCGGCGACGGGCGAGCCAGCGCGGATTTCGCCGCCCAGCTCGCCGAGATAGCCGGCCAGGGCATCGGCGATGCGCTCGGAGCCGCCGCGCGCGATGGGCCATCCCACCGTGTGCGCCAGGGTGCCCAGCACCAGGCCGAAGGCGGCGCTGGGGCGGGTTTCGAGCGGAAGAGACGAATGCGCCGCTAAGCCCGCGAAGAGCGCGCGGGCACGCGGTCCGGGGAAGAGGCTCTCGGCCAGAGCGCGAGCGGGGCGGATGGCATTCAGGCCGAAGCGGGCCATGAGAAGTGGAGATCGCTGGAAGTGCGGCGGCGCCAGCACGTCCATGCGCAGGCGGCTCCAGTTGGCGGCCAGCGGCTCGAACAGGCGACGCCAGGCTTCGCCATCGGCTCCGAGCTGCGCGCAGGTGGCATCGAGCGATCGTTCGAGCACCACGGCTGAGCCATCCTCGAAGGGGTGGGCCAGGGGCGCATCGGGATGGATCCAGGTGAGGCCATGGCGCGCCAGCGGGTATTGCTCGAAGCACGGCGACGCGGCGGCCAGAGGGTGGACCGACGAACAGACGTCGTGAAGAAAGCCGGGAAGAGTCAGCTCGGCCGAGCGCATGCCTCCACCGATCTGGCTGGCGGCCTCGTGAACCACGACGCGGTAGCCGGCGCGCGCCAGCTCGATGGCGGCGGCCAGTCCATTGGGTCCCGAACCGATCACGACGGCGGATGTTCCCACGCGGGGGCAACCTTGGCTATTGTAGAAGAGATGACGACTAAACGCCTTGGTAACAGCGATATGGAAATCACGTCCGTGGGAATCGGCGCGTGGGCGATGGGTGGCGGCGGCTGGGCATTCGCCTGGGGGCCGCAGGACGATAACGCTTCCATCGAAGCCATTCATACAGCGCTCGAAAGCGGCGTGAACTGGATCGATACGGCGGCGGTCTACGGGCTGGGCCATTCCGAGCAGGTAGTGGCACGGGCGCTGGCGGAGTGGAAAGGCCCGCGGCCGTACGTATTCAGCAAGTGCGAGCGGACCTGGAACGAGAAGGGCGAGATCAAAGGCAGCCTGAAGGCCGATTCCGTGCGGCGGGAGTGCGAGGCCAGCCTGCGGCGGCTGGGTGTGGAGCGGATCGACCTGTACCAGATCCACTGGCCTGAGCCGGACGCGGACATCGAAGAGGGATGGTCCACCATGGCCAGGCTCAAGGAGGAAGGCAAGGTGCGGTGGATCGGAGTCTCCAATTTCACGGCGGCGCAGATTGCGCGCTGCCGGGCGATTGCGCCGGTGACATCGTTGCAGCCCCCGTATTCGGCTATCAGCCCGGAAGTGGAAGACGAACTTCTGCCGTACTGCTTCGGACACGGTATCGGAGTGATCGCGTATTCGCCCATGAAATCCGGTCTGCTGACGGGTAAGATGACGCGCGAGCGCATCGAAGCTTTCCCGCAGGACGATTTCCGGAAGCGCGTCCCGGCGTTCCGCGAGCCGCAGCTTTCGCGCAACCTGGAACTGGCGGAGCTGATGCGCGAGATCGGCGCTCAGCACGGCCGGACGGCCGGAGAAGTGGCCATCGCGTGGACCCTGCGCAATCCGGCGATCACGGCGGCCATCGTGGGGATGCGCTCGGCGGAGCAGGCCAAGGGAGTGCTGGGCGCGCTCGAATTTCGCCTCAGCCCCGAGGAGATCGGGCGCATCGATACGTTCCGGAAAAGCGCCGCGACGAGCGCGGTGTAAGACCCCGGCGTTTACAGCGCTTTTAGGGCAAGCTAAAGCATGCCCCACATTGGGCTGCCGGGACCAGTCCCAGGCCGGGACGGTCCGGCAGAATGAGCTTGCCCTTTTCCACCAACACACCGCGAAACGGGTCGTTGGCGATCAGCAGGTTGCCGTCCAGATCGGCGTAATCCACCAGCGGCGAGAGATGCGCCGCGGCGGTAACCGTGACCGAACTCGAGATCATGCAGCCGAGCATGGTCTTCATGCCCAGCGATTTGGCGAACTGGATCATGCGATAGGCCTCCAGCAGGCCGCCGCTCTTATCGAGCTTGATATTGACACCGTCGAAGGCGCCTTTCAGCTTCGGAATATCCGCGGCGCGCTGGCAGGCTTCGTCGGCGATGATGGGGATGCCTACGCGGCTGTGCACCCAGGCAGTTTCTTCGATCATTTCGGCGGGCAGCGGTTGCTCGATGAACTCCACGCCGTGAGCCGCCAGCCAGTCGATCTTGCGGGCGGCCTCTTCTTTCGTCTTCCAGC
>CAYRWE010000290.1:0-6445 GCA_964427655.1 uncultured Solibacteraceae bacterium | reverse complement strand
GCCACGCGGAAGCTCAGGCGCGCCGGGAAGTTGGCCTTGATCAGCCCGGTGATCACGTCCACGCTGGGCCGCTGCGTCGCCAGCACCAGGTGCATGCCCACCGCGCGCGCCATCTGCGCCAGGCGCGTGACGCTCTCTTCCACGTTGCGGCCCTCGATCATCATCAGGTCGGCTAACTCGTCGATCAGAATCAGAATATAGGGCAGCGATTTGAGATCTTCCTGCGTCTCGCCATCTTCGGCGAACAGGTTGCGCGGCTCTTCCTGCAGCTTGCGGATCTTCTTGTTGAACTGCTCGATGTTGCGCACGCCGTACTCGGCCAGCAGGCGCAGGCGGCGCTCCATCTCCAGCACCGCGTTGCGCAGTGCGTTGGTGGCCTTCTTGGGATCCGTGATGACCGGCGTGAGCAGGTGCGGGATACCCTCGTAAAGCCCCAGTTCCAGGCGCTTGGGATCCACCATGATCAGCCGCACCTCATCGGGCGTCGATTTGTAGAGAATCGACATGATCATGGAGTTGATCATCACGCTCTTGCCCGAGCCGGTCGAGCCGGCGATGAGCAGGTGCGGCATGGCATCGAGCGCGGCCATGCGGATGCGGCCGTTGATGTCCTTGCCAAGCGGGATGGTCATGCGCGAATGCGATTGCGCGAACTCGTCCGATTCGAGCATCTGGCGCAGCGCGATCAGCTCGCGGCGCGTGTTGGGCACTTCGATCCCCACCGTGGGTTTGCCGGGGATGCGCTCGATGAGAATCGATTCGGCCTGCAGGCCCAGGCACAGGTCTTCGGTCAGCGCGATGATGCGGCTGTACTTGATGCCCGCCTCGGGCTTGAACTCAAAGGTAGTCACCACAGGGCCGGGGTTGATCTGCACCACGTTGCCCAGCACGCCGAACTCTTCGAACTTCGATTTGATGCGGCCGGCGGTGTCCTTGAGTTCCTGCTCGTCGTAAGGATTGCGCGCCGGGATGTCGTTGAGCAGATCAGTCGCCGGCAGCGTGAAGAGGAACGGACGGGGATCGCCCGGAGGCGCAGTCGGAGCAGCCAGGGCCGGCGTGGGCGCGGAAATAGGCGAAGCGGCGGGCGCGGGCGCGGCGAAAACCTGGTCTTCTATGGGGCAGATCGGAATCTCGTCGATGGCGGCTTCTTCAGCTTCGGTTTCGGGCGCCGGCTCCACTTCCCACGGCGGCGTATCCGCGGCCGCCTCGACTGGTCCTGGCGCCTCAGCCGGCTCAACTGCCGCGGTCTTCTCTTTGCGCTTCTCCCGACCGCGCGAGCGCCGCTTTTCCGCCAGGCGTTCGGCCTTGGCGACGGAGCGCTCGTGCATGCGCTCGCGCCACGCGCCCCAGCCCTCGCGCTTGCGCTCGATCCAGCCCACAGGCCCGGCGAACCACTCGCCGGCTTTCGCGATGGTGAAGGTCGAAACCAGATACACCGAGACGACGAGGGCCGTGGCGGTGGCCAGCAGCGCGCCCGCCAGGTTCAGCGAATCGAGCAGATAGTTCGCCATGACGAAGCCCAGCGTCCCGCCGATCCGTATGGCCCCGCCGAAAATCCGCAGCGGCATGAACGAGAGGCCCGCGCAGGCACCCAGCGTCAATAGCAGCGCGCCGAGCACCTTGGCCGCCCCGGCGTCAATCGTTTCGGAGCGTATCCAACGCCAGGCCAGCGCGAACGTCAGGATGGGAAACAGCAGCGCGGCCGCGCCGAAAACTTGCAGAAACAGGTCGGAAAGATAGGAACCGGGGTAACCGACGAGGTTGAGAGGGCGCGTCTCGGCGGCGGTATTCCACGAGGGGTCCTGGGTATGGTATGAGACCAGGCTCAGCAGCATCACCAAGCCCAGAGACAAAAACAGCAACCCGGCGGCTTCGTTCAGCCGCTTATGTGGAGTCGGGGATAAGAGCTTCATCACGCTGGCCGGCGGATGAAAGCCAGAGCAAGCACTATTATGCCAAATATCACCCGGTAGTACACGAACAAACGCAAGCTGCTGTGCCGCAAATAATGCAGAAACCACGCGATCACGATGCACCCGGTGATGGCGCTTACCACCACCCCCACCGCGAAAGGCGCGGTTGCCAGGGCGTGCAACTCGTGATGCTTGTGCATGTCCCACAGGGTTTTAGCCACCGCCCCGCCGATGGCCGGTGCCGAGAGCAGGAAGCCGAACCGGGCGGCCGCCTCACGGCTCATGTTGCGAAACAGGCCCGCCGAAATGGTGATTCCGCTGCGCGAACAGCCCGGCACGATCGCCAACGCCTGAGCCAGCCCCACCGAAATGGCGTCCGCCCAGTGCAGCGAACCCAAATCCCGCGCCTTCTGTCCGGCGCGATCGGCCAGCCAGAGCACCACCCCGATCGCAATCAGCATCGATCCCATGACCCAGGGCGTGCGCCACGTCGTTTCCGCCTGCTTACTGAAGAGAAATCCAAATACGCCCACCGGAATCGACCCTACCACCAGCAGCCACAACATGGCACTGTTCGATTTGCTCTGGTCGTTGTACCCCATGCTCATCCCGAACCCCTGGCCCACAATCTGGAGCCAGTCGCGGAAGAAGTAGATCAGGATGGCTGCCAGGGTCCCCAGGTGCAGCATGATATCGAACTGGAGAGCCTCCGTCTGCCACCCCAATAGCCACGACGTGAGGTAGAGGTGCGCGGTGCTCGATATAGGCAGGAACTCCGTCAACCCCTGGACCAGGGCCAGGACAATCACCTGCAACATGGGCATATAAGACAGCGTGTCGGATGGCCCACTGGAAGTCAAGCGCGCGGTGACAAGAATGAGGCCGCGCGCTAAAACAGGTATTTCAAGCCGAACTGAATCATGCGCGGCGCCACCGATGTGGCCGTGATCACGCCGAAGGTGGAGTTTCCCAGGGTCGTGCCTGGCACCGCGAACTGGGGATGGTTCAGGGCGTTATACATCTCCACACGGAAACTCAGGACGGCGTTCTCGCGCAGGCCGCCCACCACGGTCGTTTTGGCCAGCGAGAAATCGGTGTTTAACTGGCCGGGACCGTTCATCACGCCGATACCGGTATTGCCATAGCCCGTCGATCCATCGGCGCCGATGGCCGGGGCGGCGCATATGGCGGCCGCGTCGATCCAGTTGTTGAGCCGCGCTTCGATGCCGCCGGGCGTCACCAGGCTCCGCGGCTTGGCGCCGGGACAAAGCGTGACGGTCGAAGTTCCGGCATCGCCATAGACGCTGCCGCCATTCGGATCGGTGAGCGTCAGCGGGACCCCGGTCTGGACGGTGAAGATGCCGGAAATGGCCCAGTCCTGGAGCAGCCACCCGGCGGCTTTTCCCGCGCCATGGGGAGACGGCAGCGGGTAAGCCAGGTTGGTGATGAAACGGTGGGTGCGGTCGAACGAGCTGCGTCCCCAATCGAAGTAGGGCTGGGTCTGATCGTTGTACATGCTGGTGGCGCTCGAGGCGCGGGAGAGCGTATAGGCCGCCTGGAACGTCAGGCCATGCGCGACGCGGCGGCGCAGGGTTGCCTGCAGGCTGTTGTAGGTGGACGCGCCGGTGAATTCGCTGGTCGAGAGAGCCGTGGGGGTCTCGCCCATGATGGGCACGCGCAGCGCGGCGTTATCGGCGGTGTTGGTGGTGATGCAATCGGTGGGAACGCCGTCGTAGCCGCAGTTCACCGGGTTCGATGGCGAGGCCAGGACGGACTGGTTCAATCCGCGCGAAGCCGGCAGGTTGGCGCCGCGCGAGCCGACGTAGCCGAGATCGAGCGAGAGCGTCCGCGTAAGGCGCAGTTGCGCGCTGGCGTTATATTGCTGCAGGCGCGGGATGGCGAGATCCGGCCCCAGCACCTTGTCGGAGAGCTGCGAGGTGGGCGTGCGGAGTACCCAGCCGAGCGTCGTGGTTGGGAACGGCTGGACGAAGGAAGAGGAGCCATTGCTGGAATCGGTGTTGCCGAAAGTCTGGCCAAACGGCGGGGCGGAGGAATAGGGAATGCCGCGCTGGGCCGAGCCAAGCGCAAGGGCCTGGTAGAACCAGCCGTAGCCGCCGCGCAGCGCCCAGCGGCCCTGCGTGCCGGTGGGTTGCCAGGCGAAGCCCAGGCGCGGCGCGAAGGTATGGAGCGGAGGGTCGTTCTCGTAAGCGGTGGCGCTCGAGCGCACGTAGACCCCGGCGGGCAAGGGGCCGAACGGCTTCCCGGTATACGGATTCACCACGTTGGGATCGTAATTGGAAGCCACCGTGTTGCCGATCAGCGTGCCGGAGAGGGGTGGAATGGGCATCTGCTCGAGCAGCGACGGCCACACGTTGCCGAGCATCCCGCGCGAATCCTCGGCGGGCACGGCATATTCCCAGCGCAGGCCAAAATTGAGGGTGAGCCGCGAATGCACCTTGTAATCGTCCTGCACGAAGCCGGAGCCGTACCAGCCGCGATAAGAATACTGCACCTCGCCCTTTGGCCCCACGCCCTGGTTGGTCTGGATGGATTGAATGTTGCTGCGTCCCGCGGGACTGAGGTTGTCGGCGGCGGTGAGGCCCAGCAGGAAGTCGCTGAAGGTCTGAAAAGTGATCTTACCCCGCGCCGAGCCGGTATCTAAGCGGTCCACCTCCTGCGTCAGAATGGTGGCGCCCGCGCGCAGGTTGTGCTTACCGTGAACCCAGGAGAGATTGTCCGACCAGGAGTAAGTCTGGGTTAGGGAATAAAAGTCGTTCCCCAGGCTGCCGAAAAGCCGGAAGGTGCCGATGCCGCCGAGGATATCGATCTCGGGCGGCTCCGGAAAGAGCGGATTCGCCGGAGTCATGCCGATGGAGGCGGCCGATGGCATGCCCACGTCCCAGGCGGTCATGCTGTTGCGGGTGTAACTCATGCGGGCCTCGTTGACGACCCGCTGGCTCAGCGTGGAAGTGAGTTTCACGGTCGCCACGTCGTCGAATCCGTCCAGCCTCTGGGGCGTGCCGTCGCCGGGGAGAATGGCGGGGCCGGGATATCCGTTGGGCGATCCGAAAGTACGGTACTGATGGAACGGCACGACGTAGCTGCGGCCCGAGAGCGTGTTCTTCGCCGAGAGCATGTAATCCACGTTGGCCATGTATTGGTTCTCGCTGTAAGTGGAAGGCAGGCTGTAAGTGGAGAAACCTAAACCGGCGTTGGGACCCGAAGTAAGAATGGTCTGCGGCACGGGGATCAGATAATTACCGTTGGGCAGCCTCGCCCGGAGCAGGTTCAGCGCCACGGGGCTGATCGGCGCGGTGGTCGAGGTGGATTGGTTGTTGCAATCGAGCTGCTTGCCGCCGGCAAACGAAAGGTAGCGCGAGTCGCCCGGATGATTGGCGGGGCAGAACTCGGCGGCCAGCGCCGCGGCGGAGCGGTCGTTGGTGAGGGCCGGCAGGATGGGGTCGGAGGTGGATGTGGGGTCCAGGGCGTTAGCCTGGCGCGTGCCTTGATAGGAGCCGAAGAAGAAAAGGCGATTCTTGCGAACCGGGCCGCCCACGGTGGCTCCGAACTGATTCTGCCGTAAAACGGGCTTGGGCTGTCCGGTGGAGTTGTCGAAGAAAGCGTTGGCGTTGAAGACATTGTTGCGCACGAACTCCCAGGCGTCGCCGTGAAAATCGTTCTCCCCGGTCTTGGTGATGAGGCTGGTGGTGGGCACCTGCGCGCCGTAGCTGGCGTCGTATTGTGAAGTCTGGATCTTCAACTCCGAAATGGTATCCGGATTGGGGACGGCGCTGGGGGCGTTGGCGCCATCGAGCGTGTAACCGCCCGAGTTGGTATTGCCGTTGACGTTGACGCTCTGGGTGCCGCGGCCCAGGCTTCCCGCGTTGTTCACGTCGCCGGCGGTCCCCGAAGCCAGGCCGAGCACGTGAGTAAAGTTGCGGGTGGTCAGCGGAACGGAGGTAATGGTTTTGCCGTCCACGAGTTGGCCGGTGGAGGAAACCGCGGCGGCCAGTTGGCACTTGCAGGCCACTTCTTCCGACGCATCTCCCGGTTCGAGGACCACATCGAGCGTGGGGGCTTCCGACACGCTGACGGTCACGGCTTCCATCGTGGAGGTCTTGAAGCCCTGGCTCGCGAACTTCACCTCGTAGGTCCCGGGCGGCAGCATGGGGAACTGATAGCGGCCGTTTTCATCGGCGGCGCCGGTATGCGTCTGGTTGGTGGCGCGATTGGTGAGCGCCACCGTGGCGCCCGCAACAGGCGCGTCCCGCGCGTCCCTGACCGATCCACTGAGGGCGCCACTGGTGCCCGATTGAGCGAGTGCCGCGGGCAGGCAAAGCAAGGCGACACACATCGCCGCGAGGGCGGGAAGAAGACGCATGAAGGGATGAGTATAGCAACTGGCCGCCGGGCCTCCCGCGGGCCGGGCGCGGGGCGGCTCTACTTCCCGCCGAGTTGTTCGATCAGCGTGCGCATATCCTCGGCGTGCTCTTCTTCCTTGGCGAGGATCTCTTCCATGAGGCGCCGGCTGG
>CAYRWE010000289.1:0-6478 GCA_964427655.1 uncultured Solibacteraceae bacterium | reverse complement strand
TTCCGCTGGGGCCCGAGCCCATGATGCGCCGCCTGGGTCTGATCTACCGCAAGGACAAGGCGCTCTCGCGGGCCGCCTTGGGCTTTATCCACGTGGTGCTGGACAACATCGGCGACGACGCCGAGGCCGCGCCTAAGCCGGTGCCGAGGGTGGTGGCCAAATGACCTGCGCGCGCTGCCTCACCGAGTTCGACGCGGATGCCGCCCGCTGCCCGCGCTGCGGGGAGCCCAACCGCGATAGCTCGGGCGTGTTTCAGTCGTCTACCGTGATGATCGCCGCGGGCGCCTCGCGCCGCGTGTACCGCTCCGTGGACGAGGTCCCCAAGAGGCTGCGCAGCCGGCTGATGGAATCCACCAACGGGCGCAACTCCGCCACCATCCTGATCGCGGACCGGCGCGGGCGCCAGGAGATCGCCAAAGTCCTGCGCAAGCTGCCGGGATCGGTGCAGCGCCGTTTCAGGCAGCCGGCCGGAGCGGAGTTCGCCAAATGGCCGGGCCGTAGAATAGCCGCGCTGGCGGTGCTGAGCCTCCTTTTTTTGCTGGCCGCCGCCATGTTCTTCGCCAACAGGTAGCCGGAGAGCCGCGGGCAGCCTAAAGCTCGCCGCCGGTTCAGCCGATATTCTTGCATGGATCAAAGACAGGCACTTCGCTTCGAGAGCGACCAGCCGGTCACTGTCAGTATCCTGAGCGCAAGCCCCGTTACCCGGTGCGCCGTGATCCGCAATGTGTCCGGTTTGGGACTCGGTCCCGAGATGGAGGCCCCCGTGGCCTCGGGCGCGGCCGTCAAAATCGAGTTCGAGGATTCGCTGCTGCTGGGCGAAGTGGTGTACACGCGCGCTTTAGAAAACTCCATGCTGATGGGCGTGCGGCTGCGCGAGGGGCTGCGCGGCCTTAGGGAGATGGCGCGGGCTTCTCTGGAGTATGCCGGCGCTGCGGATCGCGCGCGCTGAGAAACTCCGGGATGCTATCGTGTACCTTATGATCCGGAGAGCTTTGGTTTTTGGATCTGCCGGCCAGTTGGGCGTCGAGTTGATGCGCGAGGCGGCTTCCCGCGGTTACGAGGTCCACGGATGGGACCGCGACGAAGTGGATATCACCGAGGCCGCGGCGGTTGAAAGCGTGCTGGCCCGCTATGAGCCGGAAGTGGTGTTCAACGCGGCCGCGCACAACCAGGTGGATGTGGCCGAACAGGAGCCCCAGGCGGCTTACCTGGTGAATGCTCTGGCCGTCCGTAACCTGGCCCTGGGCTGCCGCCAGGTGGATTCCCTGCTGGTGCACTACTCTACCGATTACGTCTTCGATGGTCAGGACGGCCGTCCCTACGTGGAAGAGGACCGGCCGCACCCGCTGGGAGCCTACGCGGTTTCCAAGCTGGCCGGTGAACTATATGCGCAGGCCTACCTCGATCGCGTGCTGATCGTGCGGACCTCCGGCGTGTTCGGACCGGGCGGCATTTCGACGGCGCGCGGCAACTTCGTCGAACTCATGCTGCGCCTGGCCGGCTCCGGGCAGCCCATACGCGTGGTGGAAGATCACTTCGCCTCTCCGGCTTTCGCTCCCGCCCTGGCCGCTCGCACGCTCGATCTGGTCGAGCGCCGGCAGACCGGCATATTCCACGTTGGCGGAGGCGCGGCCATTTCCTGGTTCGAGTTCGCGCGCCTGATTTTCGAGGCCGCCGGTCTCCACCCCACTCTTACGGCCACCGACGAGCGCGAATACCGCACCGCGGCGCGGCGGCCGAAGTTCTCGGCCCTTTCCAACGCCAAGATGGAGCGGCTGGGAATCGCGCCCATGCCCCCGATGCGCCAGGCGCTCGAAGACTATTTCGCGCGCCGCGCCACGGCCACCGGCAGCCCGGTCGTTTAGCCCGCTTACCGTCTACTGGGCGCCGGCGTAATAGCCTTTGCGCGCTTGCGCTTTCAGGTCCTTGTTGGCCAGCTTGATTTCGAGGTGCCGGTAGGTGCCGTCTTTGGCCGGATTGGTGGGCGTATACCCGATCGAATACTGGCTGCGCATTTCATCTTGCAGCTCTTTGAAAACCTGATCCAGGGTGTGGCGCCGGTCCACCTTGTACACGTGCCCGCCGGTCTCGTCGGAGAGCTGATGCAGCGCGCTCTCGCCGCCGCCACCGCCCCATCCGAACATGCCGTAGGCGCTGGCATCGTAGTAATCGATGCTATAAATCACCGCATCGGCTTTCTGCGCGACCTCCATCGCCTGCTTGATGGTCATGCGGCTGCCCTGGTCCACGCCATCCGTGATCACCACGATAACCTTACGTCCCACCTCGGTCCGCAGCTTCTCGCCGGCCGCCAGATAAACCGCGTCGTAGAGCACCGTTCCGCGAGGATCGCCCATGGTGGGCACCGGACCCGGACCGAAGCCGCCCACGCCCGAGCTGACCTGCAGCCCGTTCAGTCCCCGGTTCAGCAACTGCGCGGAGCCGGTGTAATCCTGCAGCAGCTCGCATTCCTCGCCGAAGCTGATGAGGAAGGCTTCGTCCTTCTTCTGCAGCACCGAGCGGAAGAATTGCGACGCCGCACTGCGCTCCGTGTCGAGCAGGTTGGCCTGGCTGCGGCTCACGTCGATCAGCAGGCCGATGGTTAACGGCAGGTCGGTTTCGCGCGTGAAATATTTGATTTCCTGAGGCTTGCCGTCCTCGAGAATCGTGAAATCGTTCTTTTCGAGATTGGGCACCAGGGTCCCCTTCTTGTCGCGCACGGAGGCCAGCAGGCTGACCACGTCCACATTCACCTTGATCGAAGGCAGATCGTCCGCTGGGGGCGCCTTAGGCGCGGACTGCCCGAAAAGGGCGGCGCAAAGCACAAAACTAGCGAGTATTCGCATCCCGGTACAATGGAGAAGACGCGCCGCCTGGCGTACCTGTTTCAACATGAGAGAAGCCATCCTGCACCTCCGCCGGTCCGACCCCATATTATCGGAGATTATCGACCGGGTGGGTGAGTACCGCATCGAGTTTCGCGATCCGGATTTCGGAACTCTCGTGAAATCCATTGTTTACCAGCAGCTTAGCGGACGCGTCGCGAGCGTCATTTTCGGACGGCTGGTAGCCGCCGCGGGCGGTCAGGTGACGCCCGCGAGCATTCTCAAGCTGCGCCCGTCGCGCATGCGGGCGCTCGGTCTTTCCAATCAGAAGACCGCCTACATACGCGACTTGGCGCGCCACACGCGCGGCGGAACCGTGGCCTTCGAGGATCTGCTCGCGCTCAGCGACGCCGAGGTCATCGAGCGTCTCACCCAGGTCAAAGGCATCGGCGTCTGGACCGTCCACATGTTCCTGATCTTCGCCCTGCGGCGCACCGACATCCTGCCTACCGGAGACCTTGGCATCCGCAACGCCATTCGCAAGGCTTACAATTTGGCCGAGATGCCCACGCCCGCCGAAATGGAGGCCCTGGCGCAGCGCTGGCGGCCGTATTGCACCGTAGCGAGCTGGTATCTGTGGCGCAGCCTCGAGCCGAACGCCAATCTCTGAACGGTTTTCCACGGCCTGTTGAGTAATTCGGCTCTAATTAAACTAATTTCATCAAATCCTTGGATTCCAGTGGTCTATAATGCGTCAGAGGAAGTGAGAGACCTCGGTCGCTGCCGAGGCGTAAATTTCAGGAGATGCAATCTATGCGTATGTTGAAGCTGGCCATTCCCTCGGCGATTCTGACGCTCGGATTCCTGCTGTGCACCACCGCGACTTACGGCAAGCCGGAATACGCCAAGAAGGAAGGCAAAGGCTGCGTTTACTGCCACACCAAGATGGGGTCGAAGGATCTCAACGACACCGGCAAGTGCTATCAGGGGGCCGATCACTCGCTGGCCAAGTGCGCCGCTCCGGACAAGAAGTAGCCGCGCTGGCGCGCGGGGTTTCGCTCCCCGAGGCCCCGCGCGTCAGGATGAATATCTTCGCTTCCAGCCCGCCACTTCGGCCGCCAGCGCGTCCCGCGACGTGACGAACTGTCCATTGTCGTACTGATTGGTTTGCTCGCCGGGGTCCGCCACCAGGTCGTACAGTTCGCTGGCTCCGTTCCGCACCACTACTTTGTAGCGCCGGTCGCGCGCCATGTCGGTGTTCCGATAGTGGCTGTACAACGTCGTGCGCCAGGGATCCTTCTTGGGCAGCGGCTTGCCGGTAGCCAGCGCCAGATAGCTCCGGCCGCACAGGTTGCGCGCGGGCGGCGCAACGGAGACGATTTCGCAGACAGTGGGCAGCAGGTCGTAGGCGCTCACCAGCTCGGGGCGCGTCAATTGCGTGGGGATGCGCACCGGCCAGCTCCAGATCATGGGCGTGACAGTGGTCTCCTGGTACATGTTGGGCGGATCGGAGGCCTCGGCGGCCTCCCACAGCCCGTGCCGGCCCAGCAGCGCGCCGCATGTGGAAGTGAAGATCACCAGCGTGGAATCCAGCAACTGGCGCTGGCCGAGCGCGGCGAGCACGGCGCCCACACCCTCGTCCAGGGCTGAAACGGCGGCGGCATACTGGCGCAGGCTGGCCACCACGTTGCCTAGCATCTCGTGGCCGAGCCGCGCATTGGGAGCCGCCGTTTGGTATCCGAAATTCTCGAATACATTTCGTGCGTACATATCGCGGAACTTTTGCGCCACGCCTTCGTAAGGCGGGCGCAGGCTCGTGAGCGTGACCGTCAGCAGGAAAGGCTTGCCGGCGGTGTGCTGCCCCAGCAGCTTCACGGCATCGGCGCTCGAATCGGCGGCCTCGCAGGTGTAGCCGAGTCCGCCCAAAAGCTTGTCCAGCGCGATGTCGCCCGCCCCCAGGATGGCGCTGTCGCCGAGCTGCATGGGCGTCCGTCCGGTCAGCAGCGTGGCGCGTCCCAACTCGGGAGCCGGCGCGCAGGCCACGTGGTTCAGGAAGCGCGTGCCGACCTGCGCCAGCCGGTCCACGCTGGGAGTGCGAACCTCCTTGTTCCCGTAGCAGCCCAGAACCCACGCCGGCAGGTTGTCGGCCGTCACCAGCAGCACGTTGGGCCGCGGCGCGGCCGGTTTTTCGGCGGCCAGCACCGGCACAGCCAGGCCGGCCTGGAGGAAATGACGTCGCGATACCAGCATAGAGAAACCTACAGTATAAGCGCCCGTACAGTTGTTGGCGGGCGCCCCAACGCATTATAGTTGGGGTGGACGATGAATCTGCCCAACACCCTGACGATCCTCCGGATCTTCTTCGTGCCTCTGCTGGTGGCCGCCCTGGTGCAGGAGAAGCACGTGGGTTTCGCGGGCGTTTCGAACGAGTGGCTGGCGCTGGGCATCTTCCTGCTGGCGGCGGGAACCGACCTGCTGGATGGATATCTGGCGCGCCGCTGGAAGCAGGTCACCACCATCGGCACCCTGCTCGACCCCATCGCCGACAAGCTGCTGATTTCGGCCGCCCTCATCTCGCTCGTGCAGATCCGCGTGCTGCCGGGATGGATGGCCATTCTGATCATCGCCCGGGAGTTCGCGGTTTCGGGCCTGCGCTCCATCGCCGCCAGCGAAGGCTACATCATCCGCGCCAACGATCTCGGCAAGACCAAGATGCTTTCGCAGGTGCTGGCCATTGCCTGCGTGCTCATCAGCATCCATTACACGCCCCTGCGAGTGCCGGGCATGATCCTGATGTGGGTGGTGGTTTTCTTCGCCCTGCTCTCGGCGGTCAGCTATTTCCTTAAGTTCTGGCGCAAAGTGGACGGGCGCGTCAAGCTGCGCCGCCGCAATGAACTGCTGGCCCTGGAGCGCAAGCGCCAGCGCCAGGCCATGCGGCAGATGCGTCAGAAGGGTTCGCTGGGCGGCGCGGCCGGCTTGGGTTCCGGCGAGACGATCTTGAAGCCCCCGGGCGTCAGTTGAATCGTCCGGATTTGTCCCCTCGGCCCCACCGTGCCGATGGATTTCCCATTCAAACGGATCTCGATC
This sequence comes from uncultured Solibacteraceae bacterium, assembly GCA_964427655.1. Classification (GTDB taxonomy): domain Bacteria; phylum Acidobacteriota; class Terriglobia; order Bryobacterales; family Bryobacteraceae; genus CAVQNQ01. The sequence goes on along the minus strand of CAYRWE010000289.1, from coordinate 566 downwards.
ATGCCCGCATTGCCCACCCGCACCACCACTGCCACGTTACCGTTGACGGCCCGGCTTTCGTTGGGCTTTAACGTCCCCGAAAATTTGTAGTTGCCGTCGGATTGCGCGCGCACCCACACCTCGTCCAGCGCTACCAGTTCCACGCGCACGGGCGCGTTGGGGTCCAGCGCTTCGACTGGCGGCTTGGCGGGTTCGGGCTTCGGCTCGCCGGGCGCAGCCGGGGAGGGCGCCGCGCGCGAAGCCGCCGTCTCACCCTCAACCCCGGGAGGCTTGGCGGATGGCTCTTCGTTCTTGGTCATTGCCGGAGCGGGCGCGCCGCCCGGAGGAGTCCCCGCTGCTTCCGGCGCAGCCGTGGAAGGTACCGCCGGAGCGGGTATGGGGGTCGGGATAGGAGCGGACGCCGGTGCGGCCGCGCGCGCCGCCTGCTCGACCTGCGCAGCCTGCGCGGCAGCTTCGCGGGCCGCCGCAATCCGTCGCGAGCGCTGCCAAAACGTGTACACCCCCGAGCACACCAGCATCACCAGCACCACCAGCGCCAGGGCCGGCAGCGAAGAGGCCCGCGAGAA
>CAYRWE010000288.1:0-6530 GCA_964427655.1 uncultured Solibacteraceae bacterium | reverse complement strand
AATCGCTGCAGGAATCCGGCCGGCGCGGCGAGCCGATTCTGGCCGGCGAGGGCTATGCCCGCATCGGCGAAGGCTCCGGCAGCACCAACGTGCTCACCGGCTCCGGCGTGGACGAGGCCTGGACCACCGGGACGCAGCTCGCCGAAGGCGTCCTCGAGTTGCTCAAGGCCGGCCTCCCGCTCACCAAGGAGAATCTCGAGCGTGCATACGTGCAACGCCGCCGCGCCAGTTGGGTAGAAAAAGAGGGGCAGATCGCCGAAAAGGCCCGCGACGGCTTCCATCGCGGCGTCATTCCGGGTCTCTTCGGCATGGCCCTCGCCGCGCGCACAAACGGCCGCCACTGGATAGCGGGAGAGCCGCGCCCGATGCCTTCGCTCCAGGAATACTATCGCGGCAAGGTGCCGCCTTCGGAAGTGGAGAGCATTATGGACGAGTGCCGTACGCGCGGTGTCCCGTGTCATCACGCTCTCATGGAACGCTGCGGATGGCCCGCCATCCCGTACGATGGCCAGCTTCTGGTCACCCACCAGGACGCTCTGCTGATCGGCGGCAAGGTGCAGGCGCCAGCCGGGTTCGCCGATCACGTCCACTTCATCTATCCCGATTTCTGCGAGCGCTGCGCTTCCAAGCTGTGCATCGAGATCTGTTCGGGCCAGGCCATCACGCCCGGCGCCGGCGGCGGCGTTCCCGCGTTCGATCGCGAAAAGTGCGTGCACTGCGGCGCGTGCCTGTGGAACTGCGTGGCCCCGCTCGAAGACGACCCGGCGAGCGGCAACATAGCCTTCGGCGCCGGCGCCGGCGGGCTGCACTCGAACGAGAATTAGCAGTGGGGCATGCTTTAGCTTGCCCTAAGCTCGGCGAAGGAGGCCGGCGCCCGGCGGCCGAGCAAGCCAACGCCGTCGTCATCCCCGCGGGATCAACAGGGGTGATCCGGTCAAGTTACCGACTGTCTCATTGTCTAGCCGAAACATTTTCTGCATTGTTCGTGTTATACTCAACATCGGTCTCCCCCAGCATCGTCACGGATTAGGAGGTCGTCATGCCCAAGGGCAACACGAACGAAGACCGGGCTAAAGTAAAGTTCCGCGTCATCGAATTCGAACTCGAAGGCGGCAACGCCAACGTCGAGAACAGCATTCGTCAACTCGCACACGCCTTCACGAATCATACAAACGGCGGATCCGCCCGCGTGCCGCCACCGGGGACACCACGAGAGCTGGCTGCGCCGCCGCCTGCCACTGAGGACACCGAGTCAACAGTACAGGACGCGGACTTCACGGAGGTTGAAGAAGCAACCCCCGAACCATCCCCGCCCAGGCCGACGAGACAGAGGACGCCACACAAGCCGCCCAATCCGAACTACCTGGCAGAACTGGACTCCACCATGGCCTTCAAGGCATTTGCGGCGGCGAAGCCACAGGCAAAGCACTCCAAACGCTACCTGCTTGCGACACTCTGGCTTCGCGATAACAAGCAACTGCAGAGCGTAGGTATCGACCATATTTACACCTGCTACCGCAACGCAGGCTGGCCGATGAACATTTCCGATTGGGACTCCAACTTCCGAAGCCTCCTAAAGAGTGATCGGTTTCGTCGCATCGGTCCCGGCAACTACGCCATCACGCCTAAGGGCGAGGACGACGTCCGGAAATTGAATGACACTGAGTGAGTTCGTCGCCCGCGCCCCCAATTTCAACGACCTCAGCCAGCCCGAGCAGATCCTCCACTTCATGTGGTATCTGCACACCCAGGAACAAAAGGACGTGATCGGCCAAGCAATGATCCGGTCCTGCTTCAAAGAGCAGCACATGGACGAGCCAAACCTGAGCAAGCTCTTCCAGCGCCTCCAAGACCGCCGACCCAAGGTTGTCTTGCCGACGGGCCACGGCATCAAACTCGAAGCCAAAGTCCGTGCCGCGATGGATAAGAAGTACGGCCAGCACGAGACGACCATTGCGGTCTCGCAACTTCTCAAAGACCTGGTAGGCAAGGTCTCTGACCAGGCGGAGCAGTTCTTCCTCTCGGAAGCAATCAAGTGCTACCACGCCACGGCGTACCGAGCAGCGATCGTGATGGCCTGGAATCTCGCCTACGATCACCTGCTGAACTGGGTCGTCGCTGACCCGCAAGGACTCGCCGCGTTCAACGCAAACATCCTCGGACGAGTCGGGAACAAGAGGGCCGCAAACTTGGTTATCGGCAAGCGGGAGGACTTCGAGGAGCTCAAAGAATCCGAAGTTCTGGACATTTGCAGCAAGGCAGGGATCTTCCCGAGCAGCAACACGAAGAAGCTCTTAGACATGCAGCTCATCCGCCGAAACATGGCAGCACACCCCACGCTCCTCACGATCGATGCGCCACAGGCCGACGACACAATCAGCAGTCTTGTGAGCAACGTCGTCCTCGTTTTGCTATAGGAGAGCTTTTCGATGGCGTCTGATGACAAACCTCAGCGCGAAGAGACCGCCGCTCCACAGGAATTCAGCCTTCCCGCGTGGGTGTTTCCGCTGCTCTCATGGGCCGTCGCTGCCTACTTCATCGTCGGCTACCTAAAGAACTCAGGCTATCCTCCGGACGTAGCCTCCCGTACATCAATTCTGGTCTTACCTGGGCTGTTCTTCCTGTTCTTGCCATTCTTCTCGAAGATCAAGCTCGGCAAAGTCCTTGAGCTGGAGCGCGAGGTCAAAAAGGCCAAACGTGAGCTGTCCGAATTCAGATCTGAAATTCGTAGCACGCTGTCAGTCCTCTCCACCAATATCAATACGATTGGCGGCATGAGCAACCAAATCACAGTCAACCTCCCGCCGCTTGCAGAACTGCAACAGGCAAGAGAGGAGGTCGCCGCTGCAATCCCCCCAAGCGCAAAAGGGGAAGCCGAAAGGGTTGAGAGCAGCATCATTCGGCAGAGTGACGAGGACAAGACAATGGCGCTCGCGCGAACCCGGATCGATATCGAACGGACACTGCGTGAAGCGCTCGGCAAGAAAACCTACGTTGCTCCCGACACACTCGAAACCGTGAAGTATGCAAGCATCACCAAGCTCTTCGCTATGACTGCCGACACTTATCCAGGACTAAGGAGCCTGCAAAAGGCATTCAGGTATGTCACGCAGGTTTGCAATGCCGCAATACACGGCCAGAAAGTCTCTGACGAGCAAGCTGACGAAGCCCTCGCACTCGGCGCGGAAATCCTAGCAGCACTGCAGACCTTCGAGCGCGGGGACTTACTGCCATAATCAGCCAGAATCCCGCTGGGGGGCCTCGATCAATCATCGGTCATACGGGATCCATCGTCGAGTTCCCGGATGATGCAGCAGACCCGCCGATCCATAGCTCATCCAGCCGGAAAGTGATCCCGGCAATGGAGGCCACCAGTTGTGGCGGTCACCTCGTTTTTCCAGATATCTCCTGAACGAACCGCCGCGCCATCCCCGCTAAACCGCGCCCCGCGGCGCCTCCCACCGGCGCCTCCCACTCGCGGACTATACTAGAGTTTTCCAAATGAGCACACCCCTACAAATCGTGGTCTGTGGGAGCATTGTTCCCGACCCGCTGCAAACTCTCGAACCGGTCACCGGCCCCGCCGGACCGGCCCTGAAAAACGAAATGATGCTGCCCGCGGTGCTGGATCCGTGGGCCGGACATGCCCTCTTCGAAGCCGCGCACCTGGCCCAAATAACGCCCGGCAGCAAGGTCTGGCTGGTCAGCCTGGGACCCAAGGCTAAGCTGCAGCAGGTCATGATGACGGTGGCTCAGAAGGCGCCCTTCGAACTGGTGGCGCTGGATGGCCCGGCTTCCGGTTTCACGGATTCGTTCGAGACGGCCGCCGCGCTGGCTGCCGCCATCGAAGCCATCCCCGGCCTGGACCGCGCGCGGCTGCTGGTTTTCGGCGGCTGGGAATCCGCCTCGCGCGGCGCCGGCTCCACGCTGCAAGCGATCGGGGAGCGCCTGGGCATCGCCGAGCAATTCCAGGGCGTGGACCGGCTGACGCTTCGTGACGATGGCAGCTTCGAGATCCTGGAGCGCATCGAGGGCGGCCGGCACCAGGTCTCCGTGTGTGCCGCTCCTCCCGCCGTGCTGGGCTGGGCCACCGGCCACTTGCCCGAGCCGCGCAATAATCCGCAGGTGGGGATGGCCAACATGCGCACGGTCATGCCGGCGCTGCAGCGCTCGAAGCCCGCCAAGCTGGATGGCGCCGGCCTGACGTTCGTCTCCGTCAGCCTGCCCAAGCAGCAGCGTGAGACGCGCGTGGTGAAAGACATGGCGCCGGCCGAGATCGCTCGCGAGATCGTGGCCTGGATTGCGGAGGAATAACGTGGAAAAGATTCTGCTTCTGGCACATACCGAAAGCGATGGCACGCTGGCCAAGGCGGCGCTTGAGGCGCTCACGGCGGCCGTGGGGCTGGGGGGCGAACTGACCGTAGGCCTCGTGGGCGCGGACGCCGCGTCGGCCGCCTGCGCCGCGAACCGGATCGCCGGCTGCGGCGCCGCGCGCTTCCTAGCTGTTTCCGGCGAAGCCTTCGCCCAGCCGCGCTACGCTACCGATGCCGCCGCCGCCGAGGCGCTCTCGCGGGCCTCCGGCGCCACCGTGATCCTGGCGCCTGCGACCTCGCGCTGGTCGCGCGCTCTTCCCGGCGTGGCTTTCCGATTGGGAGGCCAGGTCGATACGCACGCCACCGGCGTGGCGGGCGAGGGCGGCGCGCCGGCGGTTTCGCGCTGGTTCTACCGCCAGCGCATGGAAGCCGTGCTGACGCGATCCCGCCGTCCCTGGGCGATCCTGCTGGATGGTGGCTGCTGGGCCGCCTGGAGCGGTCCCGCGGGCACTGCCAGCGTGGAATCCATTGCCGTGGAAGCTCCGCCAACGCGCACGACCGTCGCCGGCATTCAGGCTCCCAAGGCCGACGAGCAGACCATCCGCCCGGACGCCCGCCTGCTGTTCGTCGCCGGCGCCGGCTGGACCAAGAAACAGGCCGATGGCGCCGTCCACACGGATGAAGCCGACAGCTTGATTCGCGGCTTCCTGCGCGCCGCGCAAGCCTCGCTGGGCAGCAGCAAGTCCCTGGTGGATCTCAGCGGCGAGGGCCAGGCCGTGCTTCAGTTCATGACCCATCTCAACCAGGTAGGGCAGACCGGCGCCACGCCGCGCCATCCCAAGGGCCTCTCCACCTGCTGCCACGGCGAAGAGCCGCACGTGGTGGGCTGGCGCTTCATCAACCAGCGCCGCGCCATCAACCTGGATCCCAATTGCGGCTGGGCGCGCGGGAAAGCCGACGTGCTCTACGTCGCGGACGCCTTCGAGGTCATGCGGCAGGTCAACGCGCTGCTGGGCGCGAAAGCGTAAATGGCCGTGGCCGCGTGGTTTGACAACGGTCGGTTCGCTCGATTACGGTTGAGTATTCATTATTCATCATTCGTCTAACAGGTTGCCGAAAAACAGCGGAAATGGTCCAGCCGCCGATGAACGCCGATAAACGCCGATTGAAGACAAGGAACTTATCCGCGTTCATCTGCGTTGATCGGCGGCCTATTTGCCTTTTTCAGCAGCCTGCAAAAAAGGGTCTTTTTTCGAGGAGTCTCTACTATGTCTGACAACAATATGAAACGCCGGAGCGTGCTCGGATTAGCGGCGGGCGGCGCTCTGGGATCGATGTTAACCGGCACGCCGGCCGAAGGCCAGCCTCTGCAGGAGGGTGGCGGGTTCAACCGGAACTCCGCCCCCAGTCAACTGCGCATCACGGACATGCGGGCTATCCGGATTGCGTCCAACTTCGATTATCCGATCATCAAGATCGATACCAACCAGGGTGTCTATGGCCTGGGCGAAGTCCGCGACGCGGGCAACGAGGGCATGGCGTTGATCCTCAAATCGCACCTGGTCGGCAAGAACCCGCTGAACATCGAGCCGATTCTGGATAGCATTCGCAATTTCCGCAACCAGCGGCGTTTCGCGGGAGGCTATTGCGCCGTGGATATGGCGCTGCACGATATCACCGGCAAGGTATTCAACGTGCCGGCATGGCGGCTGATCGGTTCGCAGTACCGCGACCGTATCCGCTGCTATTGCGACACCACCGAAAGCGAAGACCCGAAGGTGTACGCGGCGCGCATGGTGGCGCGCAAAAAGCTGGGCTTCACCTTCTTCAAGATGGACATCGTGCCGGGCATGATCCGGAACCGTCCGGGCGGGTTGAATACGCGCGGCGTGGCCACCCAAAAAGGTCTCGAGATGTACGGCGAACACATCGCGGCCGTGCGCGACGCCATCGGATGGGATCAGCAACTGGCGGCCGATCACTTCGGTCCGCTGACGCTGAAAGACTCCATTCGCCACGCGCGCTTCTTCGAGAAGTACGAGCTGGCCTGGGCCGAAGATATGATCCAAGTGGGCGCTCTGGGCACCGGCGACGCTCCCGTGAACTGGCGTTCCTACAAGGAACTCAAGGAATCGACTGCGACGCCCATCAACACGGGCGAAAGCCTGTTCGGCCTGGAAGAAGGCTTCCGGCCGTTTCTTGAGAACATGGCCCTGG
>CAYRWE010000287.1:0-6541 GCA_964427655.1 uncultured Solibacteraceae bacterium | reverse complement strand
CGTGCTCCATTTCCATCACGAAGTGGATGGCGTCCCCTTTGGCATGGCAGCCGAAGCAGTAATAAAACTGCCGGGCCGCGTGCACCGAGAAGGAAGGCGTCTTTTCGGAGTGAAACGGACACAGCCCGGTGTACCGGTAGCTGCTGGATTTGCGCAGGCGCACGTATTCGCCGATCACGCTGACGATGTCTACCGAGGATTTCAACTGCTCGACGAAGTCCATGCCCTGCCCTGGGGACATTATCCTCCCGCGCCATGTATCACCGCAGTTAATTCTGGCGTGCTAACCGAAGTGAACTTGTCGCGGGAAAGGGACTGGCGCCTAAACTGGCACTGTATGCTGTCCGTGAGGATTCTAGAGGAGCTGAGTCCCCACGTTCGGCTCGCCACCGCCGTGCTGCCGTTTGCCGTGGCGATGCTCCTGCGCCTGGCAATGGGCAGGAGCCGCCTGGCCGGCGTGCTCATTTCGCTGAGCACCGCCTGGTTTGCGCTGAACGTGTTTGTGGCGCCGTACTCGCCGGCTATGCAGCAGGATCTGATGCGGCTGCGCGCGGTCCTGCGTTAGCCAGGTGGGGCGTGCTTTAGCTCGCCCAAAAAGCGCGGCAAAACACACGCCGCCCCACTCTAGGCTTCAGCAGAGTTCGTAGTGGCGCAGGATCTCCACCCAGCGGTTCTGCGCCTTCAAGAGCAGTTCCACAACCTCGCGCAGGGCCCCGGCGCCGCCGTGCGCCTGGGTTACGTAATGCGCCGCGGCTTTCACCTCTGGCCGCGCATTGGCCGGGGCGATGGCCAGCCCCACACGGTGCATCACCACCACGTCGGTGAGGTCGTCGCCTACGTAAGCCACTTCGCTCCCGTCGATGGCCGCTTTCACCAGAATCTCTTCGAGGATCGGAATCTTCTCAATGTGCCCCTGGTAGACGTAGGTCATGTTGCACTGGCGCGCGCGCTCCACCGTGGCTGGCGAAAGGCGGCCGCTGATCACGCCGGTCTGGATGCCCTTCCAGCCCAGCCATTGCAGAGCGATGCCGTCCTGCGTGTCGAAACCCTTGGTCTCGGCCATGTTTCCCTGGCTGTCCGGCACGTAGTACAACTTGCCATCGGTGAGCACGCCGTCCACATCCATCAGCAGCAGCTTGATCCGCGCGGCTTGCGAAGTGATATCGATTTCCGTCTTCATCTTTGTATCCGCGCCGATCCGCCCTTGGCGAACGAGCGTACCTGCTCCAGCGTGGCCATGGTGGTGTCGCCCGGGAAGGTCGTGAGCAGTGCGCCGTGCGCCCATCCCAGTTTGACCGCCTCCTCCAGGGGTTCACCCGCCATCAAGCCGTAGAACAGCCCCGATGCAAAACCGTCTCCGCCGCCCACGCGGTCGTGTATATCCAGTTCGGCCGTGGGAGCGGTGTAGTTCTTGCCGTTGATCCACGCCACCGCGCTCCAACTGTGATGGCTGGTGGAGTGTACGTCGCGCAGCGTGGTGGCCACCACCTTGACGCGCGGATACTTTGCGGTCACCTGGCCGATCATGCCGAAAAACGCGCTCGGGTCGAGCTTGTTCTTGGCCGCCACCTCGGGTCCCGCCATTCCCAGCCCCTTCTGCAAGTCCTCTTCGTTGCCCACCAGCACATCCACGTTCTCGACGATGCGGTTCAGCACCTCCGCCGCGCGCTGCTCGCCTCCCCAGATGCCCCACAGCTTGGCGCGATAGTTCAGATCGAAGGAGACCACCGCGCCGGCCTCGCGGGCCGCCTGCATGCCCTCGATGATCAACTCGCTGGTGGTGGGCGAAAGGGCCGCGAAGATGCCGCCGCTGTGGAACCAGCGCACGCCGCCCGCGAAGATGGTTTTCCAGTCGAAATCGCCCGGCTTCAGGCGCGCCGCGGCTTCGTTGCACCGGTTATAGAAGACCACCGGGCCGCGCACGCCCAAGCCGCGATCGCTGTAGACCGTAGCCATGTTGGGGCCGGTCACGCCATCGTGCTTGAAGCGCTTGTAGAAGGGCTTCACGCCCATGGCGCGTACGCGCTCGGCGATCAGATCCCCGATGGGGTAATCCACCATCGCGCTGACGATTCCGGTGCGCAGGCCGAAACAATCGGCCAGATTGGCGGCGCAGTTAAATTCGCCGCCGCTGACGTGGATCTTGCACTCGGTAGCCTTGCGAAAAGGAATAATCCCGGGATCCAGGCGATTGACCAGCGCGCCGAGCGAAACGAAATCGAGCGCGCCATCCGGGCGGATATTCAGACCATGACTCATAATCTTCTCCGAAGTCAGTTACAGCTTGTCGGGAACCGATCCCTTACGGGGTGCCCTTCGGGCCCGGCTCCGCAAACGGCTGCCGCTACACCGTGTAAGTGCCGGCCGCGACGTGGCCGCCCGTGCCGGTCCAGTTGGTATGGAAATACTGGCCGCGCGGCCGGTCCACGCGCTCGTACGTGTGGGCGCCGAAATAATCGCGTTGCGCCTGCAGGAGATTGGCCGGCAGCCGCGCGCTGCGGTACCCGTCGTAGAACGCCAGCGCCGTGGTAAACGCGGGCACCGGCACGCCCGCCGTGACCGCTTGCGCTACCACGCGCCGCCAGGAAAGCTGGCAGTGTTCGATCAGGTCGCGGAAGTAGCCGTCCAGCAGCAGGTTGCTCAGGTTCGGATCGTGATCGAAGGCGCCCTTAATCTTGCTCAGGAACACCGAGCGGATGATGCATCCCGCGCGCCACACCATGGCGATGCCGCCGTAGTTGAGGTTCCAGTGATATTCCTTGGCGGCCTCGCGCAGCAGCATGAAGCCCTGCGCGTAAGAGACCACCTTGGAAGCCAGCAGCGCCTGGCGGATATCCTCGACGAAAGCCTGGCGGTCGCCGTCGAACTTGAACTTCGGGCCGCTCAGGATCTTGGAGGCCTCCACGCGGGCGTCCTTCATGGCGCTCAGGCAGCGCGCGTACACGGCCTCGCCGATCAGCGTCACGGGCATCCCCAGGTCGAGCGAGGAGACGCTGGTCCACTTGCCGGTGCCCTTCTGGCCGGCGGTGTCCAGAATGAGATCCACCACCGCGGCGCCGCTCTCATCTTTGTAGCCCAGGATGTCGCGCGTGATCTGGATCAGGTAGCTGTCCAGGTCGCCGCGGTTCCACTCGTCGAACACCTTGTACATCTCGGCATTGCTCATTCCCAGGCCTTCCTTGAGCAGTTGGTAGGCCTCGCAGATGAGCTGCATGTCGCCGTACTCGATGCCGTTGTGGGTCATCTTCACGAAATGACCCGCGCCGTCTTCGCCCATCCAGTCGCAGCAGGGTTCGCCCGCCGGGGTGCGTGCGCAGATGGCCTGGAAAATGTCCTTCACCAGGGGCCACGCCTTGGGGCTGCCGCCCGGCATCATCGAGGGACCGAAGCGCGCGCCCTCTTCGCCGCCCGAAACGCCCGTTCCGATGTACAGCAGGCCCTTGCTTTCAAGCTCTTTGGTCCGCCGGATGGTGTCCGGGAAATGCGAGTTGCCGCCATCGATGATCAGGTCGCCCGGCTCCAGGTGAGGCAGCAGTTGGTCGATGAAATCGTCCACGGGCTTGCCGGCCTTCACCATCAGCATGATCTTGCGCGGCCGCTTGAGAAGCGCGACCAGCTCCTCGATCGAGTGCGCGCCGACGATGGTCTTGCGCCCCTTGGCGGCGTCGTTCAGAAACTCGTCCACCTTCGAGACGGTGCGGTTGAAGGCCACCACGGTGTAGCCGTGGTCGTTCATGTTCAAAATCAGGTTCTGGCCCATTACGGCCAGACCGATCAATGCGATGTCGGCGGTTGGTTCCATATTCAGGCTCCCCGTGCTCGGATCTACAGCCGGGCCGCGCGGGTCACGCGTAAACGCAGACCTGGGGCCCAGAGCGACTCAAAGCGTTCCGAATATTACAGACGTCAATCTCCCTTATAGCACGCGTTCCTCTGCATACCCAAGCCCAGCCCATCTTCATCGCCGCCGCTTCTGCTAGCCTGCGAGTATGCTCGAACGCGTGGCCGCGGCGATGGCGCGCTACCGTATGGTCGCCCCAGGAGATTCCGTGGGCGTCGCCGTCTCCGGAGGCGCCGATTCCGTCTGCCTGCTCTACGTCCTTCGGGAGCTGGCGCCGCGCTGGAACCTGCGTTTGAGCGTGCTGCACCTGAACCATCGGCTGCGCGGCGAAGACTCCCGCCGGGATGCCGAATTCGTCGCGGACCTGGCGGCCCAACTGGGATTTCGGGCGGAGGTTCGCGAGGCGGATGTCGCGGCCGTGCCCGGCAACCTGGAACAAGCCGCCCGGGAAGCCCGCCTGGCCTTCTTTCGCGAGGCCATCGCCGGCGGCACGATTGCCAAAGTGGCCGTCGGGCATACCCGCTCCGACCAGGCCGAGACGGTGCTGTTCCGCTTCCTGCGCGGGGCCGGATCGGCGGGCCTGGCCGGCATACGGCCGGTCACCTCCGAGGGCATCGTGCGGCCTCTACTGGGCGTCACCCGCGCGGAAGTGGAGGAATTTCTGCGCGCCCGCGGCCTCCCGTGGCGGGAAGATGCCACCAATCGCAGCCTGGAATTTGCGCGCAACCGCATCCGCCACGAATTGCTCCCCGAGCTTGCGCGAAATTGGAATCCGGCCATTGCCGAGACCCTGGCGAACCTCGCCGATTGGGCCTGCGCCGAGGAGGAGTACTGGGAGCGGGAACTCGACCGGCTGAGCGCCGGCCGGCTATCCGAACGCCAGGGAGCCGTATTCCTGCGCGCCGACGATCTGCGCGGGCTGCCTCTGGCCGCCGCCCGCCGCCTCCTGCGCCGGGCCATGGAACGCGTGAAGGGAGATCTTCGCGGCATCGATTTCCAGCACATCTCGACGGTGCTGGAACTGGCCTCCTCCATCGAGGGCCATGGCCGCGTGCAGGCACCGGGACTGGATATCTTTCGCTCCTTCGAGTGGCTGCGCATCGCGCGGCCGGTTACAGATTCGCTGGCATCGCGTGATTACGCGGTGACGGCCGAACTCCCGGGAGTGGCGCGGGTGCCCGCCAGGGGAATCGCGGTTTCCCTGGAACTAATTGAAAATTCGGAATCTTCCGCCCCCCCCGATTCCGTATATAATAACAGTGGTACAAGTTGGCTGGATGGTGGGAAGGTCACGGGTCCGCTGGAGTTGCGGAACTGGAGGCCGGGCGACCAATACTGGCCGTTGGGGAGCGCGGGCCGGGAGAAAATTAAGACCTTCTTCCAGGAGGCCCGTATTCCGCTATGGGAGCGGCGGCACTGGCCGGTTCTGACAGCGGGGGGATCGATTGTCTGGGCCAGGAAGTTCGGTCCGGATGCGCGGGTCGCGGCGGGGCCGGGTTGCCGCGCGCTTATCCTGGTCCGGGAAGTAGACACCCCGGCCGTGAGTGGGAAATGCTCAACAAGCGGGAATCGGGATCCGTTGGGCGGCGTCTAACAAGAGTAGACCGGTTTTGGAGGTTTCGTGAATTCTAATATCAAGACCCTCGTTTTCTGGGCCGTACTCATATGTGTGGTGGTGCTGCTGGTTGCGGTGGTCCGTACCGGTCAGGGACCCAAAGAGCAGAACATCAGTTTTACCGAGTTCCTGGACAAGGTTCAGGCCGGCGAGGTCAAGGAAGTCAACATCACCGGCAACGAGGTCCACGGGTTATTCCAGAACCCCAATCTTGGTCTGCACACTTTCGTACCCGCTAACTATCCCGATCTCTATAACCTGCTGCGCGATAAGAAGGTCAACGTCACCATTAAGGACACCTCCTCGGGGAGCTGGATCTCGATTCTGTTGAACGCCTCGCCCTTCATCGTTCTGCTGGCCTTCTGGATTTTCATGATGCGCCAGATGCAGAGCGGCGGAAACAAGGCCCTGAGCTTTGGCAAGAGCCGCGCCCGCCTGCATTCCACGCAGCAGAAGAAGGTCACTTTCAAGGACGTGGCCGGCGTGGAAGAGGCCAAGGAAGAGCTTCAGGAGATCATCGAGTTCCTGCGCGAGCCGCAGAAATTCCAGAAGCTGGGCGGCCGCATTCCCAAAGGCGTGCTGCTGATCGGCCCTCCCGGAACCGGCAAAACCCTCCTGGCGCGCGCTATCGCCGGGGAAGCCAGCGTGCCATTCTTTTCCATCTCTGGATCGGATTTCGTCGAGATGTTCGTGGGCGTGGGCGCCAGCCGCGTGCGCGACCTGTTCGAACAAGGCAAGAAGAACGCGCCCTGCATCATTTTCATCGATGAGATCGATGCCGTCGGCCGTCATCGCGGCGCGGGCCTGGGCGGCGGGCACGATGAGCGCGAGCAGACCCTCAACCAGTTGCTGGTCGAGATGGATGGATTCGAATCCAACGAGGGCGTGATCCTGGTGGCCGCCACCAACCGTCCGGACGTGCTCGATCCCGCTTTGCTGCGCCCCGGCCGCTTCGATCGCCGCGTGGTGGTGGGCCGCCCGGACGTGCAGGGCCGCGAAGCCATTCTGCGCGTGCATACCAAGAAGATTCCGCTGGGCGACAACGTGGATTTGAGCGTGCTTGGCCGCGGAACTCCCGGCCTGGC
>CAYRWE010000286.1:0-6626 GCA_964427655.1 uncultured Solibacteraceae bacterium | reverse complement strand
TCGCCACCATGATTCGCCTCAACGACCGCTACGCGCTGGATGGCCAGGACCCCAATACCTACGCCAACATCTTGTGGTGTTTCGGCCTGCACGACCGCCCCTGGCCCGAGCGGCCGGTCTTCGGAACCGTGCGCTCGATGTCGCGCGCGGGCATGGATCGCAAGACCGATACGGCCGCCTACATCCGCCGGATCGAACGCCTGGAGCGCAACGGCCGGGAGGTTGCTGCATGAAGATCGCCATCTCGGGCGCATCGGGGTTCATCGGCGCGCGCCTCTTAGAGACCCTGGCCGGCGCGGGCCACCAGTTGCATGTGTTCAGCCGCCGCGCCGGTGCCCCTCCGCCTCCCGCGGTGAGCCTCTCGGTGTGGGACCCCATCGCGGGCGAGCCGGCGTCCGGGGACCTGCGCGACCAGGATGCCGTAATTCACCTGGCGGGCGAGAACGTGGGCCAGCGCTGGACGGCCGAAGCCCGGCGCCTGATCCTGGAGAGCCGCGTGAACGGCACGCGCCACCTGGTGGCCGCGCTGGCCAGGCTTCCCCGCCGGCCGGCCACGCTGATTTGCGCTTCCGCCACCGGCTATTACGGCCCTCGCGGCGACGAGATCGTGGATGAATCCGCCGCTCCGGGAACCGGCTTTCTGGCGGAGGTCTGCGCCGCCTGGGAGCGCGAAGCTCAGGCCGCCGAATCGCTGGGCGTGCGAGTGGTACGGATGCGCATCGGAGTGGTGCTCGATCCACGCGGCGGCGCGCTCCAACGCATGCTGCCGCCGTTCCGCATGGGAGTGGGGGGCCGGCTGGGCGATGGCCGCCAGTGGATGTCCTGGATCCACCTGGACGATCTGGCCGCGCTGTTCCGTTTTGCGCTGGAGCAGCCGCTGGAGGGTCCGCTGAACGGCGTGGCGCCGCAACCTGTCACCAACGCCGAATTCGCCCGTGCGCTGGCTCAGGCGATTCGCCGCCCGGCGCTCTTTCCGATGCCCGGACTCGTCCTGCGCGCGCTTTTCGGGGAGATGGCGGAAATGCTGCTCACCGGCCAGCGCGTGGCGCCGCGAGCGGCCTCCGCAGCCGGCTTCACATTTCGGTTTCCGAGGCTGGATGCGGCTTTGGCGGATCTGCTGAGGTAACGCTATTGAAGGCACCTATCCCCGCCAGCGCCAGAACACGTACGGGGCGATGGCCAGCCAGACCAGCAGCAGCACCCATACCCGTCCGGCGAGCAAATTGTAATCCGCCAGCAGCGCGCTCCAAGGACGGCGAGCGGCGTAGCGCCCGAACAGGAACTCGAACGCCACCGTCATCGCAACCCACATCAGTCCAATCCCCAGCGCCTGGACGGCGGATTCCAGTGGCCATACCCGGCTGAGGCCCCAGATGTAGGTGGCGAAAGCGATTCCGCCCGTGAGCGTGGAGACCTGGTGCGCGCGCAACTCGCCGAGAGCCTGCTGATAGCCCTATTCGCGCATTGCGCCGTTCACGATGGCGATCGCGACCATCGGAAACCAGGCCAAAAAGTATTTCAGGTTCACTGCTCCATAATAGCCGCGACGCGCGCCGGTCCCGTCCGCGAGTTAGAATCTTCGGCATGACCGCGCAAAAAACTCCCCGGCTGGCCTGCGCCGCCGCCGCGCTGGCCGCCGGGCTGCTGTTCACGGCCGCCCCGCTGCCGGCCCAGAGCAACGTCGTGACGATATGGCCCAACGGCGCCCCCGGTGCCGAGAACTGGACCCAGAAGGAGACCGAATACACGGCTCCCAACGGACTCAAAGCCGTCCGCAACGTCGTCAAGCCCAGCATCACGGTCTATCTGCCCTCGCCCGAGACTGCCACGGGAACTTCCGTAGTGATCGCGCCGGGAGGCGCCTTCCGCATGCTCTCCTGGGATTTGGAGGGCACCCTGGTGGCCGACTGGCTTCAGCGGCATGGCGTGGCCGCGTTCATTCTGAAATACCGGCTCACGGATACGGGCACCGATGAGGAATTTGCCCAATCGCAGGCTCGCGCCGCGGCGGCGGCCGCCGGACGTGGTGGAACGGGGGGCGCAGGCGCGGCCAACGTCGGACGCGGCACCGCGGTGTCCGGCCCCCAGGCGCAGATTCGCGCTATGGCGGCTGCCGACGGCCTGCGTGCCATCGAAGTGGTGCGCCAGCATGCCGCCGAGTGGCACCTCGATCCCGCGCGGGTCGGCATCATGGGCTTCTCCGCGGGCGGCTACGTGGCCATGCAGGCGGCCCTCGATCACACCGCCGCCAACCGCCCGGCGTTCGTGGGCGCCATCTATGCCTGCTGCGAGAACCCCGTCGAACTAAAGGTTCCCGAAGACGCCCCGCCCACTTTCTTCCTGCACGCCTACAACGACCCGGTATCCGTCTCCAGCCCCGCGCTCTACATGGCCTGGAAGGCCGCCGGCAAGCCCGCCGAGCTGCACAGCTATGCCGCCGGCGGCCACGGTTTCGGCATGCCGAAACACGAACTGCCCACCGACGGCTGGATCGAGCGCTTTGGCGACTGGCTGCGCTACCAGAAATTGATGCGATAGAGGATTGCACAAATGAAGGACATAACAGCGAATACCCTGAGCCGCCGCGAGATGTTTGGCGCCGTGGGAAAGGCCGCTGCGGTCGCCGCCGTGACGCCCGCGATTCAGACCGCAATTGTCTCCCGCGCCATGGCTGAGGAGACGCCGGCGCTCAACGCGCAGGCGGGGGTCGATCGCGTGACCATCCTGCCCGGCAAGACCTACCTGCGCGGGTGGGCCGGTCGTGGCGAGCAGCCGCATCCGGAGCACCACATACCGTGGGAGCCGCTTCCGCCCGCGCCACCGCCGCCCGCCGGGCCCGCGCCCGCCGTGCAGTGGACGAAGGCCTCCGGTCCGGGCGAGGTGAAGTTCGAGGACCCCAAGGCGCCCATCACGACCGCTACCTTCACCGCTCCCGGAGATTACGTCTTGCGGATGACGGCCGATGACGGGCGGGCGAAAAGCTCGTCCACGCTGAAGGTTTCCGTCGAGCAGCCGCCGCCGGCGCGGCAACTGGAAGCTGTCTATACCAGGAATTTCAAAATCCATAGCAAGTTCTGGAACGCGCGCGCCAAGGCCCTGATGGTCAACTGGATCCCGCATTGCATCGAGGTGATCAATAGCGACCAGGTCACGCTGGGTCTGGGCGGCATCCATAATTTTGTGGAAGCGGGCAAGGAACTGCGCGGCGAAAAGGCGGGCTATCACAAGGGCGCCGTCTTCTCCAACGCCTGGGTCCACCAGACCGTCGAAGCCATGAGCATCGCGCTGATGATCGATCCTCAGGGCGACCCGGAGATCGTTCAGGCGCACGAGAAGTTCCGCGCCACGCTGGAGGATTGGATCCCCAAGATTCTCTCCGCGCAGGAACCCGATGGCTACCTCCAGACCGCCTTCACGCTCGACCGCACCGAACCCGGCGGGCGCGTCATCGAGAGCAGCCGGTTCAAGCATTGGGACCCGGCGCACCGCAGCGATCACGAAGGCTACACCGGCGGCTACTTCCTGGAATCGGCCATCAACCACTATCTGATGACCGACAAGCAGGACGCGCGCCTGTACAACGCGGCCAAGAAGCTCGCCGATTGCTGGTCGAACCATCTGGGTCCCGCGCCCAGAGAGCCCTGGTACGACGGCCACCAGGAGATGGAGCAGGCTCTGGTGCGCCTGGGCCGCTTCGTCAACGATATGGAGGGCGGCGGCAAGGGCGACCCCTACATTCAGACCGCCCGGTTCCTGCTGGATTGCCGCTACACCGCGGCCGCGGACCCGGCGCGCGACCGCAGCGATTACGACCAGAGCCATCTTCCCGTGGTCCAGCAGTATGAAGCCGTCGGCCACGCCGTGCGCGCCACCTACACATACTCCGGCATGGCGGATGTGGCCGTCGAAACGCACGATCCGGATTACCAGAGCGCCGTGAAATCGCTCTGGGACAACATCGTCAACCGGAAATATTACCTGACCGGCGGCATAGGCACCGGGGAGACCCCCGAAGGCTTCGGCCCCAATTACTCGCTGCGTAACAACGCGTATTGCGAATCGTGCTCCAGTTGCGGCATGATCTTCTTCCACTGGAAGATGAACCTGGCGTACCACGACGCGCGCTACGTGGATAACTACGAAGAGACCATGTACAACGCCCTGCTGGGCTCGCTGGATCTGGAAGGCAAGAACTTCTATTACACTAACCCGCTCGATGCCAGTGTGCGGCGCAGCTCCTGGCACAGTTGTCCGTGCTGCGTCGGCAACATCGCGCGCACTCTGCTGATGGTGCCCACGTGGACCTACGCCACGGCTCCGGATGGCGTCTACGTGAACATGTACATCGGCAGCACGGTGACGCTGGAACGGGCCGCCGGCACGGAAATCGAGATGGTGCAGGAGACCGATTATCCCTGGAGCGGCAAGATCGCGATCACCGTAAATCCGAAGGCCGCCAAGACTTTCGCCGTACGCCTGCGCATCCCCAACCGCACCACCAGCAAACTCTACACGCCCACGCCGGAAGTGAACGGCTTGATTTCGCTCAAAGTGAACGGCCAGACGGTGAAGCCGGCGTTTGAAAAGGGGTACGCGGTCGTCCGGCGCGGCTGGACGGCCGGCGACCGGATTGAGCTGGAGCTTCCGCTGAAGGTGCAGCGCGTGAGAGCGGTGGAGCGGATTGCGGCCACGCGCGGCAAAGTGGCGTTGCGTTATGGCCCGCTGATCTACAACATCGAAACAGTCGATCAGGATATCGCCAAACCGCTGGCCGGGAGCTCCACGCTAACCGCCGCGTGGCGGCCCGATCTTCTGGGAGGCATCACCGTGATTGAAGGCCAGTTCGCGGATGGCAGCAAGCTGCTGGCGATCCCGAATTACGCGCGCGTCAATCGTGAGCCGGAGCTGCCGTTCGAAGCCGGGCCCATCTCGGGCGACCCCGCGCTATATATGGGGCCGAACGCCAGGCAGCCCGAGCGGCCGAGCGAGCGCCGCGAACCGCCGCCCCCCGCTTCGATCATCTGGATGAGGCAGGCTTAGTGGGGCATGCTTGAGCTTCGTTGAGGGGAGTTCGGGCGAACGGATATAGAGCTCGTAGGTTTCCGTGTACTCGCTTCGGTCGGAATACGAGTGCTCTTCTACCCGAGAAGAAAACTTGCCAAAACAGGTAACGGTTGAATTCGAAGGAAAGAACGATCGTCTCGATGAGCCCACCGGTCTATCCCTCAGCATGGTTGCGTCCCCGCGGTGCCGCTTCCGCTTCGCCCGGCAGAATCGTTGTAGCGCCGCCGCGACCGGCGCGGACAACTTCCGGATGCGCCGTCAACCGCCCACGACAAAACGCCCCGTTGCTGTCGACAGAAGTAGCTAGCTATGGCTTAGTAGCTAGCGTCCGAGATGGTTTCGCCAGGCCTTCAAGCCGATCTCGATATCCTTACGGCCGAAGCCGACCCGAAACCGGTTTTGTGGCACCGGCTGTAGCCCGGATTGGAATAGCGTCGACGGAAGTAACAGCACACCAGACTGCTCTATGAGACTCCGACAGTGCTCTTCGACGCCATCCCTCCCTTTGTACAGAGCTAAGCCGACGCATCCTCCATCCGGTTCTGACCAGTCGTAGAGGTCAGGGTAGTCGGAAAAGAAGCGCCCGAGGTGATCCAGGTTATTGACGCAGAGATCTCGATTTGTCCGGAGGATGTGATCGCGAGCCTTGAGCGCGATTCGCGCCAGCACCTCACTGGGCGCGGAATTGCAGATAGACAGGTAGTGCTTCATGCGCTCCATCCGCGCTAGCAGTGCGCGATCGCGCGAAGCGATCCAGCCGATGCGCAAACCCGGCAACCCGTAGGCCTTGGACATGACGTGTAGCGAAACGCCTTTCTCATAGACTTCTGCTACCTGCGGGAGCTGTCGGGCGGATTCGCGCTCCAGCCCGCGATAGACCTCGTCGTTAAATAGGTGTATGCCGCGCTCGGCGCACAACGCGACGAGCCCGTCAAAGGTTTCCCGGCTGGCGACCGCACCGGTCGGGTTGTTCGGAAAATTCACGGCAATCAGGCGCGTATTGGGCCGCAAGGCAGCGCGCATGTCGTCTAGATCGAGCGCCCATCCGCTTTCGGCCCGCAATGCTACGCCCGAGACCGAGTCGCAGATCGACACTGGCACCGTCTCCATCGACTGGTAGTTCGGCACGGTCACGATCGCGTGATCGTCCGGGCCGAGCAAGGCCAGCATCGCGCAGTAGAGCCCCTCCTCGGCGCCGGCGAAGCAGAGGATGTCCTCCGGAGCGAGCCCCGCGTAGGTGCCGGCGACGGCGCGCCGCAGCGCCGGCGAACCCCAGGTCTCGGTGTAGCCGAGCGTGAGATTGTCCCAGGCTTCGCGCTCTTCCGGCTCGGCCAACAACAGAAGGTCGCAAAGCGAGATGGTTTGGGCGTCACTGGCAGTCATGTGGTGACTCGCCTCGAACTCCCACTGCGAAAAGTAGGTCTCTAGGCGGAAATCCGGCAAGATGGACATCGGTGACCTAGGTTAGCTTATGGACAACCTCGGCGCAATAGTTGCGGGTGGAGACTGTCGCTAGTATGTGAGTTGTCCGGTCGAGTTCACACGTGATCTGTCCGCTTTGG
>CAYRWE010000285.1:0-6648 GCA_964427655.1 uncultured Solibacteraceae bacterium | reverse complement strand
CCATGTTGCGGGCTATCTCGTCGATGATGATCTGGCCGCTGATTCGTGAAACCGGTGGTCTGGCTCCGCTCTGTCCCATAATGGCACCTATTTTTTCACAGGTCCCTTTTCAGCGCGCAGCCGCAACTCCCCGTTTTGCTCGCCGCCGCCTATAGTGCGGAACGTAGCTATAGACGAAGCGTCGGTGCCAGGGTTTCATCGGGCGAGGCCGGCGAGGGAGAGGGGGCCGATTAAAATCTGCTAATTGTGGAGGGGGACCCCTCGGTTTGCAGCCTGGCTAGAGCCGTGCGGATGGAGATTGCACCCTGCGTTTCAGGTAACCGCGTGTTACAACAACAGCGAACGTGCCACGTTCGGAATCACTGGTTGCGGGTGTGGAATCCACCAAATCTTGTGCAGTCTCGACAGGACAGGCCAAGACAGTGCGTCCGGCGGGCCGTCGCTTCAACTTGAGGTGTGAGGATGCTAACCACGCTTACTTCCGGCCATACATCGTCTAGTAGTTCCAAAAACTCTTCCCATGAAACGTCCGCCTCAGCCTTGACGTAGACTACCTTCTCGGCACGGTGGGTCATGACCTCGCGCAACCGTTGGACTCCTTCTGGAAAGGACACATCGGGTTCTGCGTTCAGTTTTACCCTGTGCCTGCCGATGGCGAAAGCGACTATGACGCGGCCGTCCCCGCAAGACACCCCTGCGGTTGCCAAGTCAACTATGAAGCCCTTAGGTGCTCCGCTTCCGTTCTGGCAGGCAGCACTGCATATGAACAGCGCCGCCACGGTCATCCGAGCCAGAGTAGCCGTTGACATGAGTCTCCATCAGTAATAGACACCACCCGCCCCGGGCGTGTTCCCGGCCCAGCAGGGGTTTTGCGCCTATCAAGGACGGTATCATGTGGCGTGACCCAGATTTCCGACCTCGCCCTCAATGGCTGGTAAGAGGCGACACCGGAAGCTTGGCCGGAGCCGCCCTCCGCGCCGACCCTTAGTATACTGTGGGGGTGAAACGGATCGTCTTATCGCTCTTTGCCCTCCCGCTGTTAGCCGCCGGGCCGGCCGAGTTCACCGAACACACCGTCGCCACGGGTCTCAAAGGCGGCTACCAGGTGGTCATCGCCGATCTCAATCACGATGGCAAGCCCGACCTCATCGCGCTCGCGAGTGGCATGCCGGAACTGGTCTGGTATGAGAACCCGGGATGGCAGCGGCACGTCATCGCCGGCGGCTTCAACCAGATGATCAACCTGGCGGTCGTCGCGAGCGGGCGCGGCGACGGCATCCCCGATATCGTGCTGGCCAGCGAGTTCGGCATGTCGGCCTCGAAGAGCCTGGGAGTGGTCAGCGTGCTGCGGCATAACGGCGATCCGCGCGATCCCTGGACCGTCACCGAGATCGACCGGCTCCCCACCTCTCACCGCATCCGCACGGCGGACGTCGATGGCTCGGGCAAGCGCATCGTCATCGACGCGACCCTGAACGGCGCCAAGGCCGAAGCGCCCGATTATCGCGATCAGACGCCGCTGGTCTTCTATCGCCCCGGCGAGTGGAAGCGCCATGCGATCACGCCGATGAATTTTGGCCTGGTGCACGGCATCTACGTCATCGATTGGGATGGCGACGGGCGCGATGAGATCCTGACCGCCGGCTTCGAAGGCATCCACCTTTTCAAGATGGGCAAGAACGGCGCCTGGACGCGCACCGAGATCGCCAAGGGCGCGCCCGACGCCTGGCCCAAATCCGGATCGAGCGACGTGGCGGTGGGGCAACTGGCCAAGCAGCGCTTTCTGGCGGCCATCGAGCCGTGGCACGGCAACCAGGTGGCCATCTACCAGCGGAGCGGCGCCGCCTGGGCGCGGCAGGTGATCGACGATTCGCTGGCCGATGGCCACACCGTGCAGACCGGCGATCTGAATGGCGACGGCAACGACGAGGTCGTCACCGGATGCCGCGGCGGCCCGCAGAGCGTCAACGTCTATTATGCCGAGGATGCCGGCCGGCGCTGGACCAAGCAGACCCTCGATGCCTCCATGCCCGCGGCGGCCTGCGCGGTGGGCGACCTGAACGGCGATGGGCGGCCGGATGTCACGTGCATCGGTTCGGCCAATGCCACTCTCAAGTGGTACGAGAACCGGGGCACGCGCCGGTAATGAGGTGGGGCATGCTTTAGCTTGCCCCTGAAATTGAGGGCAAGCTAAAGCATGCCCCACCGCGAAATGGTATGATTCCTCACGAGGCGAGGACGCTCATGTTCTGTCATCAGTGCGGCACGCAGGTCCCCTCCGATGTCCAGTTTTGCCCCAACTGCGGGCAATCTCTGGCGGCGGCGCCCGCGGCCTCCGGAGCGGCGGTGTGGACGCCTCCCGTGGGAATTCACTCCCAGACGGGTCGCTGGACCGGCGAGGGATGGAGGATGGTCAAGGCCGATATCGGAATTTATGTCGGCCTGGCGCTGGTCACAGTGGTCCTGAACTCGATCGTTCCGTTTATCATTCAGGGCCCACTCACGGCCGGTCTCTTCATCGTTTGCATCAAGCGGACCCTCAACCGCCCGGCGGAGTTCCCGGACCTGTTCAAGGGCTTCAACTACTTCATTCCCACGCTGGTGGCTTCGCTCGTAGTGGGACTGTTCGTGTGCGTGGGGACGCTCTTCTGCATCATTCCGGGTCTGGTGGTGGCGGCTATGTACAAGTTCACATACCTGTTCATCGTCGACAAGCGCATGGATTTCTGGCCGGCTATGGAGGCCAGCCGCGCGGTGGTCAAGAACGATTACTTCGGCTTCACCATGTTCCTGCTGGCGCTGATCGGGATCAATGTGCTGGGCCTGTTGTGCTGCGTGGTGGGCCTGCTGGTGACGATTCCCCTCTCGGTGGCGGCTATCACGGTGGCTTATAAGGAGATCGTCGGATTCGATCCGCGCGTCGCGGAAAGCCTGTGAGGCCGCGGAGCGCCTGGTGGCCGGCCGCCGGAGCCATGGCGGTTCTGGCCGCGCTGCGGTATCTGGAGCCGCCGTCACTCGAGCCCTACAGTTTGTGCGGATTCCACTGGCTCACCGGCCGGCCCTGTCCGTTGTGCGGCACGACGCGGGCGCTGTTCGCCCTGGCAAAGGGCAATTGGGGCCAGGCTCTCCACTTTAACGCTTTGAGCCCTTTGGCTTTAGCTATGATCCTCACGCTTTTCTGGCCGAGCTCCTGGCGCGCCCGCCTGTGGCCGGCCGGATTGGTGGCTTTCGCCGTTTACGGACTGGGCCGGGTCTTCTTTCCGTTCGTTTAAGCACCGGCCCCTGTTAAAATAGACGCGTGCTTCCGAAGGCTCCGAAGGAAGAATACTCTCGGGCCGATGTCTGCCGGCAGTTTGGGCTTTCCGAGCGGCAGCTTCGAAGCTGGGAACGGCAGGCCCTCATTCCCGCCGCCGAGCAGTACACGTTTTCCGATCTCATCGCCATCCAGACCTTGATCAAGCTGCGCGAAAACCGCATCCAGCCGCGCCAGATCAACCGGGCTATGCAGTCGTTGCGCGAGAAGCTGGAGTGGGTCAAGCAGCCGCTTTCGGAACTGCGCATCGTCTCCGATGGCAGGAAGATTGCGGTCCATCTGGCGGGCCAGAAGATGGAAGCGCTGACCGGCCAGATTCTCTTCGATTTCGAAGCCTCCGGGCTGGCTGGCGTTAAAAGCTTCCCGGAGCCGAAGCGCGAGGCCACCCGCCTGCGCGAATCCGAGGCCTGGTTCCAGAGGGGGCTCGACCTGGAAGAAAGCGGCGCGCCGGCGGAAGAGGCCGTCGCGGCGTATAAAAAAGCACTGGAGATGAACCCCGCCGCGGCTGGCGCGCTGGTGAACCTGGGTACCATCGCGTACCGTCTGCTCCGCTTCGCGGAAGCCGAGGAGTACTACAAGGAAGCCATTGTCGCCGATCCTCAATATCCCCTGGCTCAATTCAATTTGGGCAACCTCTACGACGAGCGCGGGCGCACGCCCGAGGCTTTTCAGCATTATAGACGCGCCCTGGACCTCAATCCCAACTATGCCGACGCGCACTTCAACCTGGCCCTGCTGTCCGAACGCGCCGGGGAGCCGTTGAAAGCCGTATACCATTGGAAGGCGTACCTGAAACTGGATAAATCCGGGCAGTGGGCCGAGATTGCGCGGCGCCAGCTCGAACGGCTGCGTCAATTGACGGTGGTCGAGTCGCGCTAGCCGCGCCATCCTTCCGCTATCCTAAAAACTTGGAGCCAAGGTTGTGAGCCGTATTCTTTTAGCCTTCCGCTGTTTCATGGGGATCCTGTTCCACGGGAAACTTTCCGAGGCCACGCTGACCGAACTCAAGCTGGCGCCCCGCGGCGCCGCGCCGGCCAAGGCCGCCAAAGCCGGCAAGACCGCGCAGGTGTCCGCCCCAGCGGAACCCGTGGCGCGGGTCTCCGATGGCGCCTTGCAGATTCTCGCGATCATGCAGCGGGATGCGCGCCTGATCGATTTTCTGATGGAGGATATCGCCGGCTACGCGGACGACCAGATCGGCGCGGCGGTGCGCGAACTCCACGATCAGTGCCGCGATTCGATCGCGCGCTATGTCGCGCTACAGCCGGTGATCGATGGCGTGGAGGGCACCTTCACCAAGGCGCCCACTGCCGACCCCAACTCGATCAAGTTTATCGGCAACGTGCCGGCCAAGCCGCCCTCGGGCGGCATTCTGCGCCACAAGGGATGGCGCGCGGCCAAGGTGGAATTGCCGGCGTTGGGGAGCCGGCAGGACGCCGCCGTGATTGCCCCGGCGGAAATCGAAATCGAGTAAGCTTTGGAACCTCAATACGTAGTTGGCATCGATTTAGGCACCACTAACTCCGCGCTGGCCTATGCGGAAATTCAGGCGGACGCCGATCCTTTCGCGCCCGCCGCTGTGCGGCTGCTCGAAATTCCGCAGCTCTCGAATCCCGGGGAAGTGCGCGACGAAGACCTGCTGCCCTCGTTCCTCTATCTGCCCGGCGCGTCCGATTTTCCGGTGGGGAGCATCGCGCTGCCCTGGGATGCGGAGCGCGATTTCGTGGTAGGGCGGCTGGCGCAGAAGCGCGGGGCCGAAAACGCCGGCAGGCTGGTCTCTTCCGCCAAATCGTGGCTCTCACACTCGGGCGTGGATCGCACCGCGCCGCTGCTGCCCTTTCGCGCGCCGGAGGGCGTCGAGAAGGTTTCGCCCGTGGAGGCCAGCCGACGCTATCTCGAACACCTGCGCGACGCCTGGGATTCCAAAATGCCGGACGCGCCGCTGGCCGCGCAGCAGACGCTGGTCACCGTGCCCGCTTCTTTCGACGCCGTGGCTCGTGAGTTGACGCTCGAAGCGGCCAAGCAGGCCGGCTATGAAAAGATCACGCTGCTCGAAGAGCCGCAGGCGGCCTTCTACGCGTGGATCGAACGGCATCCGGATTGGCGCGAGCGCGTCCGCGTGGGCGATCTCATCCTGGTGGTCGATATCGGCGGCGGCACCACCGATTTCACGTTGATCGCGGTGACCGAAAGCGCCGGGGAGCTGGCGCTGACCCGCGTGGCGGTAGGCGAACACATCCTGCTGGGCGGCGACAATATCGACCTGGCGCTGGCGGGCGCGGTTTCGCAGCGCCTGGCCGAAAAGGGCACGCGCCTCGACAGCCGCCAGATGCAAGCGCTCTGGAACAACTGCCGCGTGGCCAAGGAAAAACTGCTGGAGCCCGATTCCAAGGCCAAGGAACAGCCCGTGACGATCCTGGGCAAGGGCACCGGCCTGGTGGGCGGCACCATAAAAGCCACGCTCCTGCGCAGCGACATCGAGCAGGTGCTGGGCGAGGGATTCCTGCCCGCGGCGGCCAGCACCGAGATGCCCGCGGCGCAGCGTCGCATGGGGTTGCAGGAATTGGGGCTGCCCTACGCGGCGGATGCGGCCATCACGCGGCACATGGCACGCTTCCTGCGGCAGCAGGCGGCCGGCAGCGAGCAGGGCGCGGTGCGGCGCGGTCCCAGCGGCCTGGCCTGCCCCACGCACGTGCTGTTCAACGGCGGCGTGCTGAATGCCGCGCTGGTGCGCGAACGCATCCTTTCGACGCTCGATTCCTGGCTGGCCGCCGAGGATTTCGGCAAGGTCCAGTGCCTGAGCGGCGAAGATCTGATGCACGCGGTGGCGCGCGGCGCGGCCTATTATGGCTTGGCGCGAAGCGGCCGCGGCGTGCGCATACGCGGCGGCGTGCCGCGCACCTACTACGTGGGAATCGAGAGTTCGCTGCCCACGGTGCCCGGTTTTCCGGCTCCCCTGAAGGCGCTTACGGTGGTGTCCTTCGGCATGGAGGAAGGCAGCGGTGTCCGCATCCCCGGCCGCGAATTCGGACTGGTGATCGGCCAACCCGCCGAGTTCCGTTTCTTCACTTCGTCCACGCGCAAGAACGACCTGCCCGGCGACCTCATCGAGGATTTCGGCGAGGAATTGCAGGAGCTTTCGCCCATGGAGGTGGCGTTCGAAGCCGGAGAGCGTTCCTCGGAGGTGGTGCCGGTATCGTTCGAAACCGTGGTCACCGAAACCGGCGTCTTGCAGCTCTGGTGCGTGGCGCGCGACAATCGCCGCTGGAACCTGGAGTTCAATGTGAGGGAGCGCGTGGAAGCGTGAAAATCGGCATCGACCTGGGCACCACCAA
>CAYRWE010000284.1:0-6654 GCA_964427655.1 uncultured Solibacteraceae bacterium | reverse complement strand
TTCGCGCATCACTTCGCCCAGCGCGTCGTCGGGACGCGGCGAGCGGCCGCGCACCGAAAAATCGCCCTCGCGCAGGGCGCCCAACAGGCTCGACACGGTCATCAGCGGGAAGACCACGCGCTCCCGCACGGCCACGGCGAAGCCCAGCCAGCCGCAGACGATCAGCACGCTGAGGGTCCACTGTACTTTAGCCGTGTGATCGCCGGTCCACAGCAGCGAC
Organism: uncultured Solibacteraceae bacterium; assembly: GCA_964427655.1. Taxonomy (GTDB): domain Bacteria; phylum Acidobacteriota; class Terriglobia; order Bryobacterales; family Bryobacteraceae; genus CAVQNQ01. Next base: position 6,434 of record CAYRWE010000284.1, on the reverse strand, counting down.
AGCGCGACCGCCGAACCGGGCAGGCCCGCCAGCAGGGCCAGCAGGACCACGTGCCCTTCATGGCTGAGGCGGGCGGCTTTGGACATCGCGCTCCTTCACAATCCGTAGCGTTGCAGCCGGCGGTAGAGCGCGCTGCGGCTCAGGCCCAGCGCGCCGGCGGCATGGCTCACGTTTCCATTAAACCGCGCCAGAGCCTTCTTGATGAGCAGAGCCTCGACATCCTCCAGGCTCATCTCCTCCAGGCGCGGCGGGCCTTCGCGCGCCGCGTGCAGCGCCAGGTCCCCGGCCCGCACGGTCTCGCTCTGCGCCATCAGCACGGCGCGCTCCACGGCGTGATCGAGCTCGCGCACGTTGCCCGGCCAGGAATGCGCCAGCAGGGCCTTGACGGCGCTTTCGTCGAAAGCCGCGATGGGCTTGCGATAGTGGGCGGCGTGCTGCGCGAGGAAATGGTTGGCGAGCACGGGAATGTCTTCGCGGCGGTCGCGCAGGGGCGGCAGGTGGATCTCGATGGTGTTGAGGCGGAAGAGCAGGTCCTGGCGGAAGCGCCCCTCGGCCACCTGAGCACTCAGGTCGGCGTTAGTGGCCGAGAAGACGCGCACATCCACGCGGCGCGTCCGCGACGACCCCACGCGCTCGAACTCGCCGCTCTCGATGGTGCGCAGCAGCTTGGCCTGCAAGCCCTGCGAGAGGTTGCCGATCTCGTCCAGAAACAGCGTGCCGCCATCGGCCATCTCGAAGCGGCCCACGCGGTCGCTCTTGGCGTCCGTGAAGGCGCCCTTGACGTGGCCGAACAGCTCGCTTTCGAATACGCCCTCCGCCAGTCCGCCCGTATTCACCGTCACCAGCAGATGCGTGGCGCGCAGAGAGACCGAATGCAGCGTCAGCGCCACCAGCCCCTTGCCCGTACCGTTCTCGCCGGTGATAAGCACGTTGGCGTCCGACGGCCCCACGCGCGAGATGGTGTCCAGCACCGGCCGCATGGCCGCCGAGCGGGCCACGACCTGCGGAAAGCGCTCCGCGCGCAGGACCCGGTTTTCGGCCTCCAGCCGCTGCCCCGCGCGCAGCGCGCGCCCGAGCTCGATCTGGGTCTTCAGAATCGCCGACAGCCGCGCATTATCCCAGGGCTTCTGGATGAAATCGCGGGCCCCCCGCCGCATGGCTTCGACTGCCAGCTCCACCGATCCCCAGGCGGTCATCACGATCACCGGCAGGTTGGCGTCCAGGCTCTGGATGCGGTTCAGCAGATCCAGGCCCTCGGCTCCCGAGGTAGTGTCGCGGGTATAATTCAAATCCATCAGGACGGCGTCGAAATCGCGCGATTCCAAAGCCTCCAGCACCGCGGCGGGCGAGCTCGAGGCTTCCGACTGGTAACCTTCGCCTTTGATCAGGAAGCGGAGAGCCTCCAGCACGTCGGGTTGATCGTCGGCGATCAGGATCGAGGGGGTGGGCGGGCCGGAAGATCTCATCGAACTCTATTGAACCGCAATGCGCGCCCGCCGATGAGACCGGGATGGCGCGCGTTCCGATATGATTGTGATTCGCCATGCCCGTGCCCCCTTCCCCGCGGACTCCGGAATTCGATGCCGCGCGCTTCCTCCCGCTGCTTCTGGCACTGTTTGCGGCCAGCGGCTGCTCCGCTCTGATCTACGAGATCGTGTGGTATCAGCTTCTGCAACTGGCTATCGGCTCGACGGCCGTCTCGCTGGGCATTCTGCTGGCTACCTTCATGAGCGGACTGTGCCTGGGAAGCCTCGCTCTGCCGCGCCTGCGCTCGCGGCAGCATCCGCTGCGGATCTACGCCTGGCTGGAGTTGGGCATCGCCGCCTGCGCCATCCTGGTGCTTTTCGGCCTGCCGCTGATCGACCGCGTCTATTGGGCGGCGGCCGGATACGGTCTGGCGGGGATGCTGCTGCGCGGCCTCGTGTGCGCCATCTGCCTGCTGCCGCCGACCATTCTGATGGGAGCGTCGCTGCCGGCCCTCGCCCGCTGGATCAAGGCGTCTCCGCGGGGCGTCTCCTGGTGGGGGCTGCTCTATGGCGGCAACACCGTGGGCGCGGTCTTCGGCTGCCTGTTGGCGGGCTTTTATTTGCTGCGGATTTACGATACCGCCATGGCCACTTATGCGGCCGCGGCCATCAATGTGGCGGTGGCGCTGGTCAGCCTGGCGCTCGCGGCGCGCACGCCCGTCCGGACCAGCCTGGGCGGGGGCGGGGAAGAGCCGGCCGAAAGTGCGCCTGTTTCCGCGAGCGCCTGGACGGTCTACGTGGCGATTGGGCTATCGGGCGCCGGCGCGCTGGGCGCGGAAGTCATCTGGACGCGTCTGCTGGGCATGCTGCTGGGCGCCACGGTCTATGTGTTCTCCATCATTCTGGCGGTCTTCCTGATCGGCTTGGCTCTGGGCAGTGCCGTGGGAGCGTGGCTGGCGCGCCTGGTGGGGCCCTCGGGCGCACGCCTGGCGCTGGGATGGTGCCAGATTCTGCTCACCGCCGGGATTACCTGGGCTTCCGTGATGATTGCCGAATCGCTGCCCTACTGGCCCATCAATCCGTTTCTGGCCACCAGCCCCTGGTTCACGTTCCAGATCGACCTGATGCGCTGCCTGTGGACCATCCTGCCCGCGGCGATCCTGTGGGGCGCGAGTTTTCCTTTGGCCCTGGCCGCGGTGAACTCGGAAGGCCGCGACCCCGCGCGCCTGGTGGGCGGCATCTATGCGGCCAACACCTTCGGAGCCATCCTGGGGGCGCTGGCCATCAGCCTGGCGCTGGTGCCGTGGATTGGCACGCGGCAATCCGAGCGCGTTCTGGTGGCGTTTTCGGCGATAGGAGCGCTGGTGGTGCTGGCGCCGCGCGTGCACATCTCGCGCTCGCGGGTGGGGGCGGCGGCGCTGGCGGCCGCGCTGGTGGTGGCGGGCCTGCTGGCTTGGCGCATCCATCCCATCCCCGGCGAACTGATCGCCTATGGCCGCCGCATGCCGATGTACGGCGGGAAATCCAAGGTCCTCTTTACCATCGAGGGGCGCAACTCCTCGGTGGCCATCACGCAATGGAGCGACGGCGCCTACGAGGTGGATGTCAACGGCCACGTGGAAGCCACCACCGAACCGTACGACATGCGCTTGCAGCGCATGGTGGGGCACCTGCCCGCCATCCTGCATCCCAATCCGCGTTCGGTGCTGGGCATCGGTTTCGGCGCGGGCGTCTCGGCCGGCACCTTCACGCGCTATCCCGGCATCGAGCGTATCACCGTGTGCGAGATTGAGCCGGTGGTGCCGCCCACTTCGACGCGCTACTTCGCCAAAGCGGATTACGACGTGCTGCACAATCCGCGCACGCACATCGTGTTCGACGACGCGCGCCACTACCTGATGACCACGCGCGATAGATTCGACGTGATCGCCTCCGATCCCCTGGATGTCTTCGTCAAGGGCACCGCAGCCCTGTATTCCAAAGAGTACTTCGAGGCCGTCAAAGCCCACCTCAACGCGGGCGGCTGGTTCTCGCTCTACGTGCCGCTTTACGAAAGCGACGAGCGAACCGTGAAGAGCGAGGTGGCCACTTTCATGGACGTTTTCCCCTATGGGACGGTCTGGGCCAACACGGTCAACGGCCAGGGCTATGACATGGTCTTCCTGGGGCCGGCGGAACCCCTGAAGATCGATGTGGACCAGGTCGAGCAGCGTCTCGAACGGCCGGATTATGCGCCGGTGGCCACTTCGATGCGTGAGATCGGCGTGAACTCGGCGGTGGACCTGTTTTCCACTTTTTTGGGACAGAAATCGGACCTGGAGCCGTGGTACAGGGGCGCCGACATCAATCGCGACCGCGATCTGCGCCTCGAATACCTGGCCGGATGGGGCATCAATTCCAGCATGGAGGACATTCTCTATCGCGAAATGATGAGCTACCGGCGGCCGCCCGCCAACCTTTTCACTGGCTCGCCGGAGCAGGTCCGCTCGGTGATGAACGCGCTGTCGTTGCAGTAGCGCGCCGCAATAGCGCGACATCCGAGACCCGGACGGTATGCGGCTTGCAAGGGCAGCCGGGGTGGAAAGTGAAACTTCCTCATCGGGACTGCGCCGCGAGCTGGGGTTGCGCGATCTCAGCCTGTTCGCCGTTATCTGCATCGTAGGCACGCGCTGGATCCCGGCGGCCGCGCATACCGGGCCGGGCGCCGTGCTGCTGTGGGTTCTGGCGGCGCTGTTCTTCGCCGTCCCGCTGGCCGTGACCGTGGCGGCGCTCACCGTGAAGTACAAGGGAGTGGCGGGCGGCTTCTACGTCTGGACGCGGCACGAATTCGGCCCCTGGCACGCGTTCCTCTGCTTCTGGATCTACTGGACGGGCCTGACGTTCTGGCTGCCCGGCGCCGCTCTCTTCTATATGAGCGCGGGTTTCCAGGCCCTGGGCCCCGCGTGGGCCGGGCTGGCCGACAGCCGGGCCGCTCTACTGGCGGTGACCCTGGCGGCCATCTGGATCGCGCTGGGAACCAACCTGGTGGGGCTGAAGATCGGAAAGTGGACGCAATCGTTCGGCGCCATCGCGGCATGGCTTCTGGTGATCCTGCTGGCCGTAGTGGCTTTCGAGGTATGGGGGCAGCGCGGGCCGGCCACGGCGCTCGACGTGATTCCCCACTGGGATTGGCGGACCCTGAGCTTCTGGGCGGCTATTGCTTACGCCATGACCGGCCTCGAGCTGGCTAGCTTGATGGGCGCCGAGATTCACGATCCCGAGCGCACGCTGCCGCGCGCCGGGTGGATCGCCTCGGCCACCGCGGTGCTCTTCTATTCCGTCGCGACCATTTCCATGCTGGTGATTCTGCCACCCGGCGGCATCAGCGAGATGAACGGCTTCGCGCAGGCCGGCGGCGCGGCCGGCACGCTTCTGGGGATCTCCTGGCTGGCCCCGCTGATTGCCGCGCTGGTGATGGCCAGCGCCCTGGGCCAGATCGGCGGGATCGGCACGGCGGTCTCGCGCCTGCCCTTCGCCGCGGGAGTGGACCAGCTTCTGCCGGCGGCCTTCGCCCGCGTCCACCCACGCTGGCACACGCCGCATGTCTCGATTCTGGCGTTCGGCGCGGTCTCCTCGTTTCTGCTGGTGGCGATGCAGCTCGGCGATAGCATGCGCGCGGCCTATCAGGAGCTGGTCTCGCTGACCTTGATCGGCGGTTTTCTCCCCTTCGTCTACATGTTCGCGAGCGCGTGGAAAGCCGGCCGCCGGCTCAGCTCAATTTCGGGTTTGGCCATCACGCTTCTGGCGGTGGTCTGCTCGGCGGTGCCGACCGCGGAAGTCGCGCACGTCGGCTTGTTCGAATTCAAGCTGGCACTGGGAACCGCGGCTATGATCGGCTCGGCCCGCTTACTGTACAACAGGCACGCGGGTAGGATCGCGGCCGCGGGCGGTCAATGACGGCGCCGCGCGTCGCCGCTCAGCTCCGCATCCGCAGCAGCAGATACATCCCCGTGAGCGCGAAGACCAGATCCGGCGACCAGGCGGCCACCGAGGGCGGCAGCAGATTCACATCCCCGATCTTCTCGAACAGCGTGCCGATGCCCCAGTAGCCCATGGCGATGGCGATGCTCACGCCGATGCCCGTCATGGCGCCCCGGTTGCCCACCAGGAAGCCGAAGGGCACCGCGATGGCGGCCATGATCAGGGCGAAGAGCGGCACCGAAAACTTGCGGTAGAACTGCACTTGCAGCTTGACCGTATCGAAGCCGCTCTGGCGCAGGTCGTTAATATAGCTGTCCAGTTGCAGGAAGTTCATCTGCTTGTCCTGCACGGCTTCCTTGAGGAAGTAATCGGGCGTTTCGGTGAGTTCCGGAAACGTGGTGGCCTGGAACGGCGTGTAGGAAAGCCGCCGCGCACCCTGGAAATCGCTGCTCCAGCCGTTCTCGAAAATCCACGTCTTCAGCAGCGGGCTCCAGTGGGCCCGCTCGGCCAGGATCTGGTGCTTCAGGCGGAAGGTCGAAGGTTCCAGCTCGAAGACGTTGACGTGCAGCATGACCTTCTCGGACGGATCGAAATAAAGATAATTGAAGATCCGCGAGTTATAGCCCATGATCCACTTACGATCGGGCCGCAGATACGTCTGCTTGGGCCGCCCCTTGATCTCGTCGCGCAGGGCGTCCTGCTTGAGATTGGCGCCCGGCACGTAATAGAAATCGAAGGCGAACAGGCCCGTCGAGAAGAGCGTGCTGCCGATCAGAATGGGCAGGGCCAAGCGGAACAGGCTCACTCCGCAGGCCTTGAACGCGGCGATCTCGTTGTTCTTGCTGAGAATTCCGAAATTCACCAGCACGCCTACCAGGATGCTGATGGGCAGCGTGGAATAAATGAGCTGCGGGGTGAGGAAGAACAGGTACGTGAACATCTTCATGAGCGGGATCTTGTTGCGGACCATGTCGCCCATGAGCTCGAAGAAGTTGTAGACCAGGGTCA
>CAYRWE010000283.1:0-6657 GCA_964427655.1 uncultured Solibacteraceae bacterium | reverse complement strand
AAATCGATCGCCACACGGTGCGAAAATTCTACTTCAACCGCAACCGCAACCCGTCGCTCAAAGTCCTGGGGAGGATTTGCGATTGGCTTCTGGAACACCGTGTGCCAGCCAGAAGCTTGCCAATGGCCCTGTTTGGCGCCCAGGCCAGCGCCTTGTGGCCGGCGGCGGCGGCGGCGGGCGCCGTGACGATCTATCTGGGGGAATATCAGCAAGCCATGGCACAGGCGCACATGCCGTGGATATCGCGCCGGGATGCGGCGGTGGAGGCGGCACTGGTACGCTGGCTGTCCACGGCGGGAGTCTGCGGGGATACGCAGCCGGCGCTGGGCACCGAGTATGTGCCCTTCCGCGTTGACGTAAGTGCCGAGCACATCAGGAAGAAGGAACTTGATAAGGATCATGCCAAAGCGTTGCAGATGTACGCGAAGATCCGGGGCGAGCTGAGTCGCTCGTGCGCGATCCTGGTCGGAAGCCAAAGGGTAAACCTGCTTGTGGAGGCCTTTTTCGCGGATTTGTTTGGATGTGAACCGTTCGTTGCGGAATCGCGCGATGTTCGCGTGCCGGTCTTCCTTGCTTACAAGAGCCCGCTGGGGGCGATAGAGAGCTGTTTCGGCGGGCCCAAGAACCCCGCCGGCGCCCGGAAACGGTTTGTGAAGGGAACGCACTATCTGAACGCCGCCGGCGAATGGGTCTGTGTCCCGTCGATCGACGGGAAACAGGATTCCGGCATCATCATCACGTCGTATGAGCCGGATATAAAGGGATTGACCCTGGCCGTCTTCGGGTTGTCGGGGCGAGCCAGCGAGGCGCTGGGCCACTATCTGATCCAGAACGCGGCGCCCTTCTGGCCGCCCTACGCCGAGAAGCGCGGACGAAAGGTCGGCGTTTACGTGTGCAAGATCACATATCCACCCAAGACGGCCGGAGATCAGGGTGAGCCGGGCAATGCGAAAGATGTGCAGGTGGTGCCGCTGGATGCGGCGATCTTGACGCAATACCTCAAGTCGCGATAGCCGCGGCGGGCGGCGGAATAGATCGTCGTGGGATTCGCTCAAATTGCAGACCCCGCCGTTGACTGCCGTTGGAACTGCAAATACTCCTCCACCAGTCGGGCGATCGCCAGGCCGGGTTTGGCGGCGCGGTCGCGGATTGTGCGTTGCAACTCGCTCGCGCTCAGCGGTTTGTGATCGCCAGTCGCCGCGCGGGGGATTTCCGGATCGGCGGCCCAGCATTCGACGGCCGCGGCCATGTAATTGTCCCCCAAGCCGGTCCGCAATGTCCCGGCCAGGATGGCGGCGCTGTTCTGCGTGTATGAATCGCGCCGGCCGTACAGTTCCAAACGCATGGCCAGAACCTCCCAATGCAAGGCACTGGCCTGCTCGCCGCGGCCCATGGCCAGCAACGTCCGACCAAGCTGGCTTATGGCACATTGCGCTTCGTACGACTTGTGCCCATGACTGCGCCGGGCCCGCGCAATCTGCGTCTTTAGCATGACGTATGAAGCCGCGAGCAAACCCGCCTCGCGGAGCCGGATGGCGTCATCCAACGTGTTTTCATTGGCGCTGGGCATGTTTAGTCCGAGTCTTCCTGCGCTTGGGGCATCGGGTGAACGCGGGCCACGGCCGCATAGATGTCGTCCGGGCCGAGAACCGCCGCGCCGCTGGCCGCCGCCTGCGAGGCAGCCGCGTCCAGCAGCGAAACCGCCTTGGCCGGATTCTCGCCGGGCAGGTCGCGCGACAGACGCGCGGCCATGCCGATCCACACGGGGTCGATTTCAACCGCATACACCCGCCGTTTCTCAAGCAGAATGGCAACCAATTCGTCCGGCGTCAGGGCAGATAGCTCCACAATCTGGATCCGCCGCGCCAGAGGCTCTGCCCTGAAGTGATGCAGCCACCGGCCGGTCGTTGTTCCGATGAGCCTGACGCCACGATCCAGCGCCCGGCTCAGATGCAGATTGCCGCAGTAGATTTCCGGGCCGACAAGCTCGATCTGCTCGATCGCCGCGATGACCTTGGACTCGACCAGCTCATCGAGCAGTTCGCCGAGACATTTGGCTCTTTCGTGGGTCGGAATCGCCGAAAGAAAGTGGATCAAGTCCAGGTTGATGACCGGCTCCTGTGACGACTTGGACAATTCGCCAGCCAGGGCCAACAGCAGATTCGTCTTGCCCGCGCCCGATGGCCCCACAATCAGCGGCAGGCACGGGTCGCGCCGCTTAAGGCAGGCGAGTAGCTGGTCGATCGCCTCCTGCCGGCCGATTGTGAAATGGGGTTCATCGCCAGGAATAATCCGGCCGAAGCGAGACAAAAGCCGGCCCGTTGCGGCGCGCGGCGCCGGTTTGGCGGCGGCGTCGCGCGGGGCCAACCACGTGAAGCCAATGATGTTCAGTGCCCTGCTTATGGCGACATCCAACTCGGGGCTCACGTCCACGGCCAGGGGACGCCACCCGCCTTGCACCGGGCCCTGCGACAACGCCGCCTTGATGGAATTCTCAGATCCCAGGTACTCCAAATCCTGATCCACCAGCGTGACGAACGGCCGGTCGGCACCCGGCCGCATGACCAGCAGATTGGTGGCGGCCTTATTGAAGCCCCGAAGCGGCAAATGGCGGAGAACGACAGTATCGCCGTCCGGGTGCTCGACATGAATGCCTCGGCCGCGTAATTCGGTAAGAAGTGTTTCGGGTAACATGGGTTTACTCAACTCTCTGGATGATGCCTATTCGACCGACCCGCCGGACATTTCCTGTGCCAGGCTGACAAAGAACTCGTGCGACCGCGGGGTCAATCTCGTTTGAACGCGGCTCAGCACCGGCGCGATCAGCCACGAGTGCCGCGCCGCCGGATCGTGCAGCAGCAGATCCTTCAGCGTGGTCAGAGGCGATTGAGCATCCTGCCCCGCCAGTGTGGCCAGCAGCGCCTGCAGGAACAAAATCCGCGCGACGATGTAAGACTCGACGCTGCTATTGCGGCATTCCCAGGCGGCGCTTATTGCGGCCGTGGCATCGGCGTCCTGTCCGCCAGCCAGCAGCACCCGAGCCAGGTGGCAATGTGTGCCGCTGGGCTCGAAGTTCTGGGTCAGCAAATACCGGTAGATTGTCTCCGCCTCGGGGAGACTCCCTGCCGCCAACGCGGAAAACGCGGCGTCGCGAAGGGCCAGGAGGCTGTCATGGTCGCGGCGACCCATCAGCGGCTCAAGGCGCAATTCACGGGCTATGGCTCGCGCCTCCTCCTCACGTCCGAGCCGTCGAAGCAGCCGATCGATGCCCGCGGCGACGGCCCGCGTCTCAGAACCCTCGCACCCGCACGCGACCTTCACGCGATTCAACGCCTCGCGATAGATATCCACCGCTTCCTGGACTCGCCCCTGAAGATCCAGAAATTCCGCGATCGCCGGCAGCCATGTGGAAGACGGCTCTGGATTGGTGTCCGCCAATTCCTCCGCAAGGGCCGATCGCAGCGCGCTTTCCAGGATGGCCGGATCGGCAAACGTGCTCGCCCGCTCGGGCTGGGCGACTATAAGCCGGCCCACGGCGGCAGCGCATGAGTCGCGCATGTCCATGCCATTTTCCCACAGATCCAGAACGCTGGCCGACGTCGCGCCGCTGGGCCGATCGCTTTGGCTTTGGGGATTGTCCTGCACGGATCGTGGCGATTTCATGACTTTTCTCCGCAAAAGGCTCTCATGCATTTCCGATCAGAACGGGGTAAATTCCGACGATGTGGGATTCGTATTCCTGGCCCAGACTTCTTCGGCCGCAAACGGATTGCTCAGGTTCAGGTACATCTTGCGTCCGCTGTCGTAGACACTCATCCAATCGGAGGCATCCCGCGCGGCGTGGTTGCCGTGCAGTCGCTTGATCGCTTCGCCCCTGAGCTTGGCCCGGCCAAATCTCGGCGGATTGGCAATGGCGGATTCGATCTGCGCATCGTCCAGCCCTATGTCATGATCGAGCACGCCGGCACGATCCAGGCAATTGAAGATCCCCTTCTCGCCAAGCCGGCCGAATTTGAAATCCAGCGCAAAGAGCTCCGAGCGCAGTTTGAGATAAGGCTTGAGCTGCTCCCATTCCATGCCGCGCGATGCCAGGGGACGATCCAACTGGGCGATGACGTCTCGCAGCGGCCCGCGGCGGTCCAGCACGAGTTCGGCCGGCAGGGCCTGCAGATGTGCCTCGCCGGCCAGTGCGCTGCTGCACCGGCACAGCACGTCGGTCAGATTTGTCCAATGGCCCAGCGCCCGGTGGCTGAACCCCCGCCTTTCGATGTGGGATTGGAATGCGCGGTACTTGATGGCCCAGTCAAGACACGTGGCGACGCTGTCCGGCGCGCCATCGAGCCGATCCAGCATCGCGCCCCACTTGTCGATTGCTTCGCACGCCCAGTCCGGCATCCACTCCGCGACGGCGTTGCGACGCGCCAGTTCGAGATAATGACGCTGTATCTCGACGGCGCTCATGTCCCGGCCGGACTGCGTTCTGGCCTTCATCCGGCAGGTTGGATCGGACGCGAATGCGCGCAGCGCCTGGACCGGCGCGCGGAGCATGACGTCCTGGCCGGGATGCAGCCCCGCATCCGCCATGGCCGTCACAAGTGACGTGGTGGCGAATTTCAGCCAGTTTTGCCGGCGGCTGCAGAGCGCATCGCCGACGAGGATATGAACCCTGTGGTAGCCGCAGGAGAGGGTCTGATCCTTGGTGTGGAAGATTCCCCGCTCCTGGGAGCCCGTACTGGACTGCGAGACCGGTAGAAAGATATGCCAGGCACGCGGCGAAAGCGTGAACGTGCATCCGCTGCACGTCAGCGGGCGAAATCCGCCGGCGCCCGCCGTGACCACCCGGGCCACGAGGAATGGAATCAGGTCGTCGGAGAGTTTGGACGGCTCTTTGCGCGTCAGATACGATTCGTGCGCGCCCCAGGTGGCGGGACTCGCGTAATCAATATTGGCGCGATAAAGGCCGACATCGTCCAGTTTGTTGCGACGGGCCACCTCGCTGGCCAGTGGCGCCAGAATGCGCTCGCCGGCGATCAGGAACTTGACGACTTCATCCGGCGACGTGCATTCGGGCCCGGCGAATTCGTACTTGAGGCAGTCGACGTACAGACGCGAGCCGTTGGCGAGAAAGATGCCTCCTTCCCCGAGGCCGCGCAGGTGGACCAGGGATTCCGCGGCGACCGCGCAGAGGCTGTTCAGCAGTGCTTCCTGGTTGGGAACGGCGCCGTGCGCGACGGTCGCGCACAGCGCCATTTCCTGTTCGAAACCCATCATGTGCAATGCCGCCATTGTCACTGCCCTCCACGCAGTTGCTTCGCCGAGCTGAGGAACTCCTCCGCCTCGACGCCGCAGTTGAGGGCCCGGTCGATTTCGGCCTGGGCAGCGTCAGCCACGCGCTGGCAGCCGGCCCGAATCTCCGAAAGCGCCGACGACGGGTCCGAAGAATCTCCCGCGTTGCTCTGCCGCGCGGCACGTTGCCGTGTCAGTTGCAGTTCCATGGTCAATCTCCTGTAAAGTGTTTGCCGGGCACGGCCGGCCTGATGCTGTAGTTACTTTGAACGATTGCTGTACTGGCCGGCGCCGCTGGCAGGCCGTTTTCGACCTGGCGCCCCAGACCCAGTGCGGCCAGGCCGTCCATGAGCGACGGCGCAGCCTTGAGCACGGGCTCGCATTCCTCACGCGTGAAGCGCAGCGGGTCCGACATCCAGAGTTCGGGATGGTGGTAAGCGGGCCAACTCCCCGGCGACGGATTCTTCTGGCGCATCCGCACCATGTCCCAGTCAACGTCATCGACCGCGCCGGGATCGGCATGACGCAATATGTACGCCCGCAACCAGGCTCGCGTGTTCTCCGGCGGCTCATGCACAAATCGCTCGATCTCGCCGTCGGAGACCACCTTTTGCACCGCTCCGGCACGTTCCAGCGCCCAGTACAGACCCTCGGCCGGATCCAACGATGCATACATGTGATCGAGATACTTCATCGACGGCGAATCCCAGCCAATTTGTCGCTTGGCGGCCGTCCGCTCCAGCAGCGACAGCTTGGCGATCCAGTCGATTCGCCCGGCGAGCTTGTCAAATTCGCGCCGGCGCAGTTGTTGCAGGCAATCGCCCCACACGTCCATGATTCGCCCGACATCGTCCACCAGGCCGTCGGCCCGGCCGGCGTCGACGAAGCGTTTGGCCTTCTCGAACACGGCTTCCAGCAGGTCGACGACGGTGTATTCGGCGCCGTCGATCAGGCGGTTCTTCGCCGCCAGCCCGGGATCGCGGCTCCACCGATGCAGCGATTCGACCGGATCGTCCAGGAGCAACTGCACAGGTACCTGCTCCTGCTCTATCATCGCCAAAACAACCTGAGTCATTCCCACCTTCAGAAAGCTCGCCGTCTGGCACAACGTGTTATCGAAGAATATTGAATGCAAACGGGCCAGTCGCTCTTCCCCGCCGCCCAAGCCGGGCAATCCGGTCAGCGCCTCGTCCCGGCAGTTGCAGATCGGCCGATGAATGGTGGTCTGCGGTCCGGCCAGCACCTCGAAGAAATCCGCCCGCGCCGAGATCTGGTATCGCGCCGGTTCGGCGGGGATTTCCGATCCCACCTTGCCGGCGCCGCTCAGGACAATGCTGGCGCACTGGTACGACGCGAGGAACAGAAGATAGT
>CAYRWE010000282.1:5137-6679 GCA_964427655.1 uncultured Solibacteraceae bacterium | reverse complement strand
TTGATGGATAGTTACAAGAACTTCGTAACTTTCCAGACCGATCGCACCATCCTCAAACTGAACCGCAAGGAAGCCGACTTACTGCGCCCTTATTTCGAATCCGAGATGCGGCGCGCCATCGCCGTTTACGAGAAGAAATATCAGTTCAAGCTGGAGCAGCCTGTACAGGTGGAGGCGTATCCCGATCACGAGGATTTCGCCGTGCGCACGCTGGGCGTGCCTGGCTTGGGCGCCCTGGGCGTGACGTTCGGCTACGCCATCGCCATGGACAGCCCCTCGGGCCGCACGCCCGGCAGCTTCCATTGGGATTCCACGCTGTGGCACGAGATGAGCCATGTCTTCACCTTGGCCATGACTCATCATCGCGTGCCGCGCTGGTTCACCGAGGGCATGGCGGTGCACGAGGAGACCGCCACTTCGCCCGAATGGGGCGACCGCATCACGCCGGACATCCTGATGGCCATCAAGAACAAGCAACTGCTACCGGTGGCCGAGCTGGATCGCGGATTCGTGCATCCTAAGACCGAGTCGCAGGTTATCGTCAGTTACTTTCAGGCCGGCCGCATCTGCGATTACATTAACGATAAGTTCGGCTGGAATACGCTGCTGGCGATGATCCACGATTTCGGCCAGAACGATGAAACCGCCGCGGTCGTCCGCAAAGAGCTGAAGATGGAGCCGGCGGAGTTCGACAAGCAATTCATCGCCTCGGTGGAAGCCTCCACCAAGAGCATGGTGGATGGCTTTGAAGAGTGGCGCAAGGGCGCAAAGCAGGTGGCCGAATCGGCCGGCGAGAAGGATTGGGACGCAGTCATTAAGCAAGGGATGGCGATTCGCGATCTCTATCCCGATTACGTGGAAGCCGCCAGCGTGTACGAGTTTCTGGCGCAGGCTTACACCGCCAAGGGCAACCAGGCGGCCGCCACCGATGAGCTCGAGCGCTATGTGCACAAGGGCGGGCGCAATCCCGAGAGCATCAAGCAGCTTTCCGCCGCGCTGGCCGCCGCCGGGCACAAGAAGGAAGCCGCCGAAGTGCTGGACCGCCTGAACCTCATCTATCCTATGGACCCGGAATTGCACCAGAGGCTCGGCGCGCTGTGGCTTGACGAGGGCAACGCCGCCGGGGCCGTGCGCGAGTTCCGCGCCGTGGTGGCGCGCGGCCCGCTCGATCCGGCCCAGGCGCATTACGACCTGGCGCGCGCCTATCGCCTGAACCACCAACCCGACGAAGCCAAGGATGAGTTGCTGGTTTCCCTGGAGGCCGCTCCCGGATTCCGCCCCGCGCAGAAGTTACTCCTGGAACTTAGCGCGGAAGGCGACCAAGCCCCCCGCGACAGCGTGAAAAAGTGAGATTGGAAAGAAAATGTCAACTACCGTGACACAGCAGTTAGAGCCTGAGATATTGAAGTCGCGCATCGCGCGCTTCCGCCAGGTGCAGACCGACGTGGTGACGCAAGTCAGGCGCGTCATCGTAGGCCAGGAGGAGGTACTCGAACAGGTGATGATCGCGCTGTTCGTGGGCGGCCATTGCCTCATCACCGG
>CAYRWE010000282.1:0-5037 GCA_964427655.1 uncultured Solibacteraceae bacterium | reverse complement strand
GAGATCCTGGATTTCCAGCAACTGGTGCGCATGGTGCCGATCGGCGAGAGCGTGGCGCGCCACGCGGTAGATCTGGTGCGCGTAAGCCGCAACCGCGACGAATTTGCGCCCGACTTCGTGAAGAAGTATGTGAACTACGGCGCCAGCGTGCGTGCCGCGCAATTCCTGGTGCTGGCCGCCAAGGCGCGCGCGCTGATGCACGGCCGCTACCACGTGACCTACGACGACGTCCGCTCGCTATACATCCCGATCCTGCGCCACCGCATTCTGCTGAACTTCCACGCGGAATCGGATCATTTGCGGCAGGACGACATATTGCGGCGGATCCTGGAGTGGAAAGGGGCGCCGAGGGATTAGCGGGGACGGGCGATTAACTCACCGCGGAGACGCGGAGGCGCGGAGGTTCGCGGAATTTGAAAATGGAGAATCAGTCAAAGTCAACACCTGAGATCGCGGAGGGAGCGGAGAATCGGCTCACGGAGCAAATTATCGGGGCGGCTGTTGAAGTTCACCGGCATCTTGGGCCAGGGCTTTTGGAATCGGCTTACGAGGCGTGCCTCTGTTATGAGCTGAGTCAATCGGGTCCCCACTTTCAAAAGCAAGTGCACCTGCCGTGCACTTATAAAGGCATTCAATTGGATTGCGGCTACCGAATGGATTTGGTCGTTGAGGACTCGGTCATCGTTGAAATCAAAGCTATTGATGAGCTTCTGCCCATTCACTCCGCGCAACTCATCACATATTTGAAATCATCCGGTAAGCCCGTAGGGCTCCCGATCCTTAAGAAGGGTTTAAAGAGATTCGTCAACCGTTACACCGGTCCCGCTATCGCACCAGGGAACTCCGCTCCCTCCGCGCGCCTTCCCGGGACGAATCAGGATCCCCAACCGTCAACGGAATCCATTTCCCCTTCGCTTCCTCCGCGTAATTCTCCGCGTCTCCGCGTCTCCGCGGTGAGTTCTCCATCCGCGTCCGCCGCGCCCCCAAAGGAGGCCCACTAATGCTCCAACGCTTCCTCGATCCAGCGACGCTGGCTTCCATATCCGGCCTCGACCTGGTGGCTAAGACCGTCGTCGATGGCTTCGTCGCCGGATTGCACCGCTCGCCGGATTTCGGGTTTTCGCAGGAGTTCGCCGAGTACCGCGCTTACTCCGAGGGCGACGACCTCCGCCACGTCGATTGGAACGTCTTCGCGCGCACCGATAAGTGCTTCCTCAAGCGCTACCGCGGCGAGACGAATACCCAGTTACTCGTGCTGCTCGATACCTCCGCTTCCATGGGGTACGGGTCGCACTCGGTTACTAAGCTCGATTACGCGCGCTTCGTGGCGGCCTCGCTCTGCTATATGGCCAATACCCAGCGCGACGCGGCCGGCCTCATCGTCTTCGACGAGGATATCGTCAATTACGTGGCGCCCTCCACGCGGCAGGGCCAGATCTTCCGCCTGCTGCACGCCATCGAGAAGGCCGAAAAAGGAACGCGCACGGATTTCGCCAAGCCCTTCATCCATTTCCAGACCTTCCTGCGGCGCCGCGGCATCGTGATCGTACTTTCGGATTTCTACGAGGATCCCGACGTCATCGTCAAGACGATCGAGCCGCTGCGCTATCGAGGCAACGAGGTCATTCTGTTTCACGTGCTCGATCCTCAGGAAATCGCGCCGCGCTTCCGCGAGCCGGTGCTGCTGGTGGACATGGAAAACGCGGCCGAGGCGCTGGAGGTGTCGCCCGAGTATGCGCACAACGAATACCGGCGCAAGATCGATGCGCACATCGAAGCGCTCAGCTCCAAGGCCCGGGGGAGTGGCATGGATTATTTCCTGATGAACACCACGCGCCCGCTCGACGAAGGCCTGCGCGAGTATCTGGCGGTGCGCAGGGGGAGGCTCTAAGTGGGCTTTTTCGCTCCCTGGTTTCTGGCCGGCGTGGCTGCCGTGGGGCTGCCCGTCTGGCTGCACCTGCTGCGGAAGCATCGCAGCACGCCGCTACCGTTCAGCTCGCTGATGTTCTTCGAGCGCCATATCCAGAGTTCCATCAAGCACCGCCGCCTGCGCTACCTGGTGCTGTTCGCCATGCGCTGCGCGCTCATCGTGCTGCTGGCGCTGGCTTTCGCGCATCCTTATATTTGGACCGCGTCGATACCACAATCGCGCGCGGGCGAGATCACCGTGCTGGCCATCGATAATTCGCTCAGCATGCGCGCCGGCGGGCGGATCGAAGAGGCCAAGCGCATGGCCCAATCGGATGCCGCCGGATTGCGCGGAGGGCGGCGCGCCGAGGTGCTGGCTTTCGGCTCGCGCGTGCAGACAATGAGCGAGGTCACCGGCGAGCGCGCGGCGCTCAACGCCGGCATCGACGCCATCGAGCCTTCCGACACGCGCACCTCCTTCGCCGAGTTGGCACGCTCGCTGCGCTCCATGGCGCAATCCCTGCGCGTGCCGCTGCGCGTGCTGCTCTATTCGGACATGCAGCAGACCGGCATGCCATCGAACTTCAACGATCTGCGGCTCAATGCCGGCGTACGCCTGGAACCCCGGCCGGTGGCCGCCCGAGCCATCCCCAATTTTGCCGTGGAGAACGTGGTGGCGCCGCGCCGCGTCTACGATGCCAAGAAGGAGCGCGTGCTGGCCACCATCGCGGGATTCGGCACGCCCAAAACGCAGCGCACCGCGACCCTGCTGCTGAACGACCGCGCCATCGAGAGCAAGACTGTCGAAGTTCCCGCGAACGGGCGCGCCACGGTGGAATTCCTGTCGCTCGAAGTGCCCTATGGCCGCAACAAGGGCGAGGTGCGCATCGATTCGGCGGACGAGCTGCCGGCCGACGACGCCTTCTTCTTCTCCGTGGAACGCGCCGATGCGCGCCACGCGCTATTCGTCGAAGAGGCCGGCAACGATCGCGGGCTACTCTATTTTCAATCCGCGCTGGCGGCCTCCGGGCAGGCGGCTTTCGTGCTCGATCCGGCGACCGTCGAGCAGACCACGAACCTCGATCCTTCGAAGTACGCGTTTGTGGTGCTCTCGGACGTGGGCACGCTGCCGGGCGGCTTCGAGAACGAGCTGCGCGGATACGTGCGCCAGGGCGGCGCGGTGCTGATCGCGCTGGGCCACATGTCGGCGGGCGTGTCCAAGATTCCGGTGGCTGACGAGCAGGTGGAGGGTTCGCGCTATGCCGGTCGCGAGGGCGCGCTCTTTCAAACCGCCGCGTGGCTGGACCCTTCCTATCCTTCGATTTTGGCCAACAACCGCTGGGACGACGTGAAGTTTTACCAGGCCATTCGCGTCGAACCGGGCAGCGCGCGCGTGGCCGCGCGGCTCTCCGACCAGACGCCGCTGCTGATGGATCAACAGGTGGGCGCCGGGCGCGTGGTGGTTTTCGCCTCCACGTTCGATAACGTGGCCAACGATTTTCCGCTGCACGCTTCGTTCGTGCCCTTCGTGCAGCAGACCGCGCGCTACCTGGGCCGCCTGGATGACGGGGCTTCGAGCGTGCCGGTGGGGTCGTTCGAGGAGCTGCGCGACGCCAAGGAGCGGGGTTCTACGGTGGATGTGCTGGACCCCAAAGGCGAGCGGGCTTTCTCGCTGGCCGAAGCCAGCAAGGCGCAGAATATCCAGTTCACTACCGCCGGCTTCTGGGATATCCGGCGGCCCAATGGACGCAACGAGCTGGTGGCGGTTAACGCCGACCGGCGCGAATCCGACCTGGCGCCCGCCACGCAGGAAGCGCTCGCTTTGTGGCAGAATACAGCCAGCGGCGGCGGGGATGCCGGCCAGGTCACTCAGGGGGAAAAGAAGCCCGTTTCCTTGTGGTGGTACGTGATGATCGCGGCATTGCTGCTGGCGATAGCCGAATCGTGGTTGGGGAATCGACATCTTTCGGTCGATAAAGAGGCGGCATGAAATCTTTGGATCGCTTGTCCGAGTATCTGGGGGCTGTCGAGCGGCGTTTGCGTCTGCTGGCGCTGACGCGCGGCGCGGCGGTGAGCGCGGGCGCGGCACTGGCGCTCACGGTGCTGGCTGTCTTGGTGGCGAACGGTTTTGCGTTCTCCGCTCCCAGCGTGACCGTGGCGCGCGTGTTTCTCTTCCTCGGGCTGGCCTGCGCGCTGGCGGCGGCGCTCATTGTGCCGCTCCTCCGCCTGAACGTGCGCAAGGCGGCGCGAGAAGCCGAGCACCGCTATCCCCAATTCGAGGAGCGCCTGCTGACCTTCAGCGAGCGCATGGAGCAGAACGCTGGCGATCCGTTTTTGCCGCTGCTGGCCGACGATGCCCTGCGGGTGGCCGAACTGAGCGAGCCGAAGGAAGTGGCTCGCACGTCGTGGGTTTTCGGCTTCTCCTCGGCGGCGGTAATCTCGATGCTGGTGCTGCTGTGGCTGGCGCTGGCCGGGCCGGGCTTCCTGGGTTACGGAACCTCGCTGCTGTGGGGCGGTGTACCCAAGGCAGGCATGACGCCCTATTATGCCGTGATCGTCGATCCCGGCAACCACACCATACGCAAGCGCGCCGATCAGTTGATCACCGCGCGCCTGCAGGGCTTCACCGCGGCCAAGGTTCGCTTCTTCGGCAAGTACGCCAGCGCGTCGAAATGGGAACAGGCCGAGATGCGCACCGAGCCGGGCGGCGCGTCCTACCAGTTCCTGATCGCGGGCGTGCCGGAATCCATGGAATATTACGTGGAAGCCGGCGGTGTGCGCTCGTCCACTTACAAGCTGAACGTCATGGATTTGCCCTCTATCAAGGGCATCCGCGTCACCTATCATTACCCGGCATGGACGGGGCTGAAGGATTTCGTCGAGAACCCCGGCGGCGATCTGCGCGCCATTGAGGGGACCACCGCGGATGTGGCCATCCAGACCGACCGGCCGCTCGCGAACGGCGCCATCCTGCTCGACGATGGCTCGAAGCTGTCGCTGCGCTCGGGGCCGGAAGGCGCGATGATGGCCGGGGTCCCCATTCAGAAGGACGGCATGTACCACATCGCGGCCGTGGAGAGCGGCGAGGACGTGCGGCTGAGCGAAGATTACTTCATCGAAGCGCAGAAG
>CAYRWE010000281.1:0-6736 GCA_964427655.1 uncultured Solibacteraceae bacterium | reverse complement strand
GCGAGGACCTGTGGGTGGATCTGCCGCTCTATGCCAGCGAGGAGGTTTCGCGCGAACATGCGCGCCTGCGCCGCGATCCGTCGACGGGCAGCTTCGCGATCACCGATAAGAGCCGCAACGGCACGTGGCTGAACGGGCGACGGCTGGCCCGCGGCGTGGAGGAGCGCCTGCCGGACCGCGCCGAGATCGGGATCGCGGAAGTGGTCAAGCTCTCTTTTGAAGCGCGAAAGTGAAAGGCCGGCTATGCGCGAACTCGCGAGTCTCCATACCTACTTCGTAATCGCCTTCTTGGCGTTTGTGGCGCTGTTCATTGCGGTGCAGGTGGGGAAGCGCTCATGAACGCGGCCGCCGCCAGCGATACCGGCCTTCTGCGGGAACGCAACGAAGACCGCTATTGGATTGACGCCGCGCGTGGCATTTTTCTGGTTGTGGATGGCGTGGGCGGATATGCGGCGGGCGAGTTGGCGGCCGAGACCGCGGTCGAGGCCATCCGCGAATCGCTCGCCGAAAGCGGCGGCCCGGTGGAAGCGCGCGTGCGCCGGGCCATCGCCAGCGCCAACGACCGCATCTTCGCCCTGGCCGAAGCGGACGCCAACCTGGCGGGGATGGCTTGCGTGCTCACCCTGGCCGTGGTGGAGGACGCCGAGGTCACCATCGGGCACGTGGGCGATTCGCGCCTCTACCTGCTCTGGAACGGCGCCCTGCGCAAGCTCACCAGCGACCATTCGCCGGTGGGCGAAGACGAGGATGCGGGCGAGCTGAGCGAGTGGGAAGCCATGCGCCATCCGCGCCGCCACGAGGTGTTTCGCGACGTGGGATCGCGGCGGCGGCTGCCCGAAGAGGCGGAGTTCATCGAGATCCGCCAGTGCCGCTTCCACGCCGATGCCGCGCTGCTGTTGTGCAGCGACGGCCTGACCGATCAGATCGCTTCGGCCGAGGTGCGCGAGATCGTGGAGCGCTACGATGGCGACGCGGCCGGCGTGGCGCGCGAACTGGTGGAGGCGGCCAATCGCGCCGGGGGACGCGACAACATCACGGCTTTGTTCGTGGCCGGGCCGGATTTCAAGGGCCGCGCCGGTGTGACGCGTCCGCGCTCGGCCGTCACGCGGCTGCGCGCGCGCTTCCGGCCGCTGACCGGGCGGGTGGCTTTTCTGACGTACGGATTGCTGCTCGGGATGCTCGTGTGGGCGGTCCTGCGGGCGCGGGGAGGATGACGTGGACGCTCCGGTGCGCATCGGGCCATACGAGATTGTCCGTCGCCTCGGCAAGGGCATGACGGATGTGTACCTGGCGACCGACACGGCGGAAAACCGCCAGGTCGCGCTCAAGCTCATCCAGCCGGGGCCCGACCGCACCACACAGCTCATCATCGAAGCGGAGCGTCGCGGCGCGGCCATACAGAAGAAACTGCGCGGCATCGACACGCGCGTGGTGGAGATCTACGATTTCGGCGACCTCGATGGCTATTTCTTCGTGGCCATGGAGTTCGTGGATGGGCGCAGCCTGGCCGAAGTGCTGCGCTCGGAGCACACCGTGGAGCCGCAGCGGGCGGCCTCGGTGGCGCTCGAAATCTGCGAGCAGCTCGCCAAATTCCACGCCTGTCCCTCGGCCGTGGTGCACGGCGACATCAAGCCTTCGAACATCCATATCGGCTGGAAGGACACTGTACGCCTGCTCGATTTCGGCATCGCACGCACGCTGCGGGCCGGCGGCGATGCCACGGCGCATAATTTCGGCAGCCCGGGCTACTGCTCGCCGGAGCGGCTGGCGCGCTCGGAGGTGGATTCGCAATCCGATATCTGGGCGGTGGGCGCCACGCTCTACGAAATGCTGGCCGGCGCGCCGCCTTTCCAGGCCGAAAACACGACGCGCCTGGAACGTTTGATCCGCTCCAGGCGGCCTCCGCGCGCGCTCCCGCCGGGCTGCCCGCGCGGCCTGGGTGCGATTGTGGCCAAAGCGCTGGCGCCCGATCCCGGCCGGCGCTATCGCACGGCGCGCGATTTCGAAAGCGATCTGCGGGCCTTCCTGGAGTGCCGCCCCACGGTGGCCGAAACCGAGCGGCGCCATCGCTGGTCCCCCAATGCCACCATGGAGGCGGCGCGCGAGGTTCTGCGCAAGGCCACCCGCACAGCGCGGCGCGCGCGGCGTCAGTTGGCGGTATTGCGGACCATGGCTCAGGCAGCCCGCCCGGCAGCCTGGTTCACGGCCGGCATGGTCCTGTGGATCGGCGGCTCGCTGGCGTATGAAGCGCTGGTGGCGCATTCCTCGAAGCCGCCCGCGCCGGCGGTGGTGATCGCGAAGAACAGCGCGCCGCCGAAGATCGAAACGCCGGATATCTACCTCGCCGCGGCGGATCGCATTCTGGAGGGGTTTCGCACCAGCGCGGATCCTTCGCTGCACGATTTCGATTGGCGCAAGGCCGAAGTCTGCCTGGAGCGCGCCAAGGAATTGGGCGCCCGCGACGCTGCCCTGCCCGGCAAACTGGCGCTGTGCCGAGGCTACGCCAGCCTGGAGCGCCTCAACGGCGAATCTTACGACGACCCGGCCGCGACACGCCTGCGGCGCCAGGCGCTCGAACAGTTCGAGATCGCCGCGCGCGAGTTGCCCGCGAGCCCCGCGCCGCACCTGGCGCTGGCTCGCGTGTACGTCTACTCGCTGCCCAACGTGGAACGCGCCATGGCCGAGTTCGCCGCCGCGCAATTGCAGGGTGCGGCGATGGGCCGCCGCGAGGTGGAGCAGGAGGCCGACGCATATCGCATACGAGCCGAGCTGGGAGCGGGCGAATCGCCGGAGCTGGCCTGGCAGGACGCCCAGACGGCACGCGGCCTCTACGACCGCATACGCGGATACGACCTCGTGGATGAGCATCTCGAGGGCCTGGAGCGCCTGCAAGCCGCCACCGCGCGCGCCAAAGCCCGGAGGTCGCGGCGATGGCGGTAAGGGGGATGAGGACGCGCGAGCGTTGCGCAGACCGCTCCCTCACGGTCGCGGCTCTGTCTGAGCCGCGACCATTAGGGAGCGGTCGATGGCGGTAACCCGAAGCTGGACCGCTCCGGGCGTCGGCCCCACGTCCGCGCAAGCCGGGCAGCCGCGCGCGCCGCGCTCCGGGTTGGCATGGCTGGCGGGCGCGTCCGTGCTGATCGCCGCCGGGATGCTGCTGGTCTACACAGCCAAAATCGAGCGGCTGCGTGGGCCGGCGCCCATCGATCTAAACACGGTCTCCGATTCCAGCCAGTTGCAGCCGCTCTTCGAGTTCCTGCCGGAACGCGCGCAGCGCGACACGGTGGCGCAAGAGACCTTCGATTTCCTGCTGCGCTCGCGGCCCCTGCACAACGTGGGGGCGCTGGCCCGTCTGCGCGTTTTCCCCGACGCGCCCCGCGGCCATCGCACGCTCCCGCTGGCCCAGGTGAAACCGCTGGCGTCAGTTCGCACACCGTCGGAATTCCGCGCCGAGTTCGTGCGCTGGTCGCTGATCTATTTCGCCGGCTTCTACTTGGTGGCGCTGGTGTGGCGCTGGACGCGCTTCCGCGGCGATCGCGCCCTGCTCCCGGCGCTGCACCTGCTCACCGGCATCGGTTTTTTGCTGATGGCCGGTATGCGCGATCCCCTGCGCGACACCCTGGAATTCCAGAAATTCGCGCTGGGAGTCTTCCTGGGCTGCCTGCTGCTGGCGCTGCCGTCTCTGCGAGTCTTCGATTACCGCCGCCTTTCGGACTGGTGCTACACGCCGCTGGCGGCCGCGCTGGGCCTCTTCGGCCTGCTGATGTTCTTCGGCCGCGGCCCCACGGGCAACGACGCCAAGGTGAACCTGGGACCCTTCCAGCCGGTCGAGCTGATCAAGATCCTGCTGGTGCTCTACCTGGCCGGCTATTTCACGCGCAACTGGGAGCGCCTGCGCGATCTGCGCGAAAAACGCATTCTGCCCGGATTGTTCCGGCGCATCGGCCTGCCGCGCCTGGAGCACGTGGTCCCCGTGCTCATCGCCGTGGCCGCCGCAGCGGCGCTGTTCTTCATGCTCAAGGATCTGGGCCCCGCGTTGGTCACGTTTTTTGTATTCCTCGGCATGTTTGCGGTGGCCCGTGGGCGTCCCGGCCTGGCGCTCGCGGGGATCGCCCTGATGGTCGTTTCGATCGCAGTGGGATACCGGCTGGGCCAGCCGCATACGGTAGTCGAGCGCATCGACATGTGGCTGGCGCCCTGGGATAACGACGTGCGCGGCGGCGATCAACTGGCGCACGGGCTGTGGGCTTTCTCGACCGGCGGTCCCACGGGTTCCGGGCCGGGCTGGGGCGATCCGGATTTGATCCCGGCCGGCAACACGGACCTGGTGCTGCCGGCTATCGGCGAGGAGTGGGGTTTCGCCGGCGTGGCGGCGGTATTTCTGCTCTTCGGGTTTCTCACGTGGCGCGCTTTTCGCATCGCCGCGCGCGCCGGGACTCACTTCGGCTGTTTCCTGGCGGTCGGCCTGGCCACTCTGATTGCCTGCGAAATGCTGCTGATCAGCTCGGGCGTGCTGGGCGCGCTGCCGCTCTCCGGGGTGGTCTCGCCGTTCCTCAGCTCGGGCAACACCGCGATGCTCGCCAATTTCCTGATCTTCGCGGTGCTGCTCTCGATCTCGGCTGACCAGGGTGGGGCACGCTTTAGCCTGCCCAGCCAAGACGTCTTGCGCCGTTCCCTCCGGCCGCTCGAAGCCGTGCTAGCCTGCGCTGGTTTGGCGCTGGTGGCCGTGGCGGCGCGCTACCAGGTGCTCGACGATCGCACCTACCTGGCGCGCGACGCCCACACCATCGAGGAGGATGGCGTCAAGCGCCCCAAGCACAATCCGCGCCTGAATTCGCTGGCGCGCGAGATCCCGCGCGGTGGCATCTACGACCGCAACGGCATCCCCGTGGCTACCGGCGATTGGGCCGAGCTGGAGCGCCATCGCGCCGAATATGAAGCCCTCGGCATTTCGCTCGACCAGGCCTGCTCGCGCTTCGAAACGCGCCACTACCCGTTCGGCGCCGCAACCGCGCAGGTGGTGGGCGACCTGCGCACGGGCGAGAACTTCCACGCCTCGAATGCGTCGCTCGTGGAACACGATTCCAGCCGGAAGCTCCAGGGCTACGATTTTCCCGAGCTGGTTTCGCTGGTGCGTTACCGGCACCAGCCCGGCAATCCCGATGTCGCCCGGCTGCTGGCGCGCGACCGCAACGTGCATCTCACGCTGGATATGCGACTACAGGTGCGCGCCCGCGAGATCCTCGAACGACGCCTGGCCGGCAACAAGGGCGCGCTGGTGGTGATAGATTCAGCCAATGGCGACGTCCTGGCGCTGGTGAACTCGCCCGCACCCGAGCCGCCCGGCCGCCGCTCCGCCGCGCCCACGCCGGACGAGCTGCTCGACCGCGCGCGCTACGGCCTCTATCCGCCGGGTTCGACCTTCAAGCTGGTCACCGCCATCGCCGCCCTGCGCCTCAATCCGGAGCTCGAGCGCCGCACCTATCTCTGCCGCAGGCTGGCCGATGGGCGCGCCGGCAATACGATCGCCGGATGGAACCGCCCCATCAAGGACGATATCGGCGACCACGCGCACGGCACGCTCGATATGCAGCGAGCCATCGCGGTTTCCTGCAACGCCTACTTCGCGCAATTGGGCGTGCATGACGTGGGTTCTAAGGCGCTGGCCGAGACCGCCGCGCTGATGGGCATCTCGACCGGCGACATGGCGGAACTGCGCAAGGCGCTGCCCTTCGCTGCTTACGGGCAGGGGCCGGTGCTGATTTCGCCATTCCAGATGGCGCGCGTGGCCGCCGCCATCGCCGCGGGCGGACAAATGCCGAAGGGCCGCTGGACCGAGGACCAGCCGGCGGCATCGATCGAGGTGCTCGATTCAGATCGCGCCGGATACCTCGCCGGAGCCATGCGCCGCGTGGTGACCGAGGGAACCGCGCGCAATGCCATGGCCGGAACGCCTGTCAGCATGGCGGGCAAGACCGGCACCGCCCAGCTCGATGAAGGCTTGCCGCATTCCTGGTTCGCTGCGTTCGCACCCTACGATGGCAATGGGCGGCGGCTGGCCTGCGCGGTCCTGGTAGAGCATGGCGGATACGGCGCGCGCATGGCGGCGCCCATCGCGCGCGAGGCGATGGAGGCGGCCGCCGCTCTGGGATTGATGGGGAGGTGACGAGTGAACGTGGGTGATTTTCTCGAGAAATGGGGACGCACGCTGCTCGAGCGGCCGCTGGCCACCGCGCCCAATCCGGAAGAGCCGCCCGAACTGGCCGAAATCCGCCTGGCCGTGCTGGACCAGGTTCGCGAGAAGAGCTATCGCGCAGCGGGGCGCAAAGTTTTTCCGTTCGACCAGGTTGACGTCTCGCTGCGCGGCGTCGAGGAGAGCCGTTATCCCGTTTTCACCGGCCGCTTCTTCCACCAATACCTGGAGCAGGAGGTCCGTCGCGCGCTGGCCGATGCCGGCTGCCGCTTCCCGGAAAACCTGCGCGTCACGGTGGAGGCCACGGTGGGGCTGCCGCGGCGCGATGAACCGTGGCTGGTGGTGGAGGTGGGTTCGCAGACGCCCGCCGCGAGCGAGGCCCATCCGGCGCGCCTGGTGGTGCGGGAGGGCGCCGCCAACGTCGCCGAGCTGGCGCTATCCAAAGCGCGCATCAACATCGGCCGCACGGTGGATGTGTATCGCGAGCGCGGCCTCTCGCGCCGCAACGACCTGGCCTTCGCCGAGGATACCGAGATCAACCGC
>CAYRWE010000280.1:0-6798 GCA_964427655.1 uncultured Solibacteraceae bacterium | reverse complement strand
GCAGTTCTACCATCGCCGGTTTCCCGGCGGGCACTCAAGTTTTCGCTTAAGTCCGATGCGTCTGCCGATTCCGCCACGCCCGCACGGCTTCAAAGATAGCACGAAACGCCGACTGACCCGATCGGACTTTTAAGCCCTTTGCGTCTGCCAGTTCGCCACCCGGGCGGATTGTGATTGGCCTGTCCGCGCCCGGTTCCCCGGCCGAGTTTTGCTACATTATTCCTTCGTAACCCTGAGGACTCTTAGCCATGATCACGCGCAACTTCGGCTGGACCGGCGTTCCCGTGCCCGTGATCGGACAAGGCACCTGGATGATCGAGGGCAGCCGCGAAAACGAGAAGCGTGCCATCGAGGCTCTCCGGCTGGGACTGGACCTCGGCATGACCCACATCGATACCGCCGAAATGTACGGCAACGGGCGAGCCGAGGAGTTAGTAGCGGAAGCCATCGCCGGCCGGCGCGACGAGGTCTTTCTGAGCAGCAAGGTGCTCCCTTCGAACGCCTCTTATCAAGGTACTTTGCGGGCCTGCGAGCGCAGCCTCAAGCGGCTCCGCACAGACCACCTCGATCTCTACATGTTGCACTGGCCCGGCTCTCATCCCATTCAGGAGACCCAGCGCGCCATGGAGGAGTTGGTGGCCAAAGGCATGGTGCGCTTCGTGGGGATCAGCAACTTCGATACGGATGAGCTGCAGGATGCCGAAGCCGCGCTGCGCCGCGAGCGCATGACCTGCGACCAGGTACTGTACCACCTGCGCGACCGCGGCATCGAGCGTCACCTGCTGCCGTACTGCCAGGAGCGGCAGATCGCCGTGGTGGCCTATTCGCCCTTCGGGCATGGCAATTTCCCCTCGCCGCAAAGTCCCGGGGGGCGCGTGCTGACCGAGATCGCCCAGCGGCACGAGCGCACGCCGCGCCAGGTGGTGCTTAACTTCCTGACCCGCAATCCCAACGTTTTCACCATTCCCAAGACTATTCAGACCGCGCGCGTGCGCGAGAACGCCGGCGGCGCGGGCTGGGATCTGACGCCCGAGGATAGAGCCGCCATGGACCGCGCTTTTCCGGCGCCCGATCACGACGTCCCTCTGGGAATGCTGTGAGCTGAAATCCGGCGTGACCTGAAATCCGGCGAAAAATACCAGTTACCCCGGCAGTACCTTAGGGGTCCCTCTGGCACTGGCCACCACCCCTCGCGCGTGCGATAAACGGTGCATGAACTATCGGCATCTGCCACTGAAGTGTCAATGCGGCGAGGTTCCCGACCACATAACCGAGGTGGGCTTCTCCGACGATCACCAATTGGTGATCCACTGGTTCTGTTCCACCTGCCGAAAGCTCGTATACGTGGTGAAACCGCTGGTGGATTGCTGGCGGGAGTGTCCCTCGACGGAGAATTCGCTAGAGGCCCGCCTGGAGGTCCTGGAAACGGCTTCCGACGAGAAGAGCCGATCGTTCAGCTTCGATCTTCAATTCCTGCGCAGCGTGGGCGTCAAGCCCTGCTGATACTGGCGCCGCGCGGGGCGTGCAGGGTCTGGAAATATTCCACGGTCAGGCGAAGGCCTTCTTCGAGCGGTACGCGGGGTTCCCAGCCGAGCGTGGCGCGCGCCTTGCGGATATCCGGGCGGCGCTGCTTGGGGTCGTCCTCGGGGAGCGGTTCGAACACGATCCCGGATTGGCTGCCGGTCAGTTCGCGGATGTGCCGGGCGAACTCCAGGATGGTCATTTCGCAAGGATTGCCGAGGTTGACCGGATAGCGCTCGTCCGAGAGCATCAGGCGGTACAGGCCCTCCACCATGTCGCTGACGTAGCAGAAGCTGCGCGTCTGGGAGCCGGTCCCGAAGACGGTCATGGGCGCGCCGCGCAGAGCCTGATCGAGGAAAGCCGGCACCACGCGCCCGTCGTCCAGTTTCATGCGCGGGCCATAGGTGTTGAAAATTCGCGCGATATTGGTGGCCAGGTTGTGCTTGCGGTGGTACGCCATGGTCAGCGCCTCGGCGAAACGCTTGCTCTCGTCGTAGCAGGAGCGCGGACCCACGGGGTTCACATTACCCCAATAAGTCTCTTCCTGGGGGTGAACCATGGGATCGCCGTAGCACTCCGAGGTGGATGTCAACAGAAAGCGGGCCCTCTTTTCCAGCGCCAGCTCCAGCATGTTGCGGGTTCCTATAGAGCCGGAGTCCAAGGTCTCGATGGGATGCTCCAGATAATCCTTGGGACTGGCTAGGGAAGCCATATTCAACACGACATCGACCGGCCCCTCGATGACGAACGGCCGGCAGATATCCCGCTCCACCAGTGAAAAACGCGGCTCGCGCGCCAAGTGAGCCAGATTCCGGGGCGTCCCGGTGATGTAATTGTCCAGCGCGGCCACCGTATGGCCTTCGGCCACGAGCCGGTCGCACATGTGCGACCCGATGAAGCCCGCGGCGCCCGAAACAACTATGTGCAAAGTCCCTCCACGCTGTTCATTCTAACGGACCGCTCGCACGTTAACATGCTAACCTCGTACCAGATTGGTATGACAGATACATCCTGGACTGGAAGGGCGGTCCTGGCGCTGCTGATGGTGGCATCCCTGGCGCTGTTCGGATGGCGCTTGCGGACGGTGCTCGAAGCCATCCGGCGCGCGCGCCCCACCCCGGATTTCAAGCTCGCGCCGATCGCTCCACGCATACGCCAGTTTCTCTGGGAAGTCGCGCTGCAGGGAAAGGTAATCCGGCAGCGGCCCCTACCGGGTCTGGCTCACGCTTTCGTGTTCTGGGGATTTTGCGCCTTTGCGCTCATCACCCTAAACCACCTCGCCTCCGGATTCGGAGCCGGATTCCTGTCATCGGGCAGCGGATTCGGCCAGTTCTATTTCGGATTCGTGGCCGTCTGGGCCGTACTGGTGGCTATTTCCATCGCCGGGCTGGCCGTGCGCCGTTTTATCGTGAGGCCCGTCTGGCTGGGCCCGGTCGCGCCCGAATCGGGCGTGATCGCGCTTCTGATCTTTATCCTGATGGTCACCTATCTAGCGGGTTTGCGGCTGGGCGAGAGCGGCCCGGCGGCGCGCGCGGATTGGTGGCTGCACACTCTCACGTTGCTGATTTTTCTGCCGCTGATTCCACACACCAAGCATTTGCACCTGGCGCTCAGCCCGGTGACGGTCTTTCTGAAGAGGCAGGGCTTCAGCCGGATTCCGCCGCTCGCGGGCGATGAAGATTTCGGCCTCGATACCGGCAAGGACGTGACGCGCATCGACGTCCTGCAAGCGTTCTCGTGCGTGGAATGCGGCCGCTGCACCGAGCACTGCCCCGCATTCAATACGGGCAAGGTGCTCAACCCCAAGGAGATCGTTCTGGGGCTGCGCGGCTACCTCACGGAATACAGCGCGGGCGGCGAAGCTCCCCTGCTGGGCAAGCACATCTCCGAAGTAGCGGCCTTCCAATGCACGACGTGCGGCGGATGCGAATTCCAGTGCCCGGTGGGCATACAGCACCTACCCATGATCGTGGGGTTGCGGCGCGGCGCCGTGAACATCGGAAAATGGGAGAACGACTACGGCGGCAAGCTCTTCCTCAATCTGGAGAGGCACGGTAACGCGCTGGGGATGGCCCCCAGCGAGCGCCAGAAGTTCATCGAGAAGAACGGGCTGCCGTATTTCGACGGCACCCAGGAATATTGCTTCTGGCTGGGCTGCATGGGCGCGTACGACCCGCAGGGCCGCGAGATCGTGCTGGCGCTGGCGCGCGTGCTGAGCCATGCCGGAGTAAGTTTCGGCGTCCCGCGCAAAGAGCGGTGCACCGGCGATCCGGCCCGGCGCCTGGGCAACGATCTGGCGTTTTCCCAAGTGGCCGAGGCCAACATCGAAACGTTGCGCGAAGCGGGGGTGGGCAAGATGGTCTCGATCTGCCCGCACTGCGTGCGCACGATTGGGACGGACTGGCGGGAGTTCGGCGCCGCCTTCGAGATCGAACATCACAGCGAGCTTCTGGCGCGGCTGGCCCCGCGGCTGCCGGTTGCATCGAATGGCGCGTCCGCGGCGCGCGACACCGTGGTATTCCACGACCCCTGCTACCTGGGCCGTTACCGCAACATTTACGAGCAGCCGAGGACGGTGATCGCGCGAGGGGCCGAGGTAGTGGACCCGCCGCGCGCGCGAGAGCGCTCCTTCTGCTGCGGGGCGGGCGGGGGGCAGATGTTCCTGGGCGAGGAGCGGGGCGAGCGAGTGAACGTGACGCGGGCGCGCGAACTGGTGGCGACCGGCGCGCAGGTGATTGGCACAGCGTGTCCATTCTGCAAGAGCATGTTCCGCGACGCGCTGGGGACGATGACGCAGCCGGCTCCGCGGCTGCTGGACATTGCGCAACTTGCCAGCGCGGCGCTCGATCCGGGCGCCGTGGTCGCACCCAAGGTCGCGGGTCCGCTGGAATCCGGAAGGCCGGAGTGAAACCCGGCCGCGAAATTGTTATAATCGATTCTTGGCGCGGCCCTGCCCTCGCCATGCTTCCGGTCAACATCGCAAAAGCGGGCGCGTAGCTCAATTGGCAGAGCAAGTGACTCTTAATCACTAGGTTGAAGGTTCGATTCCTTCCGCGCTCACCAGCTTTAGAATCAGCACTTTATCTTGCCACTGTCAAATCGGCACACCGCACAATCATCTGGTTGTTAGATGGTAGCAAATCAGCCCTCGACAACGATAGGTTTTGGGTGTTCGATGTGTCCGATCTGGCTGGACCTATTGCATGAAACGCGCATTCCAGCCGTGGCACCGAGGTTGCCCCGGGGTTCACAGTGACTGTTCCCTGGCCAACCCCTCTAGATCTCGCAGGGTTCTATAATGGCAGCAGCCATGGCGAATGACCCGGACACTGTCGAGAACTCCATGCATGTGGTCATCGAGCGAGCAATAGAGGTGATCGGCAGTAGAGATGAAGCCATGCGTTGGCTCGGCACCCCGGTGCGGGCCCTCGGTTACGCGACGCCGATTTCGCGTTTGGCGACTCCGGATGGTCAAGAGGAAGTGCGGACGATTCTTGGCCGGCTGGAATACGGCGTTTGGTGAGTCCCTGGTCGATCAAAATACGGCGCCGGCTGGCTGCTCAAATAAGCCGTCTGTTGGTTTCTTCGTCGGGTGCCGTACTCGCCTACCGACTGCATCGCCGAGAGCACCCAGCCAATGAGGGTCTCGGTGCCATGATGTACGGCGGCCGATGGAATGAAAGAGGTACCGAGGCCATATACACAGCCGGATCCCGGTCATTAGCTCTCGTGGAGGTGCTGGTCCATTACGCAGTGCTCCCGAGCGAGTTCGTCATAACACAGGTTCGGATACCGGCCGGGGTGAAGATCGACTAAGTGCCGGACTACATCCTCGGTAAGGGCTGGAGCGTGCCGATAGGTTATAGCAGGAAATACGCGCTCGCGACCCAGGTTTTCGGTAACATGCGCGCCGTGCTCGACGCCGGTCAGAGGCTTATCGTCAACGCGTACCGCGGCCACCGGAATCTCCACGACGGTCTCCGGGTTGGCGCGTGAGATCTCGATGGTCGAGGGATTCAGTGCCACCGTGTTCCCCTCCGCATCCTTCAGCGTGAGAGTGACGCGGCCACTCGGGCCCGCGCCGAAGGCCATCGCCACCCAGACCTTGAGGATCGCGTCCCGGTAACTGGAGTCGAGCGCGGTTTCGAGGTTGAAGAGGATCAGTCCTTGCCCGCTACCGCTCTCTCTTGATCCGGATCGTATCGCCGGTATCTTCCAGCTCCCACAGCTTCGCTCGCGAGAGCGGACTCATGGTGGGATGGTGCGCCACCAGCATCAGATGTCCATCGAATGAGGTAAAGATCATCCCGTGCCCGCTGTCGTCGGTCAGAAGCGGGGCGCTCTGCCTCCAGGGTCCCTCGAGCTTTCCCGAAAGCGAGTATGCCAGAGTTTCGGTATAGACCTCGTCTTTCCAACTCGACCAGATCATTAATAACTTGCCGGTGCTGGTCCTATAGAGGAACGGCCCATCGGTGACATACTTGCGAGGGCGCTTGGAAACCATGAACTGGTCTTTCAGCCACGGTGCGTCGGAGGCCTTGAACAGGTAGAACGGTTCGCCCGCCGCTTCCGAGAGGTCCGTCTTCAGGCGAATGGCTTCCATTCTGCCATCGATAAGTTGTACCCATTCGTGCGCGTAAACCATGTAAGGTATGTCGCCCTCGACATAGAGCGTGCCGTCCAGCGTGGAGAAATCCTCCGGAGCTATGGGCTTATTGCCGAAAGGCTTGAACGGGCCGTCGGGAGAATCGGCGACAAAGGTCTGCGTGCCGCGGCGGGTGACCGTGCGCCAGCTCTCGGGCGGCTTTTCGATCACCGTGTCGTTGTTCAGCAGGGTGGCAAAGAGATAGTATTTCCCGCGGTAGAGATGCACCTCCGGCGCCCACACTCCGTGCGTGGGATTGGCCCACAGACCGTCGGGGACCGTAAAGACAACGTGCGGACCTTCCCAACTGTCCAGGTCCTTACTTTTGTAAGCGACTACGCCGGACCGGTTCTGCCCGATGACGGCGGGAGGAGCCGCGGTGTACAGGTAGTAAGTGCGGTTTTCGCGATCGGCAAGAATGCACGGATCGTGTGCGTGGAAATCCGCGAGTTTCAAACCCGTCTTGACGGGCGTCTGCGCCCATAGCGGCACCGCCAGCAAGATAGCCAGCCATTCCGAACGCATGTCTGATCTCCTCGTTCTTCGCTCTTGATATTCCGGCCTTCAATACACCAGTTGGCGCTTGATCCGGAGCGTGTCGCCGGTGTCCTCGATTTCGAACAGCTTCCCGC
>CAYRWE010000279.1:0-6824 GCA_964427655.1 uncultured Solibacteraceae bacterium | reverse complement strand
GATCCGGGCCGCGCCGCCGCGCAGGCGGCCGGCATCAAACACGGTGACCTGCCGGATCTGACCATCAAGCAGGTCAAGGTCCTGGTGTTGAAGGCGGAAGAGCGCAGAACTCCGGAGAATGCCGGCGCTTCTGGTCGCGGCGGGCGAGTAAGCCTAACCGGTCCACCGAACGAGCGCCCCGGGGAGAAGTTTGCTGCTATCGTCACCAACAGCGGCATCGAAGGCAACTACGTCCTCACGGATCGCTACTACCATCCCAATTGGAGCAACCTGGGGTGGCTCGAGTATGCCAAAGGCGCGCTGCCAGGCAAAAGTGTCCTCGATCTGCCGGCGCTCACTTCGCAATGGCGTCCCAGCCTGCGGCGCTACGGCCAGCTTTCCTACGCCGCGGCCGTCGATAACTGCTGCTGGGACATCCTCGGTAAAGCCGTCGGT
The DNA here is from genome assembly GCA_964427655.1 of uncultured Solibacteraceae bacterium. GTDB lineage: Bacteria > Acidobacteriota > Terriglobia > Bryobacterales > Bryobacteraceae > CAVQNQ01. The sequence continues at coordinate 6,389 of CAYRWE010000279.1, read as the reverse complement.
CTGCCGGTCTATCGCATCCTGGGAGCATACCGCGATCGCGTTCGTGCCTATGCCAGTTCCCAGCACCTGCGGACCGTGGACGAATTCGTGGCCGACGTCAAGCATGCCATGTCCGACGGCTTCACGGCTTACAAGATCCACCCCCCGGGAGGCTTCGAAGGGCACGATTATAAGCTCGACATGGAGGTCATCAAGGCCGTGCGGAAGACCGGTGGAGATGACATGCCTCTGCTGTACGATCCCGTCGGCGTGCTCTCGCGCGACGAAGCCATGAAGGTGGGACGCCTGCTCGACGAGTTGCATTATGTCTCTTTCGAGGACGCGCTGCCCACTAAGGACATCGATGGGCTGGTGGAATTGGCGGCGGCTCTGGACTTGCCGGTAACCATGGGCGAGTTCATGCCCTCGATCTACGACTACGTTCCTTACATCCTGCGCGGTGCCCTGGACGAGGTCCGCTTCATCGTGGACAACATCGGCGGCATCAGCGGCGGCATGAAGGTGGCTCGCATGGCCGAGTGCTTCAACATGATGTGCCAGCCGCACAACTGGGGCACGCTGCTCGATCACGCCGTGCATTTCCACTGCGAACTGGCCATGCCCAACAACGTGTGGTTCGAGATGACTCAGCCGATGGGCATCACCGACCAGCCCTACTTTAAGGACCAGCTCCGCATCGACAAGGAAGGCTACGTACCCGCGCCCGTCAAGCCGGGCCTTGGCTTTGAATTCGACCGGGGCGTGCTGGATAACATGATGCTCCGGGTGGAGGTATAGGAGGTACAGCCATGCCAGAACAGAACGTATCGCGGCGCAAATTCTTCGGTTCCTCCGCCGTCGGCGCTCTCACGGCGGCTTCCGCCGTATCCGATCCCGGCCGCGCGGCGGCGCAATCGGCCGGCATCAAGCCCGGAGACCTTCCCGATCTCACGATCAAAGAAGTCAAGGTCTATGTTCTGAAGGCCACGGAAGGCAATATGGGGCAGGGCGGCGCCAACTTCCTCCGCAGCGAGAAGTTTGCTTCCGTAACCACCGCCAGCGGCCTTGAGGGAGTCTATGACATCCCCGACCGCTACGGCCATCCGAATTGGACCAACCTCGGTTGGCTGGATTATGCCAAGCGCGCGCTGATCGGAAAGAACGCCCTCGACGTTCCCGAATTCACGTCTCAGTGGCGCAGCCCGGTAGGGCAGCTTTCCTATGCCTGCGCCATCAATAGCTGCCTCTGGGACATTCTCGGCAAAGCGGTGAACCTGCCGGTATACCGCATGCTCGGCGCGTATCGCAACCGGGTACGGGCTTACGCCAGCTCGCAGCACCTACACACCGTGGAAGACTTCGTCGCGGACGTCAACCACGCCAAATCGCAAGGCTTCACGGCGTATAAGATTCATCCACCGTGGCTCGCCAACAACGAAGTGGATTACAAGCTCGATATCGAGGTGGCCAAGGCCGTTCGCAAGACCGGCGGCGACGACATGGCGCTGTTACTGGACCGTGTGGGCGGCTACACGCGGCTGGAGGCCATGCGGGTCGGCCACGCCCTCGACGAGCTGAATTACGTCTCCTTCGAAGACTGCCTGCCCACCGACGATCTGGAAGGGCTGGCCGAACTGGCGAAGGCTCTGGATGTCCCCATCACCATGGGCGAATTCCTGGCCTCGCCTTACGATTACGCCAAGTACATCCGCTTCGGCGCGATGGACGAATTGCGCTTTATCGTCGATAATATCGGCGGAATCACCAGCGGCATGAAGCTGGCCGAACTGGCGGAATGTTTCGGCATGATGTGCCAGCCGCACAATTGGGGGTCCCTGCTCGATCACGCCGTGCATTTCCATTGCGAGCTGGCCATGCCCAACAACATGTGGTTCGAGATGACCCAGCCAATGGGCATCACCGACCGGCCGTATTTCAAGGACCAGCTCCGCATCGACAAGGAAGGCTATGTACCCGCGCCCGTCAAGCCGGGCCTGGGCTACGAGATCGACTTCGGCGTCCTTCATAACATGATGGACCACATCGATACATAGGACACACGCGAGGCTTAACGGAAAGAGCCGGAGGCGGCCAGTTTGCCCGCCTCCGGCTTTTCTTTTGTGCGCAACGCTCGCAAATCAGGCCGCGCGTTTTCGCAGGGCGACGAGAACGCCGAGGCCGATCAAACCGCCCGCGAGCAGCCCCGCGGTCCGCGGCTCCGGAACGTCGGGAGGATCCAGCACCACGCTCGCTTGAGGCGCGCCCACGCTGAAGCTCGAACCCTCCAGGCTGACATACATATCCTGCTGGAAAGTGTAAGGCGCGAGTCCCAACGTGACCGGTGCTCCGGTATTGGAAACCTCCAGAATCGCCGCCGCGCCATCGAAGATCCGCTCGGACTCACTCGCGGGGATATTCAAGGTTCCCGACAAGGCCGATACCGGGCCGCTATACAGAGAACTGTCGAGTGTGCCGGGGACCAGGCTCAGCAACCCGGGATACGCCACCGGGGCCGATCCATCGGCCGATTCCAGGCTTACCGCGAACTGGGTCGCGCCGCTCCTGGGCGCCGTCAAAAACTGGAACCCGATCGCATCAGGATACTGGGAAACGCCCAGAATGTTTGCGTCCGCAACGAAGTTCCAATCCGGAACCGCGAAATACAGCACTTCGCCGGTATTCAGAAAAACAGTGGTCTGGCCGGACACATCTATGTTTCCCGCTACCAGAGGCAGCGCGGCCATGGCTATCAATAATGCAACCTGAATCCTCATCTGGCGGTATTGTAGGAGACCGGAAAACGGCAGAGAATATGCAACCGTACTGGTACGGGCAAGAGATAGTTCGCCCTGTTCCGACGAGAATAGAAGCTATGGGATTTGAATATCTGACCGTCGCTCAAGAGGACACCACCGCCATCGTCACGCTCAACCGGCCGCGGCGCCGCAACGCGCTCTCGCTGGACCTCATGCTGGAGCTCACGCGCTCGCTGGAAGAGATCGGCAGCCGCCGCGACATACGGGCCGTGATCCTGGCCGCAGCGGGCCCGGTATTCTCCTCAGGCCACGACCTCTCCGAGATGACGGGGCGCGATATTTCCGAATACCGGCGCATCTTCGACGTGTGCGTCGAGCTGATGGCATGCCTCCAGGCGATCCCGCAGCCGGTGATCGCCGAGGTGGGAGGTCTGGCCACCGCGGCAGGATGCCAGTTGGTGGCGGCCTGCGACCTGGCGATCGCCTCCGATCAGGCCGCCTTCGCCACGCCGGGCGTGAAGATCGGTCTGTTCTGCACCACCCCGATGGTGGCTCTCACACGCGCCATCGGCCGCAAGCGGGCCCTCCGGATGCTGCTCACCGGAGAACTGGTGGATGCGCGCACGGCCTGCGAATGGGGTCTCGTGAACCAGGTCGTGGCCGCCGGCGAGCTTTCCGCTGCCACGCGCGCCCTGGCCCGCAAGATCGCCGAGGCCAGTCCTCTGGTGGTCGGCCTGGGCAAGCAGGCGTACTATACGCAGATCGATCTCGACCAGCCCAAGGCCTATGCCTACGCCAAAGAAGTGATGTCTATGAACGCGCTGGCCGCCGACGCGCAGGAGGGCATCGCGGCATTCTTAGGGAAGCGGACGCCCTGCTGGACCGGAAAGTGACGCCGCCCGGTAGATCACGCTGCCACCGGTGCGCCCCACCTCGCGATAGCCGGCCAGCCAGGGCCGCAGGTCCGCGAAGCTCGTGAGGGCCAGGCGCGGGTTGTACGGACCCAGGCCATCCACGATAAATGCCGGCTGCGTGTGCGCCAGCTCTTCGCGGCGGGCCTGCGACATGACCGTCTCGACCGGCGTGGATTCGGTGAGGTGACGGTCGGCAGGCACGCCCGTAAGCGGCTGCGAATCGAGATATCGCGTGGCCGCCGGGAGACGCGTGTAGACGTAGATCTCCGGCCGGTATCCCCACACGAAGAGCGTGTCCGAGGGCCGCGCTATGCGGCGCACCAGGACCGCAACCGCACGGCTGTCGCGGTCCATGGCGGTATCGCGCCAATCCGCGCGCGTGAGGGCCTCGACGTACGTGGGAGCGAAGCGTACCAGGGGGATCAGCAGGAGCAGCGCGACGAGAGCCACCGGCGCGCGCTGGCGCCCAAGACCGGTGAATCCGCGCGCCGCCATCAATACGATCACCGGCAGCAGTTCGAGATAGTAGCGCGGGAAGAAGCGCATCCCCGCCGCCACACCGGCGAACGAGATGGCCGCCCAGCCTATCCAAACCCAGCGCTCTTTTCCGCGTTCGCGCCACAGGAAGAACAGAGCCGCGATCGCCAGGGCCGCGTGAAATCCCACCCAGCCGGCCGTGCGCGCCAGGGCGTTCGCGAGCGGGGACGCTTCGGGTGAACTGGCGGCATAGAGACGGCCCCACACCCAGACCTGCTCCCAGTATGCCCCCAGCGCGCCGAAGCTCCACAGGCCCAGGGCACCGGCACCGCCGACGGCCGCGAACCCGGAGGCCATCCATGGGATTCCGGCCGGGTTCCACAGCGCGCAGGCCGCCGCTACGAAGAGCGCCTTCGGGCTGATCCAGAAAGCCACGCCCACCAGCACCCCGCTCCAGAATGGCCGCCGCTTCCAGGCCAGCCACACCGCCGCCACGTGGGGCGCCAGCATGAGCATGTCCGAGGCCGCCGGAATCACCGCCGCGGGAAAATCGAAGATCAGGAAGAATCCCGCGAGCGCCGCCGCCCACAAGCCCTCTCGCCGCGACCACAAATCGCGCGCGAAGGCGTAGCATACGCAGCACGCGAGCCATGCGTAGAGGGCGTCCGCCAGGCGCAGCGGCCAGCCCGCGCGCGCATCCGGCAGCAGCGAAAACAGAGCCTCGATGGGCGGCTTATCGAACCAGATGCCGCGGTAGAGCGCCTTGCCGTGGAGCATCTGGCCGGCGGCCGCCAGCGGATAGCTGTCGCCCTCCCACAGAATTCCCGTGTGGCACAGGCGCGCCGCCACCAGCAGCGCCGCCAGCACCAGAAAGAAGGTGCGCGTTCGGGTCAAGCCGTCGCGGCGGATTTCGCCAGCAGGCGTTCCAGCACGCGGCGGAATTCGGCGCCGTAAACCGGATCGGCCAGCGCGAATTCCACGAAACTCTCAAAGTAGCTCGGAAAATTGCCGATGTCGTAGCGCTTCTCTTCGGCCGTGAGCTTCACCGCCACCACGCGCCGTCCCTCTTCGCACATGAGCTGGATGGCGTCGGTGAGCTGGATCTCGCCGCGCGCATCGGGCTTCACGCGCCGGATCATGTCGAAGATCAGCGGCGAAAAGATGTAGCGCCCGGCGATGGCCAAATTGCTGGGCGCATCCTTGGGAGCGGGCTTCTCCACCAGGTTGACGACCCGGAAGACGTCGTCCTCATGGCCCTCCGGCTGCACGATCCCGTAATGGCGGGTCTCCTCGCGCGGCACTTCCTCCACCGCGATCACGCAACTGGCGCGCCGGGCTTCGAAAACCTCGGCCATGCGGCTCACCGCTCGCGAGACGGCGTTCAGCCCCAGGATGGAATCGCCCAGCGCCACCAGGAACGGCTCCTCGCCGGCGAAGTTCTCGGCGCACAGCACGGCATCGCCCAAACCCTTTTGCAGGCGCTGGCGGGTATAGAAGAGATTGGCCGCGAGCGAGGCGAAATCCATTTCCGAGATCAGCTCCTGCTTGTTGGCCTCTTTGAGCGCACGGAACAGCTCGGGATCGTGATCGAAATGATTCTCGATGGAGGCCTTGCTGCGGCCGGTGACGAAAAGTATCTGCTGGATGCCGTTGGAGACGAGTTCTTCGACCACATACTGCACGATGGGCTTGCGCGCCACTGGCAGCATTTCCTTGGGCTGGGACTTGGTGGCCGGCAGCAGGCGCGTACCTAGACCCGCCACCGGGATAACTGCGCTCTTGATCACAATTTTGAATATAGCAACTGGATTGAACGGCGGCCCACTTGAAATGGGCTATCTCCGCGCACTATAGTAGGCGAATAAGAGGCGAATGGAGGATCTACAGCAACAGCTCGCCGCCCTGCGCCGCCAGATTGCGCGCATCGATCGCAAATTCGCCGACCGGCCCGCGGTGGAAGCGCCGCCCGCAGCCGCTCCGCTCGCTTCCCGCTGTTTCATCGAGGAACTCATCTCCGGCGAGGTGGTGCGCACGGCCCACGGCGAGCACTTCGAAACCGAGAAGCTCTGGGAGCGCCATCGGCGCCACGGCAGCGTGGAGATTTCCGCGCTGGCCGAGTTGCCCGACGATCTGCTGGGGCCGCTTTCGGCCTCGGCGGTCGCGAGCGCGCCTCCTGGGCGGTGGGCTTTCCTCGACACCGAAACCACGGGCCTGGCCGGCGGCACCGGAACCTACGCGTTCCTGATCGGCGTCGGCTCCATCG
>CAYRWE010000278.1:0-6827 GCA_964427655.1 uncultured Solibacteraceae bacterium | reverse complement strand
GAGACCTGGCTGTTCGGACTGGAAATGGCGCTCATGATTGTGCCGACCATCCTGCTCTACCAGTCCAAAATCCGCATGCGTCCGGGAGCGCTGTACGCCTGCTCGGTGATGGTGGTGTTCGGCTTCATCGCCAATCGCCTGAACGTGGGCATCACCGGCCTGGAGGCCGGCTCCGGCACGCACTACATCCCCAAGTGGAGCGAGATAGCGGTCACGCTCTCGATTGTGGCGGTGGGGTTCGCGACCTTCCGGGGAATCGCGCAGTACTTCCCCATTTTCGAAGCGCAGGCGCATGAGGCGGCACGCTCGGAGATGGAAGATTCGGAGGAAGCCTTAGTCGTGGTCGAATGAAGCCGGGGAAGAAAATCCGCATCGGTCTGGCCGCCAAGCTCGCGGTGTGCGTTATCGCCAGCACAGCGGTTTTCTTCACCCTGTTCGGCTACATCAACCTGCGCGTAGAGCGCGCTAATTCGCTCAGCCTGGTGCAGCAAGCGGCCGAGCGGGTGGCCGACGTGATCCTGCGCAGCACGCATTACGAGATGCTGCACAACGATCGCGACGCGCTCTACAACGTCATCCAGGAGCTGGGCAGCGAGGCGGGCATTCAGCGCATCCGCATTTTCAATCCCGAAGGCCGCATCACCTATTCCACCGACCGCGCGGAGACCGGCCGGGTGGTGGATAAGAGCGCCGAAGCGTGCTATCAGTGCCACGCGCAATCCGCGCCGCTGGCCAAGCTCAGGCGCACGGACCGTGCGCGCCTTTTCACGGACCGCACGGGCCACCACGTGGTAGCCGTTATCCGTCCCATCGACAACGCGCCGGAATGCTCGAACGCCGCCTGCCACGTGCACAACGCCGGGCAGCGCGTGCTGGGGGTGATCGACGCCAATCTCTCGCTGGCCACGGTGGACGAGCAGATCGCCCAGCAGCAGGCCAGCCTGACCTGGTTTCTGGTGGGCGCGATTTCGTTCGGATGCGCCGCGGCCCTGCTGTTCATGTGGGTGGTGGTGTACCGGCCGGTGAAGGAGCTGATCGACGGCACCCACCGCGTGGCCGGCGGGGACCTTGAATACCGCCTGCCGGTGCGCACGGACGACGAGTTGGGCGACCTGGCCGCTTCTTTCAACAAGATGACCGCCGAGGTGGCCGGCGTGCAGGCCAAGATCGAAGAGCAGGTGCGGCGCAAGACCGCCGAGCTCGAGCGCGTCCACAAGACCCTGCTCAGCTCCGAAAAGATGGCCTCCATCGGCAAGCTGGCCGCCACCGTGGCGCATGAAATCAACAACCCGCTCTTCGGCATTCTGACCTATGCGCGGCTGACGGGTCGCGAGCTGGCCAAACAGGAATTCGCGGGCCGCGACGAGCTGAGCGAGCAGCTTCAAACCATCGAGCGGGAGAGCAAGCGTTGCGGCGACCTGGTAAAGAACCTGCTGGCCTTCTCGCGCCAGCAGCCCAGCAAACGGGAACCGAACGACCTCAACGGCATCGCGCGGCGCGCCATTCTGCTGGTCAAGCACAAGCTCGAGATGCAGAGCATCGCGCTCGAAGAATCGCTGGCGGCCGATCTGCCGCCGGTCGATTGCGACGCCAACCAGATCCAGCAGGTGCTGCTGGTGCTGATGGTGAACGCTTCGGAGGCCATGCCCAAGGGAGGCAACCTTCGGGTGGCGACGGCTTTCGATCCCGAGACCGGGCAGATCTCGGTGCGGGTCAAGGACACGGGAAGCGGCATCCCGGCGGAAGTGCTGCCGCGAATTTTCGATCCGTTCTTCACCACCAAGGAGGACCCGAATCGCACCGGCCTGGGATTGGCCGTGGCGTCGAGCATCGTGGAGCAGCACGCGGGCGAGATCTCGGTCCGCTCCACGCCGGGTGAAGGAACGGAGTTCATCGTGGCGCTGCCGGCGACGGTGGCGATCGCGGCGGAGGTAAGGCAGTGAGGGGGAAGCGGCGGATTTCCGCCGTGCGGGGAATTTGGAGGACTCAATGGCAACGGCTGTAGAACCGACATCGGCGGTGAAGACCAAGGGCAGGATTCTGATCGTGGACGACGAGCTGGTGGTCCGCGATTCGCTGAGCAAATGGTTCCTCAGCGAGGGCTACACGGCCCGGCCGGTGGCCGGCGGGCGCGAGGCGCTCGAGGCCATTCAGCAGGGCGAGTTCGATATCGCGCTCATCGACATCAAAATGCCCGGCATGGACGGCATGGAGCTGCAATCGCGTCTGCACGACGCCGACGCGGATCTAACCGTGGTCGTCATGACCGGCTACGCTTCGGTGGAGACGGCCGTGCAGGCGCTCAAACACGGTGCCTACGACTACATCACCAAGCCGGTGGACCCGGACGAGCTCTCGCACCTGGTCTACAACGCGCTGGAGCATAAGCGCGCGCGGCGCGAGGTGGTGCGGCTGCGGGAGAACCTCCAGGAGGTCTTTCCCAGCACGGAGCTGATCGGCAAGAGCCCCGCCATGAAGAAGGTGGTGGAGCTGATCGAGATGGTGGCGCCCACCGAAGCCACCGTGCTTATCACCGGCGAGAGCGGCACGGGAAAGGAAGTGGTGGCGCGCGCCATCCATGCGGCCGGACCGCGGCGCTACATGCCCATGGTGACCATCCATTGCGGCGCGCTCACCGAAACGCTGCTCGAAAGCGAACTGTTCGGCCACGAGAAGGGCGCCTTCACGGGCGCGCAATACCGCAAGAAGGGCAAGTTCGAAGTAGCCGACGGCGGCTCGGTATTCCTGGACGAGATCAGCGACATCAGCCTCAAGACGCAGACCGACCTGTTGCGCGTGCTGCAGGAAAAGGAGATCGTGCGGGTGGGCGGCAACCAGCAGATCAAGGTGGATTTCCGCTGCATCGCCGCCACCAACAAGAACCTGGAGAACCTGGTGAAGGCCGGGACGTTCCGGCCGGACCTGTATTACCGGCTGCACGTGTTCTGCATCGACCTGCCGCCGCTGCGCGAGCGGCGCGACGACATCCCGCTGCTGGTCAACCATTTCCTCAACAAGTTCTGCATGGCCACCAGCCGTCCCGTGCCGCAGATCTCGGCCGAGGCGCTGGAGGTGCTCATGCGGCACGATTGGCCGGGCAACGTGCGCGAGCTGGAGAACGCCGTGGAGCGCGCGCTGGTGGTGGGGCGCGGAAGCGAAATCCGGCCCGCCGACTTCTCGTTCCAGTTCCAGCCGGACGAACCGAAGGGCGGCAAGAGCCTGGAGGATGTGGAGCGCGTGCACATCGAGCGCATTCTGCGCGAGACCCAGCACAACCTCTCGCGGGCGGCGCGCATTCTCGATATCGACCGGACCACGCTCTATAACAAGCTGCGCCGCTACGGCCTAAGGTAGAACGGCTCGAGGTGAAGCCCATCCATCTCATTCCGCTCGGCCTTTCCACCGGGAACGGCAACGGCGCCGAGCCCGGCCTGGACATGCTGGAGCAACTGGCCGCGGCGCTGGCCCGCACCTTCCGCACGCCCTGCCGCATCCGGCCTGAGACGCTGGATATCGGCTTTTCGCTCGAAGCCGGGCGCGGCCAGTATCATTCCACGGCCATCATTCAGAGGCTCGAGCGGCACGCCGATGCGGGCGCGCGCGTGCTGGGCGTGACGGGCCACGATCTGTTCGTGCCGGTGCTGACCTTCGTCTTCGGCGAAGCGCAGCTCGATGGCGCCTGCGCGGTGGTCTCCACGGCGCGGCTGAAGGAGGAGTTTTACGGCCTGCCGCCGCGCGACGAACTCACACGCGAGCGCCTGGTCAAGGAGGCCGCCCACGAAATCGGCCACACCTTCGGCCTGCGCCACTGTCCGGACTGGCGCTGCGTGATGTCCTCCAGCCACGGCGTGGAGCGCCTGGACGTGAAGGGCGCGGAATTCTGCGCGGCCTGCCGCAAGGCGGTGCTGCGGGAAGGGTACTGGTGAACCTCGGAATGCCTCCCGAGCGCATCCGCATCTTCGTAACCGGCGGCACCTTCGACAAGGAGTACAACGAGATCGCCGGCGAGCTGTTCTTCGACCGCACCCACCTCCCCGACATGCTCCAACTGGGGCGTTGCCACCTGGATGTGCAGGTGGAGACCCTCATGATGATCGACAGCCTCCAGATGACCGGCGACCAACGGCAACTGATTCTGCGGCGCTGCCGGGAGGCCTCCGAAGCGCGCATCGTGATCACGCATGGGACCGACACCATGGAGCAGACCGCCGCGGTGCTGGGAAGAGAGATCGCGGACAAGACCATCGTGCTAACCGGCGCCATGGTGCCTTACAAGTTCGGCAGCTCCGACGGCCTTTTCAATCTGGGCACGGCCCTGGCCTTCGTGCAAACTCTGCCTCCCGGCGTGTATGTGGCGATGAACGGCCGCTGCTTCGACTGGCACTCGGTGCGCAAAGACAGGGAGCGCGGCATCTTCGAAGCGGTCGAGTGAGGATTGGGGGGAAGGCCGGGGGGCGTTAACTTAGGCCCTGGGCGACTCCCAGTTTCGGGAAAGAGGTTCGTATTCTGGGCTCCGGCGGTTAGGGCGTGATTCGGCCGGGTGGCATCCGGGGGAGGGGTTTCCGGTAACGCCACTTCGCAGCCCTCAACCGGAGTTTCACCATTACACTGGCTCATTGCTGTTCGGCAGTCAGACAGTCTGCAACTACGTAGGACGAACCAAAGTGCAGGACCTGAGGTCGCAGTGTTCTGCGCTGTGGTCTGCCGTGCAGCCGCAAGTGTACCTGCTGCCCTGTGGCTTCAAGCGCATTTGCGTAAGCCCTCAACAAAAAGTCCGGCCCCTTGCAGACGAAGCAGTTGCCGGATACAGGCGCGAAATGCGGAAGGAAAGGGGTGCCGTTATAGGGCGTGTTTATTTGCAGGTAGCGGTCAAATGGAATCCAGTCGTCAACCGCCTCCACATGCGCCTGCTGAAGAGCCGCCAATACCTCCGGCGTATCACCGCTCCGGGGCCACCGCAACGTAGCCAACCTCGCCACATACTGGCGAGCAGCGGGATGCGAACTCGGGTACACCGCTAAGCCCCCTCCATCCAGGTCCGTGATCTTGATTTCATGGACCCCTCCGAATGTGACTGTCCAATGCCCCAGAATCTTTCCACGACGTCCGCGATGGACCGAGAAATCCAAGAGCAGACCAGCGCGCACTTTGCGAACGAGGTCGACACGTGCCCAGCCGTTTGGCATTGAGCCAGCCCTCTCTATGAACGCCTGGATTCGCATTTACGTCACCAGCGATGCGATGATAGCACCTGGCATTTCGGGCGATGATGGCATAAAAACGCCGATACCGGAAACTGGCTGGAAGCTTGGCGTGCCGCTTCGGAGTTGGCGCCCCTCATACCCCATACCATCCTGCTCTGAAGGCTAAGTCTTCTACTTTTTTCGATCTCAGCGCCTAAGTCAACACATATGGAGCGGGCACTCTTCCGGATCTTTCATACCGCCTCGCGGCGCGTGCCGGCTCCCGCTCCGGCGGCGATTTCGCCCGAGGCGGCCGCGCGGTCGTCGCAGAAATTGCAGGGGCCGCTGAACTCGTCGCCCAGATAGCGCAGCAGCAACTCGCGGCGGCAGCCGGCGGCGTCCGCGTAGGCGCGCGTCTGTTCGAGGTTCTCCTTCTTCATCCGCTTGCGGCGCTCCTGCTCCTCGGCGGTAGCGCGCGCGGCCTCGGCGGGGTCGGCGTGCTCGCGCGCGCGCACTTCGCCGGAGGGAAGCACCTCGGTGACGCCGGCATCCTCCAGGCGCTGAATCGCGGTGGCCAGTTTGCGTTTCGAGAGTCCCACCTCGCCAGCCACTTCCTCGGGGTTCATCGGGCGGCTTTCTTCGGCCCGCCAAGCTTGCCACATCAGCAGTGTATCGGCTCGACCAGATCGCGAACTGTGACCGAATCGACCGGCGCGCGCGAGAGACGGGCCGCCTGGTCCGAACTGCACCGATTTCGGACTGAATCGGATTACACGGTCGGCACCGTGGATATCGCCGCGGACCGGCGCCACGCGCGGTACCTGTCCTGGTACGATATTTATTTGAGAAGAAAGGCGCCGGGCACCACTTCATCGTATTAAAGTGCTGCTTTTGGCGCCGGTTGACGCACATTTCCGACGGATGCTACTCTGAGCTCGTTAAATATTAGACCGTTTTATCCTTGTCACTCACATGGAAGCCACATTGCACGCTTTGGGCGGGCTCCTGCTGAAAGCTCTGCCCACGTTTGTGCTGCTGATCCTGCTGAATTTCTATTTGAAGGCAGTCTTCTTTAAACCGCTCGAGAAGGTGCTCCACCGGCGCTACGAAGCCAGCGAAGGTGCACGCAAGCTGGCCGAGCAAAGCATGGAGCGCGCGGCGGCCAAGGCGGCCGAATATGAGGGCGCCATGCGGGCGGCGCGGGCCGAGGTGTACCAGGCGCAGGAGCAGTTGCACAAGCAATTGCAGGAGCGCGAAGCCGCCGATCTGGCCGCGGCGCGCGCGCGCGCCGACGCGGTGGTGAAAGAGGCCAAGGCCAGTCTGGCCGCCGACGCGGAAGCGGCTCGCGCCACCTTGGATCGCGATAGCGACGCGCTGGCTGGCCTGATCGCGGAATCCATCCTGCGGCGGAGCGCGGCATGAAGACTCTCCTGGTACCTGTTATGCTGCTCGGCCTGGCTGCGGCGCCCTGCGTTTGGTCGCAGGAAGCCGCGGGCGGCAAGACCGAAAAGGCCGCCAGTAGCGAAAGCGCCTCCGAGGACCATCTGGCGCCGTGGAAATGGGTTAACTTCCTGCTGCTGGCCGGATTTCTCGGCTACCTGGCGGGCAAGAATGGCGGCCCGTTCTTCGCGGCCCGCTCGAAGA
>CAYRWE010000277.1:0-6870 GCA_964427655.1 uncultured Solibacteraceae bacterium | reverse complement strand
CGATGACCGACGACCGCATCAAGGCTTCCCAGGAAGAGATTCAGAAGATTCTGGTCGCCAAGCCGGAATACGTGGTGAACACATCCGAATTCAACGATGTAAAAGGGCGCCTGGCGATGCTGCACAACCGCCGCAAGGTGGATACGCAGGATCCCAACAAGCCGCGCCTACGCCGCGCGCCCGGCAGCGGTACGGGACCGGTAGACACCAACGGCGACGGCACCACCCCGGCGCCGGATCAGGACGAGCGTCCCACGCTCAAACGCCGCGATCAGTAAGCGAAGACCGCTCCCTAACGGTCGCGGCTCGGATCAGAGCCGCGACCGCTGGGAATCGGCACCTTTTCCCTCCATCAAGCCATAAGCCCGCCGAGCTACGACCAGTTCCTCATTGGTTCGGAGTGCCAGAACGGCGACCGGAGAGGTTTCCGTTGAGACCAGGCGATCGCCGCTCCCGCGCTCGTTGCGGTCGGCGTCCAGGTGGATTCCAAGAAACGCCAGGCCTTCGCAGCAGCGCGCCCGCAGGCTGGCCGAGTTCTCGCCGATTCCGCCAGTGAAAGCCACGGCATCCAGTCCGCCCATGGCCGCCGCCAGCGCGCCGATGGTCTTCTTGACCTGGTAGGCGAAGACTTCGACAGCCGCGGCAGCTCTCCGGCTGCCGGATGCCGCGGCGGCTTCGATATCCCGCAGATCGCCGCCCGGCACGCCCGAAAGCCCGGTCAGGCCGCCGCCCTTCGCCAACTGCTGGCGCACTTCACCGGTGGTCCAGCCGTGGCGCTCCATCATGTAGAGCACCGCGAACACGTCGAGATCGCCGTGGCGCGTGGCGTTTTCCAGGCCGGATTGCGGAGAGAAGCCCATGGTGGTATCGACCGAGCGTCCCCGGTCGATGGCGCACATCGAGGAACTCCCGCCCAGGTGGCAGCTCACCAGCTTGAGCGGCTTTCCCAGCATGGCGGCCGCACGCTCGGCCACGTAGCGGTGCGAGGCGCCGTGGAAGCCGTACTTCGCCACGCCATCCTCCAGCCAGGGGCCCGGCACGCCGTAGAGACGCGCGTGTTCCGGCATGGTGGCGTGGAACTCGGTTTCGAAAGCGGCCACCAGCGGCACGCCGGGCATAGCGGCCTGAAAGGCCTCGATGGCGGTGAGGTAGATGGCGTTGTGGGCGGGCGCGGCGGGCAGAAACTGGCGCAGGGCCGCCACCACGTCCGCATCGACCAGGAAAGTGCCGCGATAGCGCGGGCCGCCCATGACGGCCTTGAGCGCCACCGCGTGGATGGCTACCTCGCCGGTCGAGATCTTGGCGATGGCCTCGCGATAATCGGCCACGCGCTCGAACCGCCCGCTCGCCAGCACCTTCTCGGACGGCATCTCGATCACCTGGTATTTGAGCGAGGTGGTTCCCAGGTTGGGTACGAGGAAGTTCATTTCACCGTGAAGGGCACCGAGGCGACTACGTCCGCCCACTCGAGTTGCAGTTTGCCGGAGTTTCCGCCGGCGCTCGAAAGCACCATCTTGTAGGTCTCGACGGGCGCGGGCGGCTTGCTCATATTCATGGGGACGCGGCCGAGGTCCTGCGCCTTGTCGTAGCTCAGGCCCCACTGGCCGGTCTGCTTGTTGACGACGAGCTGCCACTTACCGTCATTGAGGAAAACGAAGAGGGTATAGTCGCCCTTGGGCACGGCCAGGTCGCCGATCGCGAGATCCGCATCGGTGTGCAGAGCGGTTGCGCTGTTGGCGCCGGCGCGCCAGACGGGATAAGTCGGGTCCTTGCTGACCACGCCGCCCTTGGCGAAGACGTCGCGGCCCCGCAGGGAGGGCGCCGAGTACTTGATCGAGATAGCCTTTCCGTCGATCGTGACGGAGGTATCGGCCGGGGGACTGAGGGGAGCTTTCTTTCCGCCGCCCGGCATCTGCATCTGGGCGAATCCCAGTGCGGCCGAGGCGGCCATCAAGAGAACGGAGGTCAGTGCGCGTTTCATGTTTTGGGGAGTCTCCTTCCCAGCGAGTATAACGCGGTGATGCCTTTGGGGTTTCGGTATGCACATAATAGACTCTTTCCCCTATGACCGATCCGAAGCTGCCGGTCCTGATTTCCGCCGCGAAGATTCAGGCCCGCATACGCGAGCTGGGCGAGCAGATCTCCGCCGATTATCCCAACGGACACTTGCACATGGTCTGCATCCTGAAGGGCGCCTGCTTTTTCCTGACGGACCTGGCGCGCGCCATGAAGCGCGACGTGTTCGTGGATTTTATGGGCATCTCGACCTACGGCCGGGGCAAGACATCGTCGGGCGAAGTCAAAGTCACCAAGGATTTGGATATCGAACTGGAAGGCGCCGATGTATTGATTGTCGAGGACATCGTGGATAGCGGCGTGACGCTGAATTACCTGATGCACCTGCTCGAGCAGCGCAATCCCAAATCGCTGCGCATCGCGGCGCTGCTGGATAAGCCCGAGCGGCGGCTGCGGCCGGTGCACGTCGCCTACGTCGGGTTCCGGATTCCGGATCGGTTCGTGGTGGGTTACGGGCTGGATTACGCGGAGAAGTATCGCAATTTGGACGATATTTGCGTACTGGATGAGGAACCAGCGAAGTAGGTTTTGCCGCCGCCGGGGGACCGCTCGCTTACGCGCGCGGCTCAGTAGGGAGGCTACGGCATGACCATCAGGACCAGGCGCGAGGGATGCTGGCGGTCGTGGTAGACCGTCTGGCTGGCTTTCAGGAGCCGGGTTTCGTCGGGAATAGGGCCGCCGGTGTTGGGGTTGCGGTCGAAACGCGGGAAATTGGCGCTCGCAATTTCCACGCGGATGCGATGGCCGCGCAGGAAGACGTTGCCGGTGACGCCGGCATCCACGGCGATCTGGTAGGTCTGGTTGGCGCGGGCAAGCTCGGGCTGGGACAGGGAGCTGCGATAGCGCAGGCGCAGAATGCCGTCGCTCAGATTGCGCGCGAAGCCATCCGGGAAAACGTCCACCAGCTTGACCGTGAAGTCCGTATCGCGGGCGCTGGTCGAGACGTACAGAATCGCTTTAACCGGTCCGATAGCTTCCACATCCTGGGGGAGCGGGTTGCCGGTGTAGACCAGCACGTCCTTGCGCCGTTCGATGGGCCGCTGATCGAGGGGTCCCCAGGGGAATATCCGAGGATTGCAGCAGACCGCGCCTCCGTGCGTGGGCACGGGATCGTGGGGATCGTAGACGAAGCGATCGGCACCGTGACGGGCGGGCTGTTCGGCCAGCAAGCCATCGCCCGAGAGGCTATTGGCGCGGCCGCCGCCGGCCAGGTAGAGGTTCAGGGGATGCGCCTGGCGGGGAGGCCACTCACGCTCATCGAGCCACTTGTTGGCGCCCATGACGAAGATCTTCACGGGCGGCTGGGAGATCAGCGCGGTGTCTTTTCCCATGAGCCACTGGTCGAACCATTCGAGCTGCATCTCACGAATGGGTATTTGGGCATCCGGCCCGAAATCGGCGGTCGCGAAGCGGCTGGACATGTTGTGCGGCCAGGGGCCGATCAGGACGCGGTTCAAGCCGGAGATTTTGCGCAGGGCCGCGAAGGCCTCCAGGTCGCTCTGCCCGTAGTTGTCGTACCAGCCGCCCACGGCGAAAACCGGGATGCGAATTTTGGCGATCTGCTCGCGGACGCTGATGGAGCGCCAAAAATCGTCGAAGGCGGGATGGCGCAGAGCTTCGCGGAGCATGGAAGATTCGCGGCCGGTGGCGGCGATATCGGCGGTGTGCAGGGGCAGGTGCAGGACGAAACGGCTGAAATCGGGGTGGTAGTCCGGCACGCGCAGGTTTTCGGACATCCACCCCAGGCGGTTGCCCAGCTTGACGGCGCCGCCGGTGGAGTAGAAGCGATCGCGATAATCGTCGTAGCCCGAAACCACCGGGAAGATGGCCTTGAGGTGGGGGTTGCCGGTGAGCGCAGCTTTCCACTGCACGATCCCCAGGTAGGAGCCGCCCATCATGCCGATTTTGCCGTTCGACCAGGGTCGCGCGGCGATCCAGTTCAGGGTGTCGTCGCCATCTTCGGTTTCCTGGTGTAGGGGATCGAAAATGCCCTCGGATTCATAGCGCCCGCGCACGTCCTCGACCACCAGGGCGTACCCGTGCTCGACGAAAGGGGCGTAATAGGTAGCGATGTCTTCGCCTTTGCCATAAGGCGTTCGAACCAGGATGGCGGGAATGCGCGCGTGCTCGGCAGGCAGGAAAACATTGGCGTAGAGGCGCACGCCGTCGCGCATGAGGACGGGCACGTGCAGTTCCCGGACGAAGGGGCGCTGCGGTGGCGCACTCCATGCGTGAGCGCAAATCAGAACGGCGCATAGCGACGCCGGCGCGTTCAAGTACAGCACTCGCACAAAACGTCCCAGTACCGGTTTCCGGCTTGTTCCACCCCGTGGCAGGCCGCGATATGGCTTGCACCCCGTTGGCCGATGGCTGGAGCCACCCCTAAAACCGATGATAACAAAACTACATGGGCGCGCACGGAATCCTTCTCGGGCAAGCCGGGCGGCACCCGCAGGCAGGCATCCTCAGGGAAACGCCGGTATTCGGGGGAATCGGTCACGATCACGGGTTTGCCGATCCCCATAAGGCGTATCGAGATGCCGGAGGTTTCTCCGGCGGCGGGAGAGCGCAGGTTGATGCAGGCATCCACGGCGCGCGCGGCCAGCCAGAATTCGGGCTCGCTCAGGAAGGGGCGGCGGATGGCGCCGGATTCGGCCAGCAGGCCGGCGGCGGCGCGCTCCAGATCCCGAGAAACGAAGCGGCCGGCCACGAGCAGAGCCGCGCGGGGAAGCTCGCGCCGCAGCCGCGTGAAGACCTCGAGCACGGCGGTAAGGCGCTTCGATTCGCGCAGATATCCGAATACGCCGCAGAGGAAAGCGTCCGGCGCCACTCCCAAAGCTTGGCGGTAACGAGCGACCGCACCATCGCCGGGCAGCGTCGGAGGGCGGAAGAGGTGCGGAATTTCGACGATACGTGCGGCGGGGGCGTGCTCACGGACGGCTTCGGCGGCGGCCGGATTGTGCACCACCACGGCGCGGGCGTGCTCCACGGCGCGGCGCAGCATGGGATAGCGGAAATAGCGGCTGTCGGCGCCCGAGCCGGCACGGGCGCGCCACAGATCCCGCGCCAGGGCGCGATTCCACTCGCCGTAGTTGTAGACAAATTCCTCGATATAAGCCTCTTCTCCGAGCTGCCCCAGCAGGAAATGGTTCAGCACGGCGTCATGCAGGACCACCACGGAGGGCGATTCCAGGGCACGCCGGTAGGCTGGCCGGTGGAGCGCGTTATTGCCCAGGTGACACAACGCCACGTCGCAACGGCGCGGGGCCACTTCCACGCGACCGTGCCGGCGCAACTCCTCGAGCAGCGCGGCAGCGTAATCGGCCACCCCGCTGGGCGCGGGAGGAAGGGGCGAGAAGAGACCGGCGGTCACGCTCGAACGCGGCTGCCGAACAGCGCCGTCCCCACGCGCACGCAGGTGGAGCCTTCTTCGATGGCGGTTTCCAGGTCGTGGGACATGCCCATGGAGAGCTGGCTCAACTCGTGGCGCACGGCCAGTTCGCGGAGGCGCCGGAAGAGGGGGCGGGCGGCCTCGGGGTCCTCCGACCAGGGCGGTATGGTCATTAAGCCGAGGAGCCGCAGGTTGGGGCAGTCGCGCACGGCGGCGATCAACTCGGAGAGCGCCTGGGGATCGGCGCCGCTCTTGGCCTGCTCCGCGGAGAGCTTGACTTCCAGCATGACCTCCAGCGGGCGGCCAGCCTCATTGAGGCGGCGGGCCAGCTTGGGCGAATCCACAGTCTGGATCACCTGAAACAACTGGGCGGCCTTGACGGACTTATTGGACTGTAAATGGCCGATAAAGTGGAAACGGGAGCCGGACAAGTCGGCGATTTCGGGGGCTTTTCCCTCGAATTCCTGAACGTAATTTTCGCCGAAATCGCGCAACCCCAGGCCGTAAGCCTCGCGGATGATGGCGGCCGGGAAGACCTTGGTGACGGCCAGCAGCAGGATGCCGGCCGGGTCGCGATGGGCGCGCTCCGCCACGCGGGCGATCCGCTCGCGGACGGCCGCCAGTCTGGCCGGCAAAGTATCCATGGCAGCCTGCACGTTTCAGTATGGCATGCGCTCCGCCGGGGCGCGGTTTGGCAATCCGCATACCATTTCGTCACGCCCCTGAAATGCTGCCATTTGATAGCATGTCTGTTCACCAGAATTCCGCAGATAAAAAGGAGAGACAGATGCGCATATCTGTAATACCGAGTCTGATCGCAATTACGCTTCTTGCCGCCTTCACACCAGTGGCTTCGGCGCAGGGAGTGGGGTCCGCAACCATGACCGGCACCGTAAAGGACCCCTCGGGTTTGAGCGTGCCGGCGGCCGAAGTGAGCATCCGCAACACGGACACCAACGTCGAGCGCCGGCTCCAGTCCAACGAGGCGGGCATCTACGTGGCGCCCTTTCTCCAGCCGGGCCACTACGAAGTGAAGGCCGGCAAGGCCGGGTTCGAGACGGTCCTGCGCAAGGAGTTGACGCTCCAGGTGGGCCAGACGCTGACGCTCGATTTCTCGCTGGCCCTGAAGGCCACGCAGGAAGTGGTGACCGTGACCGGGCAAGCACCGGTGGTGGATGCGGAGAAGACCGAACAATCGCAGGTGATCAGCGAATCGGCCGTGAGCAACCTGCCGATCGCCGGGCGGCGCTGGGACACTTTCGCTCTGCTGACGCCGAACGTCACCACGGACGGCTCGAGCGGCATGGTTTCCTATCGCGGCATTTCCGGACTCTACAACGGCAATACGGTGGATGGCGCCAATAACAACCAGGCGTTCTTCTCGGAAGCGCGCGGGCGGGCCA
>CAYRWE010000276.1:0-6893 GCA_964427655.1 uncultured Solibacteraceae bacterium | reverse complement strand
GGAGCGACGCGGAATGGATGGAGCGGCGGGGCCGCACCGATTGGCTGAAATCCCCCATCGCCGTTTACGAGGTGCACCTGGAATCCTGGCTGCGCGGCCCCATGGGCCAGCCGCTCACCTACCGCGAGCTGGCGGTGAAGCTGGTGGAATATGTGAAGCGCATGGGCTACACGCATATCGAGCTGCTGCCCATCATGGAGCACCCCTTCTCCGGGTCGTGGGGCTACCAGGTGACCGGCTATTTCGCGCCCACCTCGCGCTTCGGTACCCCGGATGACTTTCGCTACTTCGTCGATCGATGCCACCAGGCGGGCATCGGCGTGATCGTGGATTGGGTGCCGGGCCATTTCCCCAAGGATGCGCACGGTCTGGCCTTCTTCGATGGCACCGCGCTCTACGAGCACGCCGACCCGCGCAAGGGCGAGTATCGCGAGTGGGGCACCCTGGTCTTCAACTATGGCCGCAACGAGGTGCGCACTTTCCTCATCTCGAATGCCCTGTTCTGGCTGAAGGAATATCACATCGATGGCCTGCGCGTAGATGCTGTAGCTTCCATGCTCTACCTGGATTACTCGCGCAAGGCCGGTGAATGGATCCCCAACCAGTACGGCGGCAACGAGAACCTGGAGGCCATCGACTTCCTGCGCCGCTTCAACGAGTTGGCCCACGAAGTTCCGGGCGCCTTCACCGTGGCCGAGGAATCCACCGCGTTTCCGGGCGTCTCCAAGCCGGTTTATCTCAACGGCCTGGGTTTCACCATGAAATGGAACATGGGCTGGATGCATGACATGCTGGGCTACTTCAGCCAGGACCCCATCTACCGCAAGTATCACCACAACGCCATCACCTTCAGCCTGCTCTACGCTTTTCACGAAAATTTCGTGCTGCCCATTTCGCATGACGAGGTGGTGCACGGCAAGGGTTCGCTGATCGGCAAGATGCCCGGCGACGAGTGGCGCCAGTTCGCCAACGCGCGCGCCTTCCTGGCTTACATGTGGGGCCATCCCGGCAAGAAGCTACTCTTCATGGGGCAGGATATTGGCCAGCGCGAAGAGTGGAACTCCAACGCTTCCGTCCGCTGGGAGCTGCTGGAGTTCGATTTCCATCGCAAACTGCAAAACCTGGTGCGCGAGCTGAACCGCATCTACATTTCCAGCCCGGCGCTCTACCAGGTGGATTTCCACTACTCCGGCTTCGAATGGGTTGACTTCCACGATTGGGAGAATTCCATCATCGCCTTCGCGCGCCATTCCGAAGACCCTCACGAAACCATCCTGTTCTGTTGCAACTTCACGCCCATGCCGCGCTTCGCCTACGAATTCGGCGTGCCCGAAGAGGGCTTTTACGAGGAGATCCTGAACACGGATTCGGAGATCTACGGCGGCTCGAACCTGGGCAACGGCGGCCTGGTTTCCACGCGGCCAGTGCCCAGACACAACCGGCCGCAGAGCATCGCGGTCACGCTGCCTCCGCTGGCCGTGGTAGCGTTTCGCAAGCGGTGAGCGCGGTGGCGTCGCGAACCCAATTTCGTGCCGACAAGCGCTCCGTTACCGTCGCGGCTCGGAACCGCAAACCGAGCCGCGACCGTAAGGGAGCGGTCGGTCCCCAAACACAGGTAATCCATGCCCAAATACGATGCCGTAATCATCGGCGGGGGCCACAATGGCCTGGTGGCCGCCGCGTATCTGGCGCGCGCGGGACGGCGCGTCCTCGTCCTGGAGCGCCGCGAGCTGGTGGGCGGCTGCGCGGTCACCGAAGAGCTTTGGCCCGGCTACCGCGTCTCGACCGCTGCCTATCTGACCAGCCTGCTGCAAGAGCGCATCGTCCGCGAGTTGGATCTCGCGCGCTACGGCTACCGCGTGGATGCCAAGGATCCGGCCTTCTTCTCGGCCTTCCCCGACGGCCGCCATTTCTTCATGTGGCAGGATCGCGCCCGCACGCTCGCCGAAATCGCCCGCTTCTCGGCGCGCGACGCCGCGGCTTATCCCGCCTATGAAGACCAGCTCGAGCGCATTTCGCGCCTGGTCGAGGGCCTGCTGCTGGTCGCCCCGCCGCGCTTTCCGCCCGCCGGCATCGGCGATTTCCTCGATTACCTGAAATTCGTTGCGCGCCTGCGCGGCATGAGTTCACCGGACCTGGTCGCGCTGGTCAAGATCTTCACCCAGAGCGCCGCGGATTTCCTGGACGAGCGCTTCGAATCGGCCGAGCTCAAGGTCACGCTCTCGACCGATGGCGTGATCGGCGCCAATGGCGGTCCGCGCTCGCCCGGCACGGCTTACATCCTGCTGCATCATTGCATGGGCGGCGTGGCTGGGCATCGCGGGCTGTGGGGCTTCGTCAGGGGCGGGATGGGCGCGGTTTCCGAAGCCATCGCCTCCGCGGCGCGCACCGCCGGCGCCGAGATCCGCGTGAATGCCCCGGTGGCGCGTGTCCTGGTGCGCGATGGCCAGGCTCGCGGCGTGGTACTCGATAGCGGCGAAGAGATCGAAGCCGGCGCGGTGGCCTCCAACCTCGATCCCAAAGCCACTTTCCTGCGCCTGGTCGAAGAGCGTGACCTGGCCCCCGAATTCCGCGCCGCCATCGTCCGCTTCCGCATCGAAGGCACCAGCGCGAAAATCAACCTGGCACTCTCCGGGCTTCCCGATTTCACGGCCCAGCCCGGCGCGCCCGGCCCGCAGCACCGCACCACCATGCACATTTGTCCCTCGATCGAGTACGTCGAGCGCGCCTGGGATGACGCCAAGTACGGCCTGCCCTCCCAGCGCCCGCTGCTCGAACTGACGATCCCCACTATGTACGATCCGTCGCTCGCGCCCCCCGGCTGCCACATCATGGGGATCTTTCTGCAATACGCGCCCTATACCCTGCGGGGGAGCAACTGGGACGACCTGCGCGAGCCCTTCGGCGACCGCGTGATTTCGCTCATCGAGGAGTACGCGCCCAATATCCGGGCCATCGTGGAGCACCGCCAGGTGCTCACGCCGCTTGACCTGGAGCGCCGCTTCGGCATAACGGGCGGCAACATCTTCCACGGCGAGATGAGCCTTGATCAGATGTTTGCCATGCGCCCGTTGGCCGGCTGGGCGCGCTACCGCACGCCGGTCGAGGGCTTGTATCTGTGTGGGTCCGGCGCGCACCCCGGTGGCGGCGTCATGGGCGCCCCGGGGTACAATTGCGCGCGCGAAATGCTGCGGGGAAATTAAGGAGCCGCTTCACGCGGCCCGTCCTGCGAACTACAGGCCCTTCTTAACCAGGAAGGCGATGAGATCCACCACCCGGCAGGAGTAGCCCCATTCGTTGTCGTACCAGGCCACTACCTTTAATAGGTTGCCGTCGAGAACCTTGGTCAACTGCCCGTCCACGATCGAGCTGTTGGGGTTGTGCAGCATGTCCGAAGAGACCACCGGGTCTTCCGTGTACGCCAGGATGCCCTTCATCGGGCCTTCGGCGGCGGCCTTCAGCGCGCCATTGACTTCCTCGGCGGTGGCCGGCTTCTCGAGCAGCGCCACCAGGTCCACCACCGACACATCCGGTGTGGGCACGCGCATCGAGTAACCGTCCAGCTTGCCCTTCAAGTTCGGCATAACCAGGCCGATAGCCTTGGCAGCCCCGGTCGTGGTGGGGATCATGTTCAGGGCGGCCGCGCGGGCCCGGCGCAGATCCTTATGCGGGAAATCCAGCACGTTCTGATCGTTCGTGTAGCTGTGGATCGTGGTCATCGATCCCTTCTGGATCCCGAACTTGTCGTCGATCACCTTGACCACCGGCGCCAGGCAGTTGGTGGTGCAGGAAGCGTTGGAGATGATGTTGTGCTTGGCGGGATCGTAAGCGGCGTCGTTGACGCCCAGCACGATCGTAATATCCTCGTTCTTGGCCGGGGCCGAAATGATGACCTTCTTCACCGAGCCGCGAATGTGCTTGCAGGCTTCCTTGGCATCGGTAAACTTGCCGGTCGATTCCACCACGATCTGCGCGCCCACCGAATTCCAGTCGAGCTGTGCCGGGTCCTTGATGGCAAAAACTTTGATGGTCTTGCCGCCGACCGAAATCCAATCCGCTCCAGCCTTGACTTCCTCCTTGAGCGGCCCGAGCACCGAGTCGTATTTCAAGAGGTGAGCGAGCGTCTTGGTGTCGGTGATGTCGTTCACCGCCACAAATTCCACATCGGTGCGGTCCAGAGCCGCGCGCACGATGTTACGGCCGATGCGGCCGAAGCCATTGATACCAACTTTGACAGCCATTTCTTCTCCTGTTCACTATGAGGGTTGGGGATGAACATTCAGGATATCAGCAGGCCGCTATCCCAGCAACCGCTGGGGCATTTACCCCACCCCCCTTCGACCTGACGCGCTGCGGTGTTGAATTATGCCCCTGTTATCAACGCGCTTCCTGCTGGCCCCAGAAATGCAACTTGGTTGCCCTTACACTGGAGACAGAATGAACTTCGATCAGTCGCCCATGCTGGTCATCTGGGAGGTCACCCAGGCGTGTGACCTGGAATGCGTGCATTGCCGCGCCTCGGCCCAATCCGAGCGCCATCCCGCCGAACTCTCCACGGAGCAGGGATACCGCCTGCTCGACGAGATCCGTTCCTTCGGCGAACCCCTCATGGTGTTCACCGGCGGCGACCCGCTCAAGCGCCCCGACCTGTACGACCTGATCCGCCACAGTGTGAAGATCGGCCTGCGCACCAACGTCACGCCCAGCGCCACGCCGTTGCTCACCGCTCAAGCCATCGAGGGTTTCAAAGAGGCCGGCATCACCCGCATGGCCATCAGCGTGGATGGCCACGACGCGGCTTCGCACGACGATTTCCGCGGCATCCCGGGCACCTTCGAGCGGGCGATGTTCGCCCTGCGCCATGCCCGCGATATCGGCCTCGATACGCAGTTCCAGACCACCGTGACGCGCCGCAATATGGCCCACCTCGCGGAAATCGCGGAGATCGTCAAGGAAGTCCGCTCGAAAATGTGGAGCCTGTTCTTCCTCATCGTGACCGGCCGCGCCGCCGAACGCGACGACCTGCTGGCGCCCGAGTACGAACAGGTCTTCGAGTTCATGTACGAGCTCTCGAAGACCGCGCCGTTCGGCATCAAAACCACCGAGGCCATGCACTACCGCCGCTATGTGGCGCAGCGCGTCAAGGCCGAGGGCGGCGTTACGCACAATGAGAGCGCCAAGGGCGTGGCATGGCGCACCGCCGGCGTGAGCGATGGCAAGGGCTTCGTGTTCGTCTCCCACACCGGCGAGATCTTCCCCAGCGGTTTCCTGCCCGTCAGCGGCGGCAACGTGCTGCGCGATTCGCTCACCGCGGTCTACCGCGATTCCCCCCTGTTCCACAGCCTGCGCGACACCAGCCTGCGCGAGGGCAAATGCGGCCTCTGCGAATACACCAAGATCTGCGGCGGATCGCGCTCGCGTGCCTATGCCTTCACCGGCGACTATCTGGCCGAGGACCCGCGCTGCATCTACCAGCCGCACCTGGCCGACGCCATAGCCGGCTGAGACAGCGGGTTGAGAGCCCGCTTCGCGCGCTTCCTGATAACATTGAACGGATGGAAAACGGACTCTTTTCGCTGGCCGGGCAAGTGGCGGTCGTGGTGGGCGGCGGTGGCGTTCTCGCCGGAGCGATGGCCACCGGCCTCGCGGAAGCCGGAGCCGATATAGCCATCCTGGATCTGAATCTCGCCAATGCCGAGACGCGCGCGCAAGCCATCGCGTCCACCGGGCGTCAAGCCCTCGCGCTGGGCTGCGACGCCACCAGCAAGGCCGCCCTCGAGAACGCCTTGAAAGCCGTGCTGGCGCGCTTCTCCCACGTGGACATTCTGATCAACGCGCCCGGCGTGAATTCCGGAACGCCTTTCTTCGACATCTCCGAAGAGGAGTGGTATCGCCTGCTCGATTGCGACCTGAAAAGCGTTTTTTTAGCATGCCAGGTGTTCGGCAAGGCCATGGTGGATGCGGGCCGGGGCGGCTCCATCATCAACATATCCTCGGTATCCTCCGGACCGCCGCTTTCTAAGGTATTCACCTATGCTATTGCCAAGGCGGGAGTGAACCAGATTACCCAGTTCCTGGCGCGCGAACTGGCGCCCCACCGCGTCCGCGTGAATGCTATCGTGCCTGGTTTTTTCCCGGCCGAACAGAACCGCAAGCTGCTCACGCCGGAGCGCACCGCCAGTATCATGACCCACACGCCCATGGGGCGGTTCGGCGAGAGCTGCGAGCTGGTGGGCGCGGCGGTCTACCTGGCCGCGCCGCGAGCCTCTTCATTCGTGACGGGCGCGATCCTGCGCGTCGATGGTGGTTTCCTCGCCATGACGATCTGATCCCGCCCGAGCCACGTAGTTCCGATAACCGTACCCGCGAGACAAACGTATCGATTCCGACCAGTTTTTCTACGTAATTATCGTGGCGATAGACCCGAAAACGGTTGGACGGCCTTGCAATCGTCCCACCATTGAGATCGCGCGGATTAAAACGGCTCCATAATGAGACATTTTCGTGTGAAACTATTGACGTTATGGCGTTTGGCGTGCTTAAATCAAGCAGCTTGACTGAGATCGGAATGGCACCGGCAGGCTGGCCGTTTCATGTTGAAGGGATGGAATTTCTCTTGACAGCGGACCGCCAATCAGTTATGAATAGTTTTACCGCGTCTGGTTTCCGTGCGCAATTTTGCGATAGTGTCTCGCGAGCACAGAAGACAACAACTATAAAAGACATGTGCCGCGAACGATAGCTTCAGTAAGGTCCGATGGCCGGCTTGGCGGTTCGTCGGAAGTAGACTCTCCGCCCGACACGGAGAAGTTCCCTAAGGTTGACTGAACGGTTTGAGACCAAAGTTTTTGAGGCTCAGGCACAACTGTCAGAGGCAAGAAACAATGGAGCAG
>CAYRWE010000275.1:0-6934 GCA_964427655.1 uncultured Solibacteraceae bacterium | reverse complement strand
GCCAGCACGCAGGGCTCGGGCGACGTGAAGTACCACCTGGGCGCCTCCGGCGTTCGCAAGACGGCGCTCGGCCGGGACATCGTGGTGTCGGTCGCCCCCAACCCCAGCCACCTCGAAGCCGTCGACCCGGTGGTCGAAGGCATCGTGCGCCCCAAGCAGGACCGGCTGGGCGACCCTTCGCGCGCACGCGTGATCCCGGTGCTGGTGCATGGCGATGCCGCCTTCGCCGGTCAGGGCGTGGTGGCCGAAACCCTCAACCTCTCCCAGCTCGACGGCTATTCCACCGGCGGTACCGTTCACCTGGTCATCAACAACCAGATCGGTTTCACCACCCTGCCCGACGAATCGCGCTCCACTCCCTATTCGACCGACGTGGCCCGGGGCGTGCAGGCGCCGATTTTCCACGTCAACGGCGACGACCCGGAGGCCGCCGTCCGCGTCGCCCAGATCGCCTTCGATTATCGCCAGGCTTTCAAGAAAGACGTGGTGATCGACATGATCTGCTACCGGCGCCACGGCCACAACGAGGGCGACGACCCGAGCTACACGCAGCCGATCATGTATCGCAAGATCAAACAGCACCCTTCGGTGGCCACACTATATTCCGGACGGCTGGCGCGCGAAGGCGTGGTGACGGCCGAGGAGGCGCAGGCTCTGCGGAAGGCCGCATCAAAACGCCTTTCGGACGCCTACGACGCCGTCCAGAAGCACACCGAGCAGTTCGAGTTGCAGGAGCTGAGCGCCGTGGCGGGCGAGGATATCGGCGCCTTCTGCCCGCGCACCGCCGTGAACCGGCCGGTGCTGGAGCGCGTGATTCGCGGCATGACGCATTTCCCCGAGGGCTTCCATCTGCATCCCAAGCTGCGCGGCTTCGTCGAGCGGCGCCGCGAGGCCATGGCCAAGGGCGGTCCCGTGGATTGGGCTTTCGGCGAGGCACTGGCCTTCGGGACCCTGGCGCTCGAGGGAACCGCGGTCCGTCTGAGCGGGCAGGATTCCGGCCGCGGCACATTCAGCCAGCGGCACTTGGCCTTCTACGATTTCGAGACGGGCGTGCGCTATGTGCCGCTCCAGCACATCTCACCCGACCAGGCGCGCTTCGAGGTGTTCGACAGCTCTCTGAGCGAATATGCCGTCCTGGGCTTCGAGTTCGGCTATAGCGTGGCCGACCCGCTCTCGCTGGTGATCTGGGAGGCGCAGTTCGGCGATTTCGCCAACGGCGCGCAGATCATGATCGACCAGTTCATCTCCTGCGCCGAGCAGAAGTGGGGCCAGCCGACCGGCCTGGTGATGCTGCTGCCGCACGGTTTCGAGGGGCAGGGGCCGGAGCATTCGAGCGCGCGCATCGAGCGCTACCTCACGCTGTGCGCCGAAAACAACATGCTGGTGGCCAATTGCACCACGCCGGCGCAATATTTCCACCTGCTGCGGCGCCAGATGTATGGCGGCACGGACCGTCGCGGCACGCGCAAACCGCTGGTGGTTTTCACGCCCAAGAGCCTGCTGCGCCATCCGCGCGCGGTTTCCACGTTCCGGGAATTCTCGGCGGGCGGCTTCATCGAGATCCTGGGCGACGAGGCCACGCTCGACCCGGGCCGCGTCACGCGGGTGATCTTCTGCTCGGGCAAAATCTACTACGACCTGCTGGCGGCTCGCGAGGAGCGCGGCGCTAACTACGTGGCGCTGGCTCGCGTGGAGCAGCTTTATCCGTTCGCGGACAGCCAGGCGACCGACATTCTGGCGCGCTATCCGGCGACCGCCGAAGTGGTATGGGCGCAGGAAGAGCCGCGCAACATGGGGCCATGGCGTTTCATGCGGGAGTCGATCCAGCCACTGCTCGACGACAGCGGCCGCGCGATACTCTACGTTGGACGGCCGGAAAGCGCCAGCCCGGCGACGGGATCGGGCAAGCGCCATCAGCAGGAGCAGGCGGCCGTGATCGACGACGCGCTGACGCCCGGCGGCATTTCGCAGACGCGGCGCGTGAGGGTGGTGGCGCGGAGGAAGAAGTAGGGGGGGCGGCGGGGGGCGGCCGAGGCTCGACCTGATCTCGCGCCTTTATTGCGGAAACGCCGTACTTGGTTGGCTAGGCGGCTATGTTGCCTCCATCCGAAGAGACAGGTTGTCTAAGCGCCGCGGCGTAAGAACGCAGTATCTCCTCGCTGCCTATCGTCGCCTTGAAGCTGCAGGGAGGCCTCCGTACATGACCGTTGCGCGAGCGACGAATCCCACGGAGCTCGGGAAAGAAGGGCCGACTATAGACTGCGGCGCGAGGCAGCGCGGCGGGAACGATGTTTCTGGATGATTCCGGCTAGCGCTCGCAACGCCTCATTGGCCTCCCGTGAGCTCGGGAACGCCGCCGCGACATCAGGTTCAAGAACCACAACAGTGCTGCCCGCGGCGTATCGTGAAGCGTACTTGTTGGGCGAGGCATGGCTGAAGTCGTACTCCGGAAGAATCTCGTCGGGACCAGCCCGATCGGCAGCCGCTCTACTTGGTGGTCTCTTCTGCTTCATAAACCTTCCGCTCGCTGCTTGTGGCCTGTCGCGCGCTAATGATGCGAATGGCTTGGCCGCGCTCAACGTACATGACTACAAGCAGGTGTCTGCCCTGCGAAAGCCCTAATAACACAAACCGCTCTTCCCCCGATGAATGACGAGGATCAGGCGCAATACGACCCAGCGGATCGCCAAATACGCCGCTGGCTTCCTCGAACGAGACCCTGTGCTTGACCAAGTTCAACGCGGCTTTTTGCGGGTCCCACTCGAACTCTAACGCCAAGCTCTATTATATACGGGGCCATCCTGCGGCCAAGAGGCCACGATCGACGACGCGCCGACTCCGGGCCGGCCTGCTGCGCGCGAATTACGGAACCGTGATTACGACCTTTCCTACCTGCGCATTCGACTCGAGATATTTGTACGCCTCCACGGTCTGCGCGAACGGAAATGTCTTCGCGACCTTCGGACGGAACCGCCCGTCGGCTAACCGGTCATAGACATATTTCTTCGCCGCCGACAGCTTCTCCGGGTCGCGCGTGATCTCCATCAGGGTGTAGCCGCGAATGCTGAGTCCCTTGCCCAGCGCCGTGAAGAGCGGGAAGGGCGTCGGTTGCAAGGAAAGCCACCCATACTCGAAGATAATCCCGCCGACTGCGGCGGCTTCGGCCAGCTTCTCGAGAAGCGGCCCGGCCACCGGATCGAAGGTCACGCGGGCACCCTTGCCGCCGGTGATCTCCTTCACACGCGCCACGATGTCTTCCTCGTCGGTGGCGATTGCGTGATTCGCACCGAGCGACAGCAGCTCGGCTTTCTTGTCGCTCTTGCGCGTCAGCGCAATCGAGATGGCACCCTCGGCCTTGGCAATCTCGATCGCGGCGATTCCCACACTGCTCGATGCCGCCGGGATCGCTATGAAGTCGCCCTTGGAGAGATGCGCGATCGGGATCAACGCCCCATAGGCGGTCAAATACTGCATCCAGATCGCCGCGCCCTCCACCGGGGAGAGCTTCGCGGGATACTCACCCAGCACCGCGGCCGGGGCGATGACCTCTTCGCCCAGCATGCCATACTCGTTCATGGAAAAGGCGGGAACCGTCGATACCTGCTTGCCTACCCAGCTCTTGTCCACGTCCGGGCCAACTGCTTCCACCACGCCGGCCCCCTCGTAGCCAAGGCCGGTGTGGGGCTTCGGCGGCTCGAGGTACTGGCCGTGCATAAACATCAATTCCGCCCGGTTCAGCCCTACCGCCCGCACCCGTAACCGCACCTCGCCCTTGCCCGGCTGCCGGGAGGCCTCTTCTTCGATCTTCAAGACCTCCGGTCCGCCGATCTCATCAAAACGAACGACCTTTGGCATATGTGTCGATCCTCAATAACTAGATCGACAATGGGGCGCGGAGGATTCGGCCCGCCCGCGAATCCCCGCGCATCCGGATGGAGCGTTACGTTGGCTCGCGGCGTTACTTCGGCCGCTCGATTTTGAAGCCGGTGGTGGCTTCCGTATAATCGGCAACGTAGCCGGCGCGCTGAACGGGATGCGTCGCCAGGAGGTCGAAAAGTCCATCCTGGAGAAACGCGCGGTCGAGGTGTACGCCGACGACTTCGCCAATCGTCAGGTATTGGTCAAGCGTGGAGCCATCGGCGGAATGCAATTGCACAATCTGGACCAGATTGCATTCGAGCGCCGCGGGGGCCTCCGCGACGCGCGGCGGCGCCACGATGCGGCTAGGGGCCGCGGCCAGCTTCGCAAACTCGAATTCGTTCACGCCGCGCGGTAGGGCGGCCGAGGTCTGGTTCATTCCCTCCGCCAGCGGACGAGTGACCAGGTTGCAAACAAACTCGCCGGTGGCTTTGATGTTGGCGACAGTGTCCTTCCAGCCCGCCGAGCTGAACATGACCATCGGCGGGCAGTCGCACACGGCGTTGAAGAAACTGTAGGGCGCGAGATTGATGCGACCCTCGCTGTCGCGGGTCGAAATCCAGCCGATCGGCCGCGGCGCCACGATAGCCTTGAAGGGATCGTGCGGCAGTTTGTGACCTTTCGACGGCTCGTAGAAATAAAACTCCGGCATGATGTCATCATAGGCGGTCGTGGCGGTCACCCGGCGCCCGGTTCTCCGTGAGCCACGCGCGAGATCGCGTGCACCAGGCGGCGGTAGGGGATGTCGTCGTATGTGTCGAATCCCAGCCATTCGCCATCGCGCCAGCTCGAATAACACCAGCGCGCCACGAGCGCCAGTTGCTCCTGGCGCTCGCGCACCGTCATCTTGAGCGGCCCCATGCCCGCGAAGGTCTCGCGCAGCTTGCGGTCGAGCGATACCGTCTTGCCCTCTTGCACCTCGAATCCGAAACGCGCTGGCGGCCGTGGATAACCGTCGCGCAGGCACCATAGCTCGACCGCGTCGGCGGCCACGGAGGGCACCACGGCGACGCCGTTCAGGCGGTCGATATCGCGCGCCAGCTCGTCGCGCAGCTTGAGCACTTCCTGCACCTTCTCGAAGCGCTTGTGCAGGCGGGCGGCTTCCTCGAAAGCCGTCTCCTCGCTCATGCGGTCGCGCGAATGGGCGATGGCGTCGAGCAGGGAACGCCCGCCGGTGCCCAGGAACTCCGTCACGCGGGTCACTTCATGCGCGTACTCCTGCGCGCTCACGGCCTGCTGGCAGGGCCGCAGGCACATGGCCATCTCGCCGTAGATGCATCCGGGATGTTCGGGCGAAGGGGCCAGGTCCTCCTGGCAACGCCGCAGTTGGAACAGGTCCAGAAACTGCTGCTCGAAGCGCTCGGCGGAAACGCGTGCGCAGAACGGCCCGAAATAGAAGCCTCCGCGCGTCAGGTGGGTGGTGATGCGGCTGCGCGGAAACTCGTTCTCCACCACGATGCGCACGTAGGGCGGCATGCGCAGCTTGAGAACGTCGAGGTAAGTCTCCGGAAAGTGGCGCCGCGCCTGCTCGTAGAGCACCAGGCTCGATTCGAGCGACGAGCCGGTGAAGTGGAATTCGAGGCGCCGCGCGGTGTGGCGCAGGTTGAGCAGCTTCGAGGGCCGCTCGCGCGGGCTGAGCAGGCGGAGCAGGCGCCGGCGCAGCAGCGTGGTCCGCGAAAGATAGGGCGGGCCTTCGGCGGGCCACAGCAGGAAAACCGCGGGGCGGTTGGGCAGGGCCGCGATGGCCGCGTCCAGCGCCGCCAGATCCGCACCCACTTCAATGGCCGTCATGTCGAGCTACTCTTGCAGCCAATACGGGCAAGCTAAAGCATGCCCCACCTTTACTCCGAAACTGCCTTGCTCTCGATCAGCGCGCGAATTTGCGCGACGAAATCCGCGACGGGCCGGGCGCCTAGGTCGCCGTGCTTGCGGTTTCGGACGGCCACCTGGCCGTTCTCCTGCTCGCGGCCGCCCACTACCAGCATGTACGGAATCTTCTGCAACTGCGCCTCGCGAATTTTGAGGTTGACCTTCTCGCTGCGCTCGTCCACGGTGGCGCGGATGCCGGCCTCTTCGAGCTGCTTGTGGACCGCGCGGGCGTATTCGGCCTGCTTATCGGTGATGGGCAGCACGATAGCCTGCAGCGGCGCCAGCCACACCGGGAAGGCACCCGCGTAGTGCTCGATCAGGATGCCGAAGAAGCGTTCGATGGAGCCATACAGCGCGCGGTGCACCATCACAGGCTGGTGCTTCTGGCCGTCTTCTCCGATATATTCGAGCTGGAAGCGCGCCGGCAGGTTGAAATCGAACTGCACCGTGGAAAGCTGCCAGGGCCTCCCGATGGCATCCACCAGCTTCACATCGATCTTGGGCCCGTAGAACGCCGCCTCGTCCGGAATCACCTTAACCTTCATGGCGAGGCGCTCAGTGGCGCGCTTCAGGGCGTCCTCGGCGTGCTTCCACTGATCCGCGCTGCCGGCATACTTGCCGCTCGCGCCGCCATCCCAGGTGGAAAGCTCGGCTTCGTACTGGGTGAAGCCGTAGGTGGCCAGTGTGTCGATGGCGAATTGCAGGCAGGCCGCCGCTTCGTCTTCCACCTGCTCGGGCGTGCAGAAGATGTGCGCGTCATCCTGCGTGAATCCGCGCACGCGGAAGAGGCCGTTGAGCGTGCCGGAGCGCTCGTAGCGATACACGGTTCCCAGCTCGCCCAGGCGCACCGGCAGGTCGCGATAGCTACGCTGCCGGTCCGCGTAAATCAGGATGTGGAACGGGCAGTTCATGGGCTTGAGCTGGTATTCGGCGTCGTCCAGCTCCATGCGCGTAAACATGTTCTGCGCATAGAATCCGGCGTGCCCGGAGGTCTTCCAGAGATCGAAGCGCGCCACGTGCGGCGTGTAGACCAGCGAATAGCCGCGCTTCAGATACTGGTCGCGCATCCAGTCTTCGAGCTGCTTGCGGATAATGCCGCCCTTGGGATGGAAGAAGATCAGCCCCGGGCCGGCCAGCTCCTGGATGC
>CAYRWE010000274.1:0-6955 GCA_964427655.1 uncultured Solibacteraceae bacterium | reverse complement strand
GGAGTCGGGGTAATGCCCAAGTCAATCGTAATCGAACCGGAACAGGCTTTTGCAAAAGGTACCATCCATTTCACCGATATCGCGGTCAACGCTTATCAGAAGACCGCGAAAGAGGAACTCGCGGAGTACAGCACCGAAGACTTCCTGGCCATCTGGCAGGACCTGTGCGCGATTCGTCAGTTCGAAACCATCCTGAACGAGATCAAGGTAAAGGGTGCGTTTCAGGGCGTGACGTATAACCACGCCGGACCGGCGCACCTTTCGATCGGTCAGGAAGCTTCGGCCGTGGGCATGGCATTCTCGCTCACGTCGGACGACCACATTTACGGCTCGCATCGCAGCCACGGGGAAATCCTGGCCAAGGGCTTTTCCGCCATGCGGAAGTGGAGCGACGAGCAGTTGATGGAGCTGATGAAGTCCTACCGCGATGGCGCGCTATTGCGCCCCGTGGAAAAGGGCTACAAGGGAAGCGTGAAAGGGCTGGCGCTGCGCTTTTTCGTCTACGGCGCCTATAGCGAGATCTTCGCGCGCGAGACCGGCTTCAACCGCGGTATGGGCGGCTCGATGCACGCTTTCTTCACGCCCTTCGGCATCTACCCGAACAACGCCATCGTGGGCGGTTCGGGTCCCATCTCCCCGGGCGCGGCGCTGTTCAAGCGCGTCAACCGGAAGCCCGGCATGGTGGTCTGCAACATCGGCGACGCCTCCTTCGGCTGCGGCCCGGTGTGGGAAGGCATCACGTTTGCCTCCATGGACCAGTACCGGAAACTGTGGGACAAGTCGCTGGGCGGCGGCCTGCCGATCGTTTTCAACTGCATGAACAACTTCTATGGCATGGGCGGGCAGCCGCTGGGCGAGACCATGGGAGTGCAGTTCATCGCGCGCATCGGCGCGGGCGTTAACCCGGACCAGATGCACGCCGAGCGCGTCAACGGGTACGATCCGCTGCCGGTAATCGACGCCTTCCGGCGTAAGCGCAAGATCCTCGAGGAAGGCCGCGGCCCGGTCCTGCTCGATACCATCACCTACCGCATCAGCGGCCACTCGCCTTCGGACGCCTCCAGCTACCGCTCCAAGGAAGAAGTGGAGCATTGGCAGGCGGCCGATTCGATCAAGGCGTTCCACAAGAAGCTGGAAGCCATGGGAGTGGCGAGCGACGAAGCCCTGTCCACCGCGCGCGAGAGCGTGGATTCCACGGTCTTCGAGATGTTCAAGCTGGCTACCGACCTGGAGGCCAGCCCGCGTCTGCCGGCGGGATCCGAAGTGGTGGGAGAAGTGATGTTCTCCAACCGCCGAGTCGAAAAGTGCGACGACCGCGAGCCCGAATTCCTGCAACCGATCGAAAAGAATGCCCGCGTCGTGCAGATCAAGGGCAAGGTTCGCGTGGGCATGCAGGACGGCAAACCGGTTCCGAAGATGAAGGCCTACAACATTCGCGACGGCATCTTCGAAGCCATGCTGCACCGCTTCTCGATCGACCCCACCATGGTGGCGTTCGGCGAAGAGAACCGCGACTGGGGCGGCGCCTTCGCCGTCTACCGCGGCTTCACGGAGCTGCTGCCTTACCACCGCCTGTTCAACTCGCCGATTTCCGAAGCCGGCATCGTGGGCGCATCGGTAGGCTACGGCCTGGAAGGCGGCCGCGCGGTGGCCGAACTGATGTACGCCGATTTCATGGGCCGCGCGGGCGACGAGATCTTCAACCAGCTCGCCAAGTGGCAATCCATGTCGGCCGGCCAACTGAATATGTGCGTGGTGCTGCGCATTTCGGTGGGCGCCAAGTACGGCGCACAGCATTCCCAGGATTGGAGCGCCCTGGTGCAGCACATCCCCGGACTCAAGGTGGTCTACCCGGTGACGCCCTACGACGCCAAGGGTATGATGAATGCGGCCCTGGCCGGCAGCGATCCGGTGATCTTCTTCGAAAGCCAGAAGATTTACGACTACGGTGAAATGTTCGCCGAGGAAGGCGTGCCCGACGGTTACTACGAGATTCCGCTCTCCGAGCCTTCCATCAAGCGCAAAGGCAAGGACCTGACCATCATCACGTTAGGCCCGGCCCTGTATAACGCCGTCGCGGCGGCCGATGAGCTACAAAAGCAATTCGGGCTTTCCGCCGAGTTGGTGGACCTGCGCACGATCAACCCGCTGAACTTCGAGCCGGTGGTGGCCTCGGTCCGCAAGACCGGCAAGGTGCTGCTGTTGACCGACGCGGTAGAGCGCGGCTGCGTAATGCAGACCGTGGCTTCCACCCTGACGCAGCTCTGCTTCGACGACCTGGACGCGCCTCCGGTGGTACTCGGCTCGCGCAACTGGATCACGCCGGCCGCCGAGCTGGAGACCTTCTTCTTCCCGCAGCCGAGCTGGATACTGGACGCCATTCACGAGCGCATCATGCCGCTCAAGGGCCATCAACCGCAGACTAACCAGACGCTTGGCGAACTGGCCCGCAGGGCCCGCGCGGGCGTGTAGCAGTTGGAGGGGCGCGGCCCGTGCCGCGCCCCATCGTAGCTTAGGTCCCCTGCGCCTGGGCCAAGAGCTTGACGGCATCCGCGCGCGGCGGATCGTCGGGCGTGAGTTCCGAGCTGAGATACCGCTTCAGCAGGGACTTGGCTGTGTCCAGATTGCGCTTCTCCTGAACGTACAAATCGGCCTTCGCAAACATCAATCTGGGACTGCCCGGAGCGATGTGCTCGGCGCCGTCCAGAACCTGCTCGGCCTCCTGAACACGGCCGCGGCGGGCCAGGAAGCGGGCCAGATCGATGAGCCGGCCGACTGACCTTGGAGAAGCTGCGATGGCTCGGCGCAACTGATCCTCGGCGCTCTCGTACTGTTTGCGCTTCTCGGCCAGAGTGGCCTGCGCCCAATAGCCCTCGGCGGCATCGAGCTGCGCCATCCGTGCCGCGATGGTCTCGGCCTTGTCCAATCCGCCCCCCATGAAGCTGGGCGCGTCCACGTCGTATTCAAACAAATCGCTGAGCGCTTCCAGGTAGCGCGGGTCCAGCGCGACGGCTTTTTCGAAGCACTGGCGCGCCTTGGAGGCCAGGCCCATCGCGCTGAAAGGGTTGGCGGTCTCCGCGCGGCGCCCGTAAGCCCGGCCCAGCCAGAGTGCAAACTCGGCACTGGCGGGATCGGCGGCCACGGCCTTTTCGAGCGCGTCGCTGGCTTTCTTTTGATCGCCCAGCATGAAAAGATCGCGCCCCATCAGGGCATAAGCCGGCGCGTCCTTGGCCGCCATGCCGCCCAGCACCTGGAGCGACTGCTCAAAGTGCGTTCGATCATATAGGCCGCGGGCCCGCTCCAGCTCCGGGCTGGCCGCCATGGCGGGGGCGAGCACCGCCAGTAAAGCCAGAGAAATCCTGCACATCCCAGTGGATTGCGAGGGTCGGGGCATCAACTGAAAGATGTTCTGAAGCGTCTTTGCGTTACACCCCTGGTCCTATCGCGCGGCCTGCAAAAGTCGGTTTGCGGCGCACCGTTACGGTTCCGTGAGAATTCGGCGAACTTCCGGCCCGGCTTGGGGCTGGCCGGCCCGGGCGCGCCTCTTTCTTCAATCGGGCCCCAATCGGGCCCCATCGGACGAGCGAACCAATACATTTCAAGGCTGAAATGTTTGCGCAAACGATTACCGGTTTGCCGCTGAACTGTAACCGGCGGGGGCTGAAGCTGGTGGTGACGGGGAGGTCGCATGCGCGAAGGTACCATCCGATTTGCGTGGCGCGAGCCGCGTTCCGCCGAAGGGTTCCGCTCCGGAGTCAGCCTGCACGGGCACACCATGCACTCGCGGGAGTGTCTCTCGTTCCTGCCGCGTTACCTGCACAATGTTCCGGGGATTTCGCAGGTGGCCAGCTATTATGAACGCGCCCCGCGCAGCGTGGATTTCGGGCGCGCGTGGTGGACGCCGCCGCTGACGCCGGCTTCGGCGCTGGGCCTGGAGCGCGAACAGATCGCCGGCTTGGGCCTGCGCCCCATGGTTTCGCTCACCGATCACGACGATATCGATGCCGGCTTGGCGCTGGGCGTCACGTCCGACCCTCGCGAGACGCCGGTTTCGGTCGAGTGGACCGTCCCCTACGAGCGCACTTTCTTTCACCTGGGCGTGCATAATATCCCGCGCGGCGAGGCGCGCGAGTGGCTGGCCGCCATGGAGAAGTTCACCGCCCGGCCCCGCGAAGAGTCGCTGCCCTCCCTTCTGCACGAGCTGGCGCGCGATCCGGGCGTGCTGATGGTTCTGAATCACCCGTTCTGGCTCGAAGAGGGTGTGGTGGAAGACGATCACCGCCGCGCGCTGGTTCGCCTGCTGCGCGAGTGCATCGGCGGGCTGGACGCTTTCGAGCTGAACGGCACGCGGCCGTGGAAGGAAAACACCGCCACCATAGAGCTGGCGCGCGCGCATCAGCGGCCGGTCATTTCGGGCGGGGACCGGCACGCCTGCGAGCCCAGCGCCTGCATCAACCTGACGAACGCCCGCAGCTTCGCCGAGTTCGTCACCGAGATTCACGCCGGCCGCAGCTCGATTCTGTTCCTGCCGCACTACCGCGAACCCATGGCGCAGCGCGTCCTGGAGGCCATGCGCGATATCCTGCGCACCTATCCCGAGTATCCCGGGCGCGCACGCTGGGCGGACCGGATCTTCTACCGGTGTGAAGATGGCGTGGCTAGAACTCTCGCCGAAATCTGGAAAGGCCGCGAGCCGCAGTGGCTGGCCGGCGCCGCCGCGGCGGTCCAATTCCTCGCCGGAAGCCGCTTCCGCCAGGCGCTGCGCCTGCTCCTTTCCGCGCGCGGGGAAGTGCAACCTTGAGGCGGCTGGCCGCGCGGCTGCGAAACTCATTGAAAGACCTGTCGCCCGAACGGATGGCGCTGCTGCTTGCGGTGGGGCTGGTGCTGGGCGTCTTTCCCATCGCGGGATGCCCTACCGTGCTGTGCCTGCTGGCTGCCCTGGGACTTCGCCTCAACGCGGCGGCCCTGCAAGCCCTGAACAATCTCGCTTCTCCGCTGCAGCTCGCCTTGCTGCTGCCCTTGAACCAGGCGGGAGTCTGCCTATGCGGCGGCGCCTTGCCGGCCGGCGGATCGGCAGCTTGCAGAATCGGCGTGGCCGCGCTGCACGCCGTCGCGGGATGGGCATGCATCTGCGTTCCGGCCGGCGTCCTGCTCTATTTCGGCCTGATCCTGGCGATGAAGTGGCGCGCGGCACACTCGCTCGTTGCGGTGAGCCAATCGGCTTAGAGCGTCAATCCGCCGTGCTGGCGGTGCGGGACGCCTTCAACTCTCGCGCGGCGGGTGATTCCGGATCGAGTTGCAGGGCCGTTCGCCACTCCCGCGCGGCTTCCGCTTCCCGCCCTTGCGCGCGCAGAGCCAGGCCGAGCTTCCAGTGGGCATCCGCGACGGTGGGCTGGTTGCCTTCGGGATCGCGCGCCAGGTAGGCGCGCAGGTAGCGCTCGGATCGCGCCGGCTCGCGGCCGCTCGTGAGCAGCCGGTCCGCGGCGCGATAGTAGGGCGCGGCGTCGTCGGGGACGGCTTGCGCGGCGGAGGAGAGTAGCGTCTCCAGCGCGCTCCAGTTCGCCCGATCGGCATAGCTCACGGCCAGGACGCAGTAGGCTTCGGCGCGCCCGCCGTCCAAACCCAGAGCGCCCTTGCCCAGCGCCTCGGCCGCCGCATCGTCGCGGTGCTCGGGCGCCAGATAGAACCACGCCAGGGCCATCTGCGCCTTGTAAGAAGGCGGGCGAAGCTTGGCGGCGCGCTGCAGTAGGGCTTCGGTGCGCGTACTATCCTTGCGGAATTCCGCGATTCGCGCGCCAGCCAGAAGACCCTCCACGGCGTCGAGGGCCGCGATTTGCCGCGCGACCGCCTCGGCCTTGTTCGTGTCGCCGCCCAGAATGCCGGGCGCCATGAGGTAGTACTCGATGAGATCCCGGAGCGCCTGCATGTCGCGTGGATCGAGGCTCAGCGCCGTATCGATCTCCTTGCGAAAGCGTCGCGCCAGGAGCGCCTGCTGAAACAGGTTGGCGTGCTGCGCCATCACGCCTTGGACTTCCGCAAGCTGCCGGTGGTAGCGGGCCACGCCGCCATCCAGGCGGACGGCCGTCGTAGCCAACTCGAGCGGCGAGGTGCGGTCTCCGAATGCGGCGCGAATCTGCGACAGCAGATAGTTCGCGTCGGCGTCCTGCGGCGCCTGGCGCAGCCGCTGTTCCACCACGGCCCGCGCGCGCTTCCAGTGTCCCGCCTCGATCAGCTTCTCGGCCGTGGTCTCCTGCGCCAGGCACAGCGCCGCCGCGGCCAGGATAGGCAGAATTGTCCTCACATTCGAGCATGACCGCTGCCGCGTTTCAGGCGCGTAACAACGCGTTGAAGTTTTGCACCGGGGGCCGTCAATGTGACTATAATCCAGCCATGCCGCTCAGCCGAAGGTCGTTTGTTTCCAGCTTGCTCGCCGCTCCGCTCGCGAGCGCCTATGTCACCGCCGCGCGGGCCGCAGCACCGTCGAAAATCACGCGCATCGAAACGGTCTACTGGAAAGACCGCGAGGACGCGCCCTTCTGGCCGCACTGGACCTGGGTCAAAATCGATACCGATGCGGGCATCTCGGGCATCGGCGAGACCTACCCGCGCAATCCCGCGGAGGCGGCGGTGATTCACTCGGTCGCCGGTTCGCTGATCGGACACGACCCGCGCGATATCGAGCGCATCTGGGCGGATCTCTATCGCAGCTTCGATTTCCAGATCGCCGGCGGCGCTGAGATGCGGGCCTTGAGTGCCATCGACATGGCCTTGTGGGACCTGCTCGGAAAGAGCCTGAACGCGCCCGTCTACAGCCTCATCGGCGGCAAGGCCAATCCGCGGGTGCGCCTCTACAACACCTGCTTCCCCTACAAATTCGATTTCAACCGCGAGCCGGAAAAGATCATGCGCGAGCTGATCGAGACGCGCGGCATCAAAGCCATCAAGGTCTGGCCTT
>CAYRWE010000273.1:0-6992 GCA_964427655.1 uncultured Solibacteraceae bacterium | reverse complement strand
TCAAGAGGAACTTTCTACTTTGCCCAAATAGGAACTTCTCATATTGCCGCGACAGTCGAGGCGTCGTGTCAATCGACGGCGTTATGGCGTGATATCGTTAGCCCCGCGCACCGTCGGGCCATGATCGGCCGAGGCCCGGAACGGCTTGAGCGGCACGGACGGCGGCCGGCCGCGGGACGCGGCGCGACGCTCAAGATTCGAGACCGCCGACATCCTCCGCGTGCTCCAGGTCCGGCTCGGCGCACACGCGCACGCGTCGGAGCAGCGCTGGGGTTCGTGACCGCTTCGATCCCGTCGGGGTGGAGATTGGCCTCCGCTGAGACGGCACGCGGCCACGGCGGCGGTCGCCTCGCCGTTGGTGACCGGGGCCGCCGCCGTCCGGGCGGCATAATCGGCGGCTGGCCGCGAACTCGTGACCGCTCCTCTGGTTGACGCACTCTCTGAACAACAGGTCACCCCTAGCGATCGGCATCGAAATGCCGAGGTATTCAGGAGTATAAGGTACTAAAATAGCTAGAGAGGTGAGCTGAAGTGCCTGATACGCGACGCAAGTTCTTTCAGTCCGCAGCGGCAATCGCGACCGGTTTGGGTGGGGCTGCCAGCCTCGGGGCGCAATCCCCGCCGGCCCAGACTCCGGCGCAGGGGGTGGGGGTCGGACAAGACCAGCACCGCGGCGGGAGGCAGCAGGAGCCGGCTGGGGCTCCGAGACCGGCGTCGGAGGTTCAGGTTCCCAAGATGAAATTCGGGGGCGCGGAGATCAGCCGCCTGGTGCTGGGCGTTAACCCTTTTTACGGATTCGCGCATTACAACAACACCTACGGCGCGATGATGAAGGATTGGTACACGCCGGAGCGCGTCTGCGGGGTTATGCACCAGTGCAACCGCTTCGGGATCAATGCCTTCAACTACGTCCACCTGGACCGTGGCCCGCAGGATTGGGAGCGCTTTCAGGCCGAGGGCGGTAAGATGCACCTGATCATCCAGGTGACTGCGGGCGTGGATTCCGAAATGCTGGTCAAGACGCTCAAACCGCTAGCGCTGCAACGCCAGGGAGAGGTGGTCGATACGGCCTACCAGAACGGCGAAATGGACACGGTCAAGGAGTGGTGCAAGAAGGCGCGGGATCTGGGAGTGCAAGTCGGAGTGGGCACGCACATTCCCGAAGTCATCGCCAAGGTGGAAGAGGAGAACTGGGACGTCGATTTCTACTCCGGCTGCGTCTACAACCGCAGGCGCACGACGGAGGAATGGAGAAAGGCGCTGGGTGGCGAGTTGGTCGAAATGCAGGGCGATTGTTACCTGCAGAACGATCCGCCGCACATGTACAAGGTCATGCGGCAGACGAAGAAGCCCTGCTTCGCGTTCAAGATCCTGGCTGCCGGACGCCTCACCGACCGCGGCGTGGATCAAGCCTTCCGCACGGCATTCGAAAGCATCAAGCCGATTGACGGCGTATACGTCGGCATGTTCCCGCGGATGAAGGATGAGGTGCGGGAGAACGCGGAGCGCGTCCACAGACTCCTGTCGCGGTCCTGACGGAGGGACGCAGACGCGGATGGCGCGAAGACCGTCCCCCGCGAAAAGGCAGCCGCACACAGCGAATGCGGCATTATCATCACCGCAGGATACCGGGCAGAAGTTTGAGGTTCAAAATGCAATTGACACTGCGCGACAGGCACTGCGCCAGGGCGATGCCGCGCGAGCGATTCAGTTGTATACTCGGTCGAAGTTATGACTCACAGGATGTCTCTCTTGGCGGCAGCGGCACTCATAGCTCCGGCGCTTGCGATAGCGCAGCCGATGGATAACGCGCGGCGCTGGACCCGCGCCAAGTTCCTGGGCGTTCCGGATGACCACATCGCGCCGGCGCACTTGCTGGTTCACCTTAAATCCGGAGCGCTGGAGCGCAACCGCATCGGGGATCGGCGTTTCAACATCGCGGGGAAGAGCTTCGAGAGAGGTGTGGCGATGCCGTCCCCGGGTGAGATCGTGGTCCGGCTGCCGGATGCCGCGAGGCGTTTCGGCGCGGTCGTGGGCGTCGACAGCAACGACCTCGGCTACTATTCCAATGGCGGACGCGGAAGCGTGGTGGCCTCGGTCGAAGCCAACGGGCAGACGCTCTTTCGCTCGGCCGTGCTGCGGGAAGGGATCGCCGGCGTGCCGATTTCTGTGGAGCTGAACGGCGCGCGAGAGATCAAGTTGACGCGGACGGCGGTCGGGGAACACGGCGTGACGTATCAGGCGGCATGGGACCAGGCGGACTGGGCCGATGCGCGCGTGACGCTCGCCGATGGAAGAGATGTGTGGCTGGCTGACTTGCCGCTCGGC
The DNA here is from genome assembly GCA_964427655.1 of uncultured Solibacteraceae bacterium. Lineage (GTDB taxonomy): Bacteria > Acidobacteriota > Terriglobia > Bryobacterales > Bryobacteraceae > CAVQNQ01. Next base: position 4,664 of record CAYRWE010000273.1, on the reverse strand, counting down.
CCGCTGCCGGGCGCTTACTCGGTGGCCGCGCCATTCTCCTTCCGTTACAGGGACCGCGACTCCGCCGAGCTTCTTCCGACGTGGCGGGTGGAGCGCGCAACTCGCAGCCTGGACGCGGACAGGACGGAATACCTGGCCACTTATACGGACCCGCAAACCGGCCTTGTGGTGCGCTCGGTGGCGGTCGCTTACCGCGATTTCCCGGTGGTCGAATGGACCGTCTACCTGAAGAACTCGTCCGCGAAGCCGACGCCGATTCTGCAGGATGTGCGGGCACTGGATACGGAGTTCGAACGCACGGCCGAGGGAGAATTCCTGCTGCATCACTCGAAGGGCAGTCCCAATTCGCCGACCGACTTCCAACCGATGGCGACGCCGCTGCCGCCGGGCCACGAGGAGAAACTCTCGTCGGTCGGAGGGCGCCCCACGGATGGCGATCTATGCTACTTCAATTTGCAGTGGGCGGGCGAGGGGGTCATCGGCGGTCTGGGCTGGCCGGGGCAGTGGGACGCCCGGTTTTCGCGCGACAAACAAACAGGCGTGCGCGTTTCCGCGGGGCAGGAGCTGACGCATTTCCGGCTGCTCCCGGGCGAGGAGGTGCGCACGCCCCTGGTTGCGCTCGAATTCTGGCAAGGCGATTGGATCGGCGCGCAGAACGGCTGGCGGCGATGGATGGTCTTACATAATCTGCCGCGGCCGGGCGGGCAACTGCCGCCGCCACAACTGGCGGGTGGCAGCGGACGGCAGACCATCGAAATGCAGGACGCCAACGAAGAAAACCAGAAGGAGTTTCTGGCGCGCGTCCTGAAAACGGGACTGAAAATCGATTACTGGTGGATGGACGCGGGCTGGTATCCCTTCAAGAGCGGCTGGTGGAACACGGGGACGTGGGACCCCGATCCGAGCCGTTTCCCGCGCGGCTTCGCGCCCGTATCGGAGGCGGCGCACGCACGCGGGGTGAAGATCATCGTATGGTTTGAGCCGGAGCGGGTCACGGCCGGAACGTGGCTTTGGGAGCACCATCCCGAGTGGCTCATCGGGGCAGACGGCCAGGACAAGCTTCTCTTTCTTGGCAACGCAGAGGCTCGGGCGTGGCTTGTGGAGCATGTCAGCAAAATCATCGGCGAGCAGGGCATCGACACGTACCGGCAGGATTTCAATTTTGCGCCGCTGGAGCGCTGGCGTTCGCACGATGCGGAAGACCGGCAGGGCATCACCGAGATACAACACGTGACCGGGTATCTGGCCTATTGGGACGAATTGCGGCGGAGATTTCCGAACCTGCTGATCGATACGTGCGCGTCCGGCGGGAGGCGGCTCGATCTCGAAACGCTACGGCGCTCGGTGCCTCTCTGGCGCAGCGATCTCGCATACGAGCCTTCATCCATGCAGCAGTTCACTTACGGGCTGTCGCTTTGGATTCCGTACTTCGGAACCGGCTTCAATTCGGTGGACCCGTACATCTTCTGGAGCCAGATGACGCCGGCGCCGGGGATCGGGCTGGATGTGGCGCGCGTTGAAGCGGACTCGCGACAATTGCAACGGCTCATCGGCGAATGGCGCTCGGTGGCGCCGCTCTACTATGGGGATTTCTGGCCGCTGACTCCTTACAGCACTGGGAGCACGGCCTGGATGGCGTGGCAGTTCGACAGCCCCAGGGCAGTTCAGGGAACGATCCAGGCATTCCGCCGCGCGGAGAGCCCTTTCGAGACGGCGCGCTTCCATCTGAGAGGACTGCTGCCGCGCGCGACCTACGTCATGAAGGATCTCGATTCCGGAAACGAATCGGAATATACGGGCAAGGAGCTGATGGAAACCGGACTTGAAGTCGCGATCCGCAACCGCCCGGGCGTAGCGATTCTCGCGTATCACCTAGTGAAGTGAAGGCGCCAGGGTGGGCACCTTGACCGCTTCCGGGCGGGGCCGTCGCTCAGTGGTGGTTGCAATCGATGGCCGGGTGACGGAGAATTCATGCATGTCTGTTTCGCGCCGTAACTTCTTAGGGTCCGCGCTGACGATGAGTGCTTCAGGAGCGTTGCTGCACGCCGGTGAAGCACGCGCGGCTGCCGAGACTCCCGATCCATTGGTTATCGAGAACGAGCATTTGGCGATCGCGATTAACCGCGCGACCGGGTGCGTCGAGCGGTTGGAATCGAAGGATCGGAGTTGGAAGCTCAAGGGCGGCGGCTTGCGGCTGCACGTGCCAGTGCCCGATCATCGCTTTCACTATCTCACCGAACGGAGCAGCGGGACGCCCCGGATCGAATCCGAGGGTAAGGTAGCTACCATCCGATGGCACGGTTTCCAGAGCGACAGGGTGGGGAAGCTCGATATCGAGGTGAAGCAGACGATCCGGCTCGAGGGAGCCGGAGCGCACTTCAGCTTTGAGATACGCAATGGGAGTCAGTACGAAATTGAAAGCTATAGTTATCCCAGACTGACAGGGCTCAAGCCGCCCGAGGGAGAGAAGGCGCTGCATCAGGTGGCCTGGAATTACAGCGGAATGGCTTCCTCCAGCCTGTGGCCGTATTTCGGAAATCAGGTTGGATACTATGGATTCGACACTCCCGCCCAGTTGCGTCACCTGGGCACGGACACTCAGTTCTGCCTCATTTTGAGCGATTCGCGCGGCATGTATGTGGGCTACCACGATCACGGCCAGAAGTCAGTCGTGCAGATCAACTTCTCCCTGACTCCCGCCTACGCGGAATCCTTCAATTCCGCTGCCGCGGATCCCGCCGGCAAAGTTCCCGACGCCTCGGTGAGTGTCGATCCGAACCATCTGTGCTTCATCGCGCCCGGCACAACCCAAAGCTCGCAGGAGTTAGTGCTCGAACCCTTCGCCGGGACCTGGCACGCGGGCGCGGACATCTATAAGGCCTGGCGGAGCACCTGGTACAAAGCTCCGGCGGCGCCCCAGTGGGCCAAAGATGTGCATTCCTGGCAGCAGATCCAAATCAACTCCTCCGAGGACCGGCTGTCGTTCCAGTACAAGGAGCTGAGACGCTATGCGGAATCCTGTAAGCGCTGGGGTGTGAAAGCGATCCAGTTAACGGGCTGGCAGACGGGCGGCCAGGACCGGAATTTCCCTCAGCACGACACCGATCCCAGGCTCGGCACAGCGCAGGAATTCAAAGAGGCGATCGCGGACAGCCGGAAGATGGGCGTCGAGATCGTCCTGTTCAATAAGTATGCGTGGGCGGACGTAACCGGTCCGGCCTACGCCGGCGAGTTCAAGAAGTTTGCCATCGAGGATCCCTATGGGAGTCCTTATATGTTCAATGGCTACAACTACGACACGCCGACGCAAATTTCCGGTATTAATGCGAGGCACGGCGCGGGCATGTGTCAGGCCAGTTCCGCATGGAGGAAGCGAGCTCTCGAAGAGTTCAAGAAGAGCGTGGATCTGGGCGCCAGCGGCATCCTGTTCGACGAGTGCCAGTGGCACATCAGCCCGTATTGCTTCTCGAAGAACCACGGGCATGCCACGCCCGGATCTGTTTTTTCCGGCGATGTGCCGCTCATCGATGGATTCCGCGCCATCGTCAACCCCGGCGAGTTTCTGTTCGCAGGCGAATCGCCGTACGATCTCGAGTTTCAGACTTACAGCATGTCGTACTTCCGAATCGGCGAACCATTTACGCCTTTCGGCCGGTACATCGATCCCTTTGCGCCCATGTCGGTTGCGGTGACCGGCTTCGACGACCGGCACATGATCAACGCTTGTTTGCTCTATCGATTCTCAATGAGCTACGAGCCGCGGAACTTCCACGGCGAGCTGGATGAGATGCCGAATACGATGAGCTACGGCCGAAGCGTGGACGATTTCAGGCGTAGGCATCGCGCATGGGTTTGGGATGCGGAGTTCCGGGACACGCTTGGCGCGAAGGTACTCGCGGACGGGAAGCTGCATGGCGCGTACACGGTGTTCCAGCGCGAGGATGGCCGTCGCTCGGTCGCATTCGCCAATATGAGCGATACGGAGAGCATCGCGTGCGAAGTTATGTTCGAGAATGCCAAGGCCGGAAATCCGAAGTACGTCACCCCGGAGGAACCGGAGCCGAAGGCATGGCCGGGCAAGCTGAAGCTGGCTCCAGGATTCGCGGCAGTCGTTTTCGAAGGCTGACGCGGTTCCCTGGCTATCGCTCGCGGCGGTCTCGTCGCCAAATCGGAGTTTTGGAATCTATCCCCTGAAAACCTTATACCCTGAAATTCGATAGGATCTTTTACTAACCAATTTCCGTATTGCCGCTTTTCGGTTCGCCGCCTATTCTAGGTTTCGAGAAGACAAATACGCGTCTCGCGCATCGCGCGAGACAACGCGCAACAGCCGCACCGGGCGCCGCGATCCCAGCGAGGAAATCTCCCCGCCTTGGCCGGCTTGGTCCGTCTAGCGAACCGGAACCCTCCTGCGGGCAGGCGTTCCCCAAACGCCTTCGGGCACTCTAAAGACCTCAATCAAAAGGGTAACAAGCTAATGCGAAATCAGCCATTCTTATATATAGCTATCTGTTTGGCCAGCCTTATCGGCCGGCCAGTTTTCGCCCAGTCACCCACAAGCATGGGACAGGGCTGCACAACGGCCACCATGATCGATTGGGATTGCGATGGCTACGGACCCGGATCGCCTTTAGGTCCGGACGCCGACGATAACGATCCCTCCG
>CAYRWE010000272.1:0-6996 GCA_964427655.1 uncultured Solibacteraceae bacterium | reverse complement strand
GTGACGAAGAAGGGGCGGTGGGCCCACAGGTCCGAGCCGAAACGGTCGGTGGCCAGCGCCAGGTCGTGGTAGAGGCCGATGGCCATGCGGCGGTCGCGCGCGCGCTGCTGGGCGCGGCGGAGCTGCGCGTCGATCTGCCACTGCAAATACTGGTAGAACATGACGCTGCGCCAATGTTTTTGCCGGAAGGCGCGCGTCTCGGCGGAAGCGGGGTCCTGGAAGGGCGCGGGCCAATCGGTCCAGACCCACAGTTCGGGATTGCGCCGATGCAGATATTCATCCAGAGCGCAGTAGGTGGCGAAGCGTTCGAGCAGATCGCCCTCGCGCTCGACGAAGGCGTCGAACTCCCGTGCACGCGCCGATCCCCTGCGCCGCTCGCGCAGGAACTGGACGAACAGCAGCTTCAGAAACCGCAGCTTGAGGGCGCTCACGCGCTCGTACTCGACGAAGGGCGCACGCCGCAGGGCCTCGATTTCGGCAGCCGTTTCGGAGCGGCCGCGCAGCGCGCGAGCCCGCAGCGAAGCCTCGAAATCCTCCATGCCTTCCACGTCCAGGTAGATGAAATTGCGGTAGTAGAGACAGTTCGGCAGGTAGGGGCTGGTGTTGAAGGGCCGGCGGTTGTGGATGGCGTGCAGCGGGTTCAGCGACACGAAGCCGACTTCGAGATCGGCGGCCGCCCAATCCACGATCTCGAGCAGGTCGCGAAAATCCCCGCAGCCCCAGTTGCGCTCCGAGCGAACGCCGTAGAGGCTCACCGCGATGCCCGCCGCGCGGCCGCCGCGGCCGAGATGCGGATCGGTCCAGGCGCGCTCCGGCGTCACGATGTAGCGCGTGGAGCCGTTGAGCGAACCCAGCCGGGCGGAGATATCGTGATAGCCCAGGGGCAGCCGTATGGGGAGGCGCGCCTGGCGCCGCAGCCACGTGCGGCCATCCATCTCGATGGAGCCGGTCTGCTCCAGATCGAGCGGATTCAGCTCGAATTCGGCGGTTTCGCCGTCCTCGCGCCGCACCGTGAAACGGGCGCGCTCGCCCAGGCAATCCACGGGCACGTTGAGCGGCAGCTCGGCGAACTCCGCTTCCCCGGCCACGATGGAGGGCGGCAGGAGCCGCTGCCACTCGCAGCGTGCGATTTCGGCCAGCGAGCGGCCCAGCTCGCCGGCATTCCCGGCCGCTATTCCCATGCCGGCCAGCAGCGCCTGTTTAGCGGGTGCGCCGGTGACGTGATGGCGGCCCCAGATATCCCAGTATTCCGGTTCGATACCGTAGGCCGCCGCGGCGCGGTCGAGTAACTGCTCGAAGCTTTCCAGAGGCATGGGCGAGAGGGTGAAACTTTGATTCTACAGGAGCACCACCCGCCATGCGAAAATGACGGTATGGATAAGCCCTACGCCAGCGGCCCCGTGGAACTGTTCGCGCGCGTGGACGATTACTCGGCGGATAACGCCGCGTCCGCCGCCGCCGAAGGCATCCTGCTCACCTCGCTCGACCGCGCGGTCAACTGGGCCCGCAAGAATTCCATTTGGCCCATGACGTTCGGCTTGGCCTGCTGCGCCATCGAAATGATGTCCATGAGCGCCTCGCGCTTCGATATCGCACGCTTCGGCGCGGAAGTGTTTCGCGGCTCGCCGCGCCAGTCGGACCTCATGATTATTGCCGGCCGCGTGGCACAGAAGATGGCTCCGGTAATCCGCCACCTCTACCAGCAGATGCCCGAACCGAAGTGGGTGATCTCGATGGGCGCGTGTGCCACCTCGACCGGCGTATTCAATAATTACGCGCTGGTGCCGGTAAATCAGGTGGTTCCCGTGGATGTCTTTGTGCCCGGATGCCCGCCGCGCCCCGAGCAGCTCATTTACGCGCTGATGATGCTGCAGCGGAAAATTCAGGACCAGAGCGGCACGGTCAAGCAGGTGTTAAACCTGGCGTAGGGGCGGCGAGGACGGCCGGGCTGGCGACAGGTTCCGGGGTTCCCAACCACTCGCGAATTCTGGGCAACGCCGCCCGGGCGGCCGCTTCGCCGGCTTTCACCATGTCTGGACCGCTGGCGAAGGCATCCCATTGCAGGCCCCGCACGTTGGGCGAAATCACCAGGTCGCTGTGCACGCGCCAGGAATGCTCGCTGCGGCTCTGCATAATCTGGAAGCAGCGGTTCACCACCTGAAAAACATTGGTCGGAACCACGTTGGGCGCCAGGGCCGGCAGATGAACCGAAATGACGCGCGTGGCTCCCAACTGGCGGGCCAGCAGGGCCGGAATCTCGGTACTCATGGCGCCATCCACCAGCAGGCGGCCGTTCCAATGCACCGGCCGGAACATGCCCGGATAGGAACAGCTTGCCCGTATGGGCACGAAAACGTCGCCGGAATCGCGGAAATCCACGGCTTCGCCCGTCAGAAGGTCGGTGGCGACCACGCCGAGGGGTATCGCCATTTCCTCGAAACGGTGGCGCTTGAGAAGCTTCGTCAGGAAGCGCTGCATGCGCTCGCTGACCACGAAACCGGTGCGGGAAAGGCTCCAGCGGGCCACGTCGGCAAAACGCATGGCACACCCGGCACGTGCGATCTCCTCGCCCGAAGCTCCGCTGGCGAAGGCTGCCGCGACGATCGAGCCGGCGCTCACGCCGGCGATCGCATGGATCGGTATCCCTTCCTGCTGGAATACCTTGAGGACTCCGGCGTGGGCGATTCCACGGGCGAATCCGCCTCCCAGGGCCAAGCCGATGCGCGGTGCTGCCGGACCCTCGAACCGAGGCGCAGCCGCCTTTTGCCCCGAAGAGCGAAGGGCCGAGAAAAAGCTGCTAACGGCGCGCACAGCCCGCATGACTCCTCCTTACACAATCCGTCGAAACGCCACTTAGCAGTGGCGTCCGTCGTAGAATGGTCTTCTATTCCGATGAGCAAATTGCCTGCCAGGTTTCCTGCTATAACCTTGATTCTCGTAGCGTTGGTTTTCGCAACACTGGCGCCGGTAGAAGCACAGCAGAGCTTCTCCGGGACGCCGGAGTTGGAGCAATCCCTACACAGGCTGAACGAACTCGGCACGGTGCTCATGATCGCGGCCCATCCGGACGACGAGCGCACCGCCGTACTGGCCTATTTCGCCCGCGGGCGGCACATGCGGACCGCATATCTCTCGCTGACACGCGGCGAGGGCGGGCAGAACCTGATCGGCTCCGAGCAGGGGGCTCAGCTCGGTTTGATCCGCACGCAAGAGCTGCTGGCGGCCCGCCAGATCGATGGCGCGGAACAGCTTTTCACCCGCGCAATCGATTTCGGCTTCACCAAGACCGCCTCGGAAACCCTTGAAAAATGGGGACATGACCGCATCCTGGGGGATATCGTCTGGATCGTTCGGAGCTATCGGCCGGATGTCGTGATCCTGTGCTTCAGTGGGACGCCGCGCGATGGCCACGGCCAGCACCAAGTCTCGGCGCTGCTCGGCAAGGAAGCCTACGCAGCGGCGGCCGATGCGGCGAAATTCCCCGAGCAGTTGCGCTACGTCCAGCCCTGGCATGCCGCGCGGCTGGTGCAGGCCGAGGGGTTCGGCGGACCTCCCGGCGCAGGCCGCGGGGGACAGGCGGCCGGCTCCCCGGCCCTGCCGGATGCGGGCGAGGTGGATACCGGCGCCTTCAACCCAATCCTCGGGTATTCTTACGAAGAACTGGCGGTGCTGAGCCGCAGCATGCACCATAGCCAGGGCACTGGCGCGATGCGGCGGCCTGGGCCTTCGCGGACCCGTTTCGGACTGCTGGCCGGCCAGCCGGGGTCGGGCGACCTCTTCGACGGCATCGATACCACCTGGAACCGCCTGCCCGGCGGGGCGGCGGTGGGCCAGATCTTCGCGCAGGCGATTCGCGAATTCGAGCCGGCCCATCCGGAAAAGGCGATTCCTTTATTGGCGAAGGCCAGGCCGCTGGTGGCCGCCATCTCCGATCCCTTGGCCAAGCTCAAGCTGGCCGAACTGGATGAGGCCCTGGCCCGCTGCGCCGGAATATGGATGGAAGCGCAGGCCCACCAGCCGGAAGCCATTCCCGGCGCCGACCTGGCCATCACCATCACCGTGCTGAACCGCTCCAGCGCCGACGTGGCGTTCGAGGGCGCGCGCATCGAGGGCGCGTGGAATCAGGAGCTATCCGCCAAGCCCGCGCACCTTGGAAACAATCAGAGCGCGGTTGTGGATTTCCACGCCGCGGTGCCGCCCGGCCAGCCTTACTCGCAACCATATTGGCTGGTAAAGCCTCCCTCGGGCGACGTGTACACGGTGGACGACCAGCGGCTTATCGGCCAGCCCGATAGCCCGCCGGTGGCCGAAATTCGCGCGCGCCTGACCATCGGGGGTGCGCCCGTCGAACTGGTGCGCCCGGTGCATTTCCGCTACGCCGGGCACGCCGAAGGGGAGCGCGTACGGCCCCTGGTGGTGGTCCCGGCGGTGGCGGTGAATCTGCCCGACCCGGTGGTGCTCTTCCCCGCCGCCTCCGCGCGCAAAGTGCATGTGGCGGTGATGGCCGATGCCGCCAATGCGGCTGGCGAGCTGCGCCCGGAGGTGCCGGCCGGCTGGAAGGCTGAGCCGCGCACGCAAGCCTTCCACATCGCCAATAGCGGAGAGCAGCAGGAGATGGCTTTCGATGTAACGCCGCCCGCGGGCGAGACTGTCGCCTCCATGCGCGCCGTAGCCACCGTGGGCGGGCGCGAAATCGCCGCTGGCGTCCAGACCATCGATTATCCGCACATCCCCATTCAGACGCTCTTTCCGCCATCGGACCTGAAGCTGGTGCGCGACGATATCCGGGTTACCGTGCACCAGGTGGGCTACATCATGGGCGCGGGCGACGAGATGCCGGACGCCCTCCGCCAGCTCGGCCTCACCGTCACGCTGCTTTCGCCCTCGGATCTGGCGCAGGGAGATCTTTCGCGCTTCGACGCCATTGTGGCCGGCGTGCGTGCCTACAACGTGCGGGCCGATCTGCGCGCCAACCAGCAGCGGCTGCTGGAGTACGTCCGCAACGGCGGCACCTACATCGTGCAGTATCAGACCGGCGACAGCCTGCTCAACATGGGGCCTTACCCCTTCGCGGTGCCGGCCGGCACGCGCTTTCGCGTCACGGTCGAGGAAGCTCCGGTGAGCTTCCCGCACCCCGACAGCCCCCTGCTGCAGACGCCCAATCATATAGCTCCGAAGGATTTCGAGGGCTGGGTGCAGGAGCGCGGCCTGTACTTCGCCACCCAGTGGGATTCGCATTACCAGACCGTCATGGCTTCCCACGATCCCGGCGAGGAGCCGCTCGAGGGCGGCGAGCTGTGGACGCACTACGGCAAAGGCGTTTACATCTTCACTAGCTATGCCTGGTTCCGGCAGTTGCCGGCCGGCGTGCCGGGCGCCTACCGCCTGTTTGCCAACATGCTTAGCGCCAAATAGAGGGCCGATGAGCCAGCGTTCCGCGCTTCGCAACCGTCTTGAGTATGGCCTTGCGCTGGCGGTGGTGAAATCGCTCGAATGGACGCCCGTGGGGCTGGCTAATCTGCTGGCCGCGGGCTATGCCGGACTGCTGGATCGCGCCGTTCCGCGGCTGCGCGCCACGGCTCTGCGCAATCTGGAGATGGCCATGCCGGAGATCTCCGCAGGGCGCCGCGGGGAGATCGTGGATGGCGTATTCCACTCCATCGCACGCCTGCTGGTGGCTTTCGCCCGCTTTCCTTCCATACGCCGCGATACCGTGAGCCGATGGATCCGCTACGAGGGCTTCGAGCATTTCGAAGAGGCGCTCGGGCGCGGCCGCGGAGTGCTCTTCGCCACCGCCCACATGGGCAACTGGGAGCTGAGCGCGTATTCTCACGCCTTGCTCACCGCGCCCATGAGCGTGGTGGTGCGGCCGCTCGATAATCCGCTCATCGACCGTCTGGTGGAGCGGCGGCGGACCCTCTCGGGCAACCGCATGCTGGGCAAGAAAGATTACGCCCGCGGCATCCTCAAGGCCCTGGCGGCCAACCAGGCGGTCGGCATACTGATCGACCAGAATGTAGCCGTGGAAGAGGGCGCATTCGTCGATTTCTTCGGGATTCCCGCTAGCGCGGGCACGGGATTCGCCAAGCTGGCCGCGCGCACGGGGGCGGCGGTGATTCCGGGTTTCGCCCTCTGGTCGGCGGAAGAGCGCCGCTACGTGCTGCGCTTCTATCCTCCGGTCGCGATGAGCGGAGATGCCGTGCGCGACACGGCGGCCTTGCAAGCGGCGCTCGAAGCCGTCATTCGCGAGTATCCGGACCAGTGGCTGTGGATCCACCGGCGTTGGAAGACGCGGCCGCCGGGCGAGCCGCCATTGTACGGCTAGCGGCCGCGCCGCCCCTTGCGATGGGTGGCAGCCGGCTTGACGGCCGCCGGCTTGACGGGTGCCGCGGGGGCGTCGGCATTATTCATGTCTTCGACCGCGCGCCACCAGCCGATGGGCTGCTTCTTATACACCGTCAGGTACTTGCCTTTTTCCGTCACGGCTCGTTTGGTTTTGGAATCGGTGACGGTCAGGGTATAAGTTCCCTGGGTGTAAGCCATGTCGCCCGCTTTGGCGACCTGGACGTCGGAAGGGGCGAAGTGCATCGCCAGGTTCTTATCCGCCGTCATAGTCTTGAGCGCGTCCTCGATGGCGGACCTGCCCTTGACCAGAGGCATGTCAGGCACCAGCAGAACGGCATCGTCGGCGTAATGGCTGGCGAGCTTGGCGGGGTCTTTGGACGCCCAATCGGCCAGCCAGGCAGCTTCCCCGTCGCGAATGGCTTTCTCGTCGGCCGCCCGCGTATCCGGCGGTGCCGAAGGCGTTTGGGAACAGGCAGTCAGCAGGCAAAGCAACCCGAGTGCGCATCCTGACAAACAGAAACGGTACATGTGGAGTCCCTTCGGGGAATGATCATATACCGGTACAGACGGGGTGTCAAAGGAATTCCCGCTCTATGTCGCTAGTGGTCTGCGGCGAACAGATTAACCATTATCCAGCACGGTGCGGGCGCG
>CAYRWE010000271.1:0-7057 GCA_964427655.1 uncultured Solibacteraceae bacterium | reverse complement strand
TCCCCGAAGAGGCCATCGACCAGGCCTGGAAACGCATCCCCGCCGAGTGGCTGGAGGGCGATGAAGAAGAGCTTGAACGGCTGCTCGAACGGCTCTTCGAGCGCCGCAAACGCGTGCGCCCGCTGGTGGAGGCGTGCCGCGAGGCGCGCTCCAACCCCTTCCCGAACTGGCGCTGATCCGGCCGCGAAACGGTGAGCCACGATAGAATGGCACTGTGCTACACCGTTTCATTCTTCACAACGACCGCATTTATAACGCCTCCGACGCGCTGCTTTCCTGCGGGCAGGTAGGCCTGCTCTCCGGCTGGGGCGTCTTCAGCACGTTGCGCGTGGCCAGCGGCGTCCCGTTTGCGTTTGAGAGGCACTGGGCGCGGATCGTGCGCGACGCCGCGGCTCTGCACGTACCGCTTCCGCAAGATCCCGGGCCAGTGCGCGCCCGGCTGATGGAGCTGGTGGAGGCCAACCAGGCATTCGACTCGACCCTGCGCGTGGCCATTGTGCGCAACGGCGGCGGGATGTGGGCGGGGCCTTCCAACGGCCACGAAAGCGACCTGATCGCGCTGACGGCCGACACCAAGGAGTGGGGCCACGGCGTGCGGCTCGGCTGCGTGGAAAACGCGCGCCACGCCGCCTGCGCCTTCGCCGGAACCAAGAGCCTCTCCTGGGCCTCGAATCTCACATGGCAGGAAACGGCTCAACAGCAGGGCTACGACGAGGCCGTCCTTCTGAACGAGCACGGCGAAGTAGCCGAGTGCACCTCGGCGAACATCTTCGCGGCCACCGGCGGCCAGGTGTGGACGCCGCCACTCGGCTCGGGATGCCTGCCGGGTATCACGCGCGAAATCGTGCTGGGCGAAATCCGCGTTCCGGGAATTACGGTCTCCGAAAAAGTCCTGACCCGCGCCGATCTCGCGGCTGCGGACGAGGTGTTCATCACCTCCACCACGCGGAACCTTTTACCGGTGGGTGCGATCGAAGGGCGGAAGGTGGGGCGATCGGACAGCACGCGGACGGCGCTGGAGGCGGAGTTCGAGGCCTACGTGACGCGCTACATCGCCACGCACGCGCGCACCGCGCCGGTCACTTAAGCCGGGTTTGCAGCTCGACACCACCGATGACGGAGCGTCCCGGCATGACGACGCCGGGGATCTCCTGGTAGGAAGTATTGGTCAGATTGGCAAACTGGACATACGGCCGGATGCGCCCCTGGGGCCGCGCCACGCCGACATCCCAGAGCACATATGGATCTTCGCCCGAGCGCTGGATGGCCCCGAAACGCGTGCGCAGCATGGCCAGCCGTCCGAGCAAGGCCTGGTAACTCACCACGCCATCGTGCATCGGGTAATTCGAGGTGTACTTCGAGAGCAATCCCGCCGGCGAATCGGTCCTCAGACGCAGGGCCGTGTAGCTGACGGTCAGTTCACCGGCTTTCCGCAGCCGTGCATGCACGCTGGTCTCGACGCCGGTGGCGCGCAGGCTTTGCAGGTTGGCCGCGCGCCAGATGTCGTCCGGCGACGCGCGGAAATAGTCGATGTCGTTGCTCTCGCGCCGCTGAAAGACGGCCGTCTCGGCCATGATGTCGGAGGTCGGGCGCCATTCCACGGCCGCTTCGTGGCTCCAGGCCTGTTCGGGCTTGAGATTGGGAGATCCCACATTGGCGGGGTCCGAGTAATAAAGATCCGTGAAGGACGGCAGCCGGAAGGCGTGGCTGCTGCCGCCCCGGAGCCGCAGCTTGGGCGATAGCCAAAAGCCGCCGGTGATGGACGGGCTGAACTGGTGGAGCAGGCCGCGGTAGACCTCTTCGCGCGCCCCCAGGTTGAGCGACAAACGCCGCAGGGCGCGAAAATCGACCGATCCATAACCCGCCACGCGGCCGCGCGCGTGAATTCCCAGATTCGAGCTATCGATGGAATCGTAAGAGCCGTCCGTACCGTAATGGAGGGTCGTGTTGCGGGAGAGACGATGCCGGCGGCGCAGCGCGAACTCCCAGGTATCGAGCACGCTGCGGTTGGTGAACAACGCCGGGTCGTCACGATATAACACGAACAGGTCGGTGTGCCGGCGGTAGCTGAAATCCACCTCGGTGGATTCGCCGAGCGATTGATGAACCCCCGCGAACCAGGATTTGGTGCGTTCCCAGGAGGGGTAATCGCCGTAGAATTGGTCCGCGCCATAAGGGCGGTCGCTGATGGCCAGCATGATATCCGTCGCGCCGAGCCGGCCGACATGGTGGGTCACCGAAGCGATCGAGAGATTGCGGTAATCGCGATCGGGGCGGAATCCCGAAGAGAAATCGCGGTCCGCGGCGATTTCTTCGCTCCAGCCGAAACGCACCAGCGAGATCTCGAGATGCTGCTCGTTTACCCCGAAGTTGCCCACCGCGAGCCGCAGGCGCACCTCATCGATTTCGGGCGGCTGCGAAACGAAATTGACCACCCCACCGACGGCGTCCGAGCCGTACAGCGTGGAGCCGGCCCCCTTGAGAACCTCGACGCGCTCGATCGATTCCAGGGGCACCGGCGTATCGAGGTTGAAGTGCCCGGTTTGCACATCGTTCAAGCGGAGGCCGTTCCACAGCACGAGCGTCTGGCCGAAGGTGCCACCGCGTATGGAGATGTCGGTTTGAGTGTTGTTGGGCCCACGCGCTTCGAGATCCACCGACGAATCGAGGCGCAGGAGGCCGGTGGGGTCGTTGAACAGGATGCGGCTAGCTGGATCGAGCGGCGCCACGGTCACGGAGCGGTCCGAATCCTCGAGCGGAATCGGCTCGTATGTGCCGGTAACGATTATGGTGTCGGGAGGCCGGTCGGGGATCGTGGTCTGCCCAGGGCACACGTATGCCCCAGCCAGAAACAGCGGGAGAGTGGTCCAGGGAATGGGGGAATGAAATCGCAAACTACAAGTAGCGTAGCAGCAATACACCCGCCAGCGCGAGGAACGAGGAAACCACGGGAAGCCGCCAGGAGTGCGCGGCTTTGGGCTGCGTGAAACCGGGCAGCGCATCGAAATCGCGTATGGGCGCCTGGGGCGCGGCGGCGGCGGCCACCATCGGAATGGCGAGATCTTCGGGCGCAATCTGTACAGCCGGGGGAGTAGGCGGCGGCGCGGATTCGGGCACTGGTTCGAGCGCTGCTTCGGACGCCGGCGCGGGTTCGGGAATTGCGTCGAGCGCTGCTTCGGGTGCAGGCGGGGGAGCGCAAGCGGCCTCGGGTGCAGGCTCGGCCGGCGACGGCACAACCGATTGGCGGGCGGCGTTCGCGGGCGGCGCGCCCGGCTTTGCGATTCGATCCACGGACCGGCGGCACAGATCGCCCACCGCGGCCACGAAATCCATGGCCGCGCGATCGCTGTCGGCCAGGCGCTCACGCAGTTCGGCGATTTCGCGGTCCTTGCGATCCATCGCCTCGCGCAGCTCCTTCTCCAGAGAATGGAACTCGCTGCGCAGAGCGTTGGCGACCGCGTCTTCGATGGCGGCGGCGCGGGCTTCGACCGTGGCGGCCACCTGGCGGTCGAGCAGCTCGAAATGAGCGGCGACGGCCGCGCTCACCTGTTGTTCGACGGCGCCGAGCTGGGACTGAACGGCCGCGGACACGTGATGCTCCATGGCGCCCAGCCGCATTTCGGCGGCCGACGTTATCTGGCGCTCGAGGCCGCCGGCCTGTTCCCGGACGGCGCCGGCGAGGCGCTCTTCGACGGTCTGCGCGGCGGCGGCCAGTTTCCGGTCGAGCGTTTGCTCCAGGGCATCCGCCCGCTCTTTCACGCTGCCGGCCACGCGCTGGTCCACGATGTGCGACACCGCCTCGGCGAACTCGCGGTTGACCGCGACCACTTCTGCGCGCAACGCGGCGAGGTCCCGTTCCAGCCGTTCCTGAGCCGCGGAGGCTCGCTCGCCGAACTGCCGGCGGACCTCATCCAGGTGGGTCTCGGCGCCGGAAGCGATGGATTGATCCTGCTGGTGCAGCGATTGCAGCTCGATGGCGATCTTGGCTTCGAGATCGGTGAGGCGGCGCTCCACCTGGCCGGAATGCTCTTTGAGACGCGCTTCGAGGGCGTTGACGACGGCCTCGAGCACCTTCTGATCGAACGCGCCGGCGCCGCTTCCCGGGCGCGCCGCGGAACCGGCTGCGGTGGACGCGGCGGCGAGAAGGGCGGGAGCGCGCTCCATGCGTTCGAGGCGCTGTTCGACCTGCTCCATGCGGGTGGCCAGAGGGTCGAGGGCGGAGGTGGCCGCGCGCTGGGACTTACGGGCCGCGTTTTGCGAGAGCTTCATGCCCACGCCGAAAGCCAGACCGTCTCCAAAAGCGACCGCCAGGCTTCTCCAAATGGAGGAATCGCCGCTGCTCTCCATATAACATAATCTACAGCAAATGTTTTATTGGCGAAAGTAAATTCGTTCGGCCGTGGTATAAAGCACATATGCAACACTACTGGCCGGGGGGAGTACCGTACTTCCCCGGGGAGACGGGCACCGATCTTCTCAAGCTCCTGGTGGCCTACCTGCTCGCGCTGCCGGTGGGCTGGTATCGCGAGCGCGAGGCGCACACCATCGGCTTGCGCACCTTTCCGCTGGTGGCGGTGGCCAGTTGCGGCTATGTCCTGCTGGGCACGCCGGCCGGCCAGCACAGCCTAGACGCGCAGTCCCGCATCATCCAGGGATTGGTGGCGGGGATAGGTTTTCTGGGCGGCGGCGCCATACTGCGAGCCCGGCAGGGCGTGCAGGGCACCGCCACGGCGGCGAGTATCTGGAATACCGGCGCGGTGGGCGCGGCGGTGGCGCAGGGCCGTTATGCGCTGGCCGCCACCCTGGCCGGGTTGAACCTATTCGCGCTGCGCGTGCTGCTGCCCCTCAAGGAAAAACTGGATGCGCGTGGCGGCCGCCCGAGGGATCCCGGCTAGCGCCGGCGCGGCGGGTTCCGAATTATAGGGCTTAAGTGCGGCGCTGTTTCACTTTCGCCACGGGCCGCTAAAGGGCCAGCCGCCGAACGCCCGTCGATGGGCGTTTTAGGGGCGCGCCCACCGGGGGGTTTGGCAAGCGGTGTGCCTTATGGCTAACTCGGGTGACACGGAAAAGACCGGGTGGTCCGCTCAATCCGCGGCGGCACGCGAAGGGAACGGAT
Source organism: uncultured Solibacteraceae bacterium (assembly GCA_964427655.1). Taxonomy (GTDB): domain Bacteria; phylum Acidobacteriota; class Terriglobia; order Bryobacterales; family Bryobacteraceae; genus CAVQNQ01. The sequence goes on along the minus strand of CAYRWE010000271.1, from coordinate 1,941 downwards.
TGCGGCGCGAGGGATACCGCATGCGTCCTCTGGCGACCCGGACTTCAGGATTCGGGGTCGAGGAGGCCGGCCGATGTCCGCTAACCGAATTTCGCTGGCAAGGGCGACACCGCATACGCCGCCGTCCCTGCGACACGAGGTCTTCCGCGCCGCCGGCTACGCCGCGGCCACCGGCGATGCCATCGGGCCGGCCTGTTTGCAGCTCGCGGACGACCCTCTTCCACCGGCCTGCTGGATGGTGCTGGCGCTGGATCTCAGCGAGGGCCTGGAGGAAGGCATGCGGGGGCGCGCCTCGCGTTCCGCCCAGGCATGGACGTCGGCCGCGCGGGCGCTGCTCGCGTTTCTAACGGATCTCGAAAGCCAGAGGGGTGCGTGCGGAATGACGCGGGCCATCGCCACGGAAGTGGAGCGCTCGATTCCGGCGGAGGTCGTCCCATGGAGCGGGCTGACGGCCGGCTTCGTACAGGCGATCCGGCTGGAGGCGACCCGCACTATCGAGGGCGTGGCGGTCGCGCAGGGGATCGAGATCCTGCGGGCCATTGTCACGGTCGAGGGCTGCGCGCTGGGCGAAATCGCCCGGCCGGTGTGCGACGGGCTGGTCGCGCGCGAGGTGGTGGCCGACGCCATAGCGGCGCAATTCGCCTGGCCCCTGCTGGGCCGCTTCTTCGCCCGCACCATCTATCCGGATCTGGATTTCCAGGAACAGGGAAACGGCTTCGCCTGCCTGCGGGACGGTCTGCGCCTGGCCTCGGGCCTGACGCTCGAGGATTGCGCTTTCGCGGAGCTTCACGACCGCGTGGGCTGGACAGTGTTCCTCCAGGAAATCTGGGGCTTGCCGGATTGGAGCGAAGATCGCTTTACGAAGGGCGCGCTGGAGATTCCTGCCAGCGGCATCGGCGGCACTCCCAAGCGGATGCGTTTGGAGATCGCCGGGTCCCTGGGCAATCTCGACACTCGCGCCGGCGAGGTTGAACTCAGCGTGACGCTGGGAGGCGCCGGCCTGCTAAGCTTCCGGGTGCCCGCGCGACGCCGGGCCGTCACCGCGCAGCAACTGCGCGCCGCCATCATCCGCAAGTGCGGCACGGAACTCTGCCGGGTGGCGGTTCGCGAGGGCATCGTGGGCCGCCTTCTAAGCGGACCGCCGCTGCGCGCCCGGCTGGCAGCCGCGGCGGCGCAGCGGGGCGACGAGCCGATCGTCGGCCTGAACGGCTAGGCGCGACCGCGCGAAACCCGAACTAGTACTAAAATACTGGAACTAAACAGGACGGATAGACCTATGCGGGGGACGCCGGTTTCGGGTACACTAATCTTGCGGTCCTGAGAAATCCTCGTTCAAGCTCTCAAAATCCGTTGCCCGTTCATCCGGGACCGCTTCCCCCTACACTAGTGAAAGCCCCTTTTCGGCCCGTTCGCTGGCTCCTTTGGCCTTGACATGGGGAGCGTACAGGCGGTCCGATCCGGCGATGTGGGTCTCGAGCCATTCCTTCAGAAACTGCAACAGAGCGACCGTGAGGGTAGCGCGTCCGGCGGCGAATTCCTCGCGGAATCGCAGCACCTTGCTGGTGAGCGCCTCATGCTCGGCCTTATGCTCCGGATATTGAGGATAGTGGCATTCGCGCATGAGCCGTTCTTCGTATCCGAAGTGCACCTGGGTGTAGCGGAGCAAGCGGCCGAGAACCTCCTCCAGGACGCTCTTGGCTTTCCCCGCCAGCATGGCCACGTGAAGTTCGTGGGCTATACGGAAGAGATTCTGGTGCTGGCCATCCACGCCGGAAATTTGAATGCAGTAGTCAGTATTCCATTCGAACACGACTGTCTTATCGGCCAAAAGCGGCGCGAACCTTACGGCTATGGCGATGGGACGCGATTGGCTATACTTTTGTTTGACGGGCCCGTAGCTCAGGTGGATAGAGCATCAGCCTTCTAAGCTGAGGGTCGCGC
>CAYRWE010000270.1:0-7094 GCA_964427655.1 uncultured Solibacteraceae bacterium | reverse complement strand
GTGCAAACGTGGGTCACGTGCCCAGCGCGCAGCAGGTTTGTGAGGCCCTGAGTCAGGGTCGATTTGCCGGCGGCGCTGTCGCCGATGATTCCCAGCATGACCGGTCTTCGTCCCGTCATACCAACTCCTTCGCCTCCCCGGAGCGGGGATCGGCCGTTCTTCACGCAGCCGCCCCTTTGGGGCCGCCCTGGAAAACCCTGCTCTGGCGGATATCGGCGGCATCGATACGCGCGAGATCCTCTCTGGAAATACGCCCGCCCTGCCCGACGATGCGCACCGCCTGGCGCAGCCGGAAGCGATCGATGGCGTTGCGCACGCTGCGCGCATTGGAGAAGTGCTCCTGCCGCACGCGCAGCTCGAGGTATTCGCGGAAGGCCTGGCGCGAGCTGTCGTCAAACGTATACATTTGCTGCCGCAGCATCAACTCGGCGATCTCGATGAGCTCTTCGAGCGTGTAGTCGGGAAAATCGATGTGGTGCGCGATGCGCGAATGCAGCCCCGGATTCGACTGGAAGAATTTGTCCATCTTGTCCTTGTATCCTGCAAGGATCACCACCAGGTCGTCGCGTCGGCTTTCCATGAACTGCAACAGGATCTCGATGGCCTCCTGTCCGTAATCGCGCTCGTTATCGGCCCGGTAGAGGTAGTAGGCCTCGTCGATGAACAGGACTCCGCCGATGGCCTTCTGCAGCACCTCCTTGGTCTTGGGCGCGGTGTGGCCGACATACTGGCCCACCAGGTCGTCGCGCGTGGCCACCACCATGTGGCCGCGGCGCACGTACCCCAGGCTGTGGAGGATTTTGGCCATGCGTAGCGCCACGGTGGTCTTGCCGGTGCCCGGATTGCCCGTGAAACACATGTGCAGCGAAGGCGGGTCGGCCGAGAATCCGGCCTGGGCGCGCAGGCGATCGACGAGCAGCAGCGCGGCGGTCTGGCGGATGCGCAGCTTCACGGGTGCAAGCCCGATCAGCTCGGCATCGAGCGACCGCAGAGTCTCGCCCATCAGCGCTTCGCGCGCGGCCGCGTCGACGTCTATCTCCGCCGCGGTGGGCGTTGTGCCCGGCAAGGATTGCGTGGAACTCATGGAATTCTCCAATTCGCGGCCGGCCTACTTGGCGCCGTTATAGCGCTCGCCGGAGGGGCGGTCCGCGGCGTAGGGGTGCAGAGTGTAGCGCACCATGCGGCCGGCGGCCTCCTGGCGGTCCACACGGAAACCGGGTTCGTGGGCGGGCCGGTTGACGATGAACGAGAGCACCACCGTCTCGCGGCCGCGCGTGGAATCGTTGGCGTTGACCTTGATGTACTGCGAAGGGAAGGCCTTGCGGCAGGCGTTCACTTCGTGCAGGATCGCCTGAGGGTCGGAGATATCGAACATAGGGAGATTCCACATCTCCCAGAGCGAGTTACGCGGATGCGGATCGTCGGTGTATTCGATGCCGACCGACCAGCCCTTGCTCAGGCAATACTCGATCTGCTTTTCGATCTCTGCATCGGTGAGATCGGGAAGGAAGGAAAACGTACCTTGTGTCAGCTTCATATGCGGCTCCGTTAGTAAGGTTTGTAATTGCTTCGGGCGACCGCTCCCTTACGGTCGCGGCTCGGTAAAACATTCCGAGCCGCGACCGTAAGGGAGCGGTTGCCCGCTAGTAAGTCGGGGTCGCCATGGCGACATAGTCCACCGTGTCGGTGGATTGGTAGTTGAAGGTCACGTCTTTCCAGGTTTCGAGCGCCGCTCGCAGCGGCGAGCACCATTGCGCCGCGCGCTCCAGAATTTCGGGACCCTCGGCCAGGTAATCGCGGCCTTCGTTGCGCGCCTGAATGATCGCTTCCACAGCCACGCGGTTGGCGGTCGCGCCGGCGGCGATTCCCTGCGGATGGCCGATGGTTCCTCCGCCGAATTGCAGCACGACGTCTTCGCCCAGATAGTGGATCAACTGGTGCATCTGGCCGGCGTGTATGCCGCCCGACGCCACCGGCATGACCATGCGCAGCGAGGCCCACTCCTGGTCGAAGAAGAGGCCGTTCTCGAGCCGCGTGGGCGTGTGCGGCTCGCGCAGCGTGTCGTAGAACCCTTTGACCGTGAAGGGATCGCCTTCCAGTTTGCCGACCACGGTTCCGGCGTGCAGGTGATCCACTCCCGCCATGCGCATCCACTTACAGATGACGCGAAAATTGATGCCGTGATTCTTCTGGCGCGCGTACGTGGAGTTACCCGCGCGGTGCAGGTGCAGAATCATATCGTTCTTACGGGCCCACTTAGCCATCGATTGAATGGCGGTGTAACCCACCACCAGATCGATCATGACAATCGCCGATCCCAGCTCTTTGGCGCACTCGGCGCGCTCGTACATCTCCTCCATCGTGCCGGCCGTCACGTTGAGATAGTGACCCTTCACTTCGCCGGTGGCGGCGGACGCCCGGTTCACGGCTTCCATGCAGCAGAGGAAGCGCTCGCGCCAGCGCATGAAGGGCTGGGAGTTGATGTTCTCGTCGTCCTTGGTGAAATCCAGACCGCCGCGCAGCGCTTCGTAAACCACGCGGCTGTAGTTGCGTCCCGAGAGCCCCAGCTTGGGCTTGACGGTGGCGCCGAGCAGCGGCCGGCCGAATTTGTCCAGGCGTTCGCGCTCCACCACAATTCCCGTCGCGGGACCCTGAAAGGTCTTCAGATACGCCACCGGGATGCGCATGTCTTCCAGGCGCAGCGCGCGCACCGCTTTGAAGCCGAATACGTTGCCGATGATGGAGGCCGTCAGATTGGGGATCGACCCCTCCTCGAACAGATCCAGATCGTAAGCTATGTAAGCGAACCACTGTCCCGGAGCGTTGGGCACCGGATCGATGCGGTAGGCCTTGGCGCGGTAGACATCGCAGGCGGTCAGGCGGTCCGTCCAGACCACAGTCCAGGTAGCGGTAGAAGACTCGCCGGCAACCGCCGCGGCCGCCTCGATGGGATCCACGCCGTCTTGCGGCGTAATCCGGAAGAGCGCGAGTATGTCGGTATCTTTCGGTATGTAGTCCGGCTCCCAGTAACCCATCTTGGCGTAGGGAATTACTCCGGCCTGATATCGTTCGCTGTTGGCGATTGTCTTTGTCCGTCGCGACTCTTGCACGTGGCTGCCTCCCATGGCGTACTTCTCCATGTTGCACGAGACTCGCGCCGGGGCGAAGCGCGGCGGGTAAAAGCGGACCACCGGTCCGAATCGGCGCAGAGAGGCGGCCGGAGGAACCCGCTTCCGGCCAGTCTCCGGCTTGCATTTACGCGCGCGTTGTTGTATCTGGTGAGTGGCATGACCTCTCGCGAACGGGTATTGGCCGCGATCGCTCATAAGGAGCCGGATCGCGTTCCGCTGGACCATGGCTCCATGCGTTCCACCGGCATTATGGCGATCGCTTACAATCGCCTGAAGGCGCACCTCGGCATAGGCGAGCCGCCCACCCTGGTGTACGATCTGATCCAGCAGTTGGCGCAGCCGGACCCCTGGTATCTGGATCGCTTCCACGTGGATGTGGTGGATCTGGGCCGCGCCGTCACCGGACCGCGGGATTGGAAGCCGTGGGAACTCCCCGATGGTTCCGCGGCCATGGCGCCCGCCTGGTTTTGCCCGGAGCGCTCGGGCGGCGATCTGCTGGTGCGCGACGCGGGAGGAACCGTCATCGGAAAGATGCCGCAGGGCGCGCTCTTCATCGACCAGTGCTATTGGCCGCTTTCCGGCCCCGATGGTCTGGATAACTACGAGCCGCTGCCCGAAAAAATGCGCCAGGTCACGTGGAACGCCATCGCTTCTCCGCCCTGGGGTCCGCCCCCCACGGATGAACGTCTGGAGGAGATCGCGTGCGCCGCCCGCCGTCTGCACAACGAGACGGAGTACGCCGTCTCGCTGGCGGTAGGCTGCAACCTTTTCGAAGGGTGCCAGTTTCTGTTCGGCATGGAAAACGTCTACCTGTATCTGGGTTCGGAGAAACGCAAGCTGGCCCGGTTCCTCGACCGACTTACGGAACTGCACCTCGAAACGCTCTCGCGGATTCTGCCGAAAGTGCGCGGATCGGTCGATATTCTGGTGGTGGGCGACGATCTCGGCATGCAGTCCGGGCCGCAGATGTCACGCGCCACTTATCGCGAGATGTTTCTGCCGCGTCACAAGCGGATTTATAACTACGCGCGCGACCTGAGCGGCGCACACATCTTCATGCACTGTTGCGGCGGAGTGTACCCGTTGATTCCGGATCTGATCGAAGCGGGCGTGGAGATCCTCAACCCGGTGCAGACCGGCGCGCGGAATATGGAGGCGGAGCGGCTGAAGCGCGAATTCGGCCGCGACCTCACTTTTTGGGGCGGTGGGTGCGATACTCAGGGGCTGCTGGCCTCCGGGACACCCGAACAGGTGCGCGAGGACGTGCGCCGGCGCCTGGGGATCTTCATGCCCGGCGGCGGCTACGTGTGGAACCAGATCCACAACGTCATGTCCGATGTGCCGCCGGAAAACGTGGTCGCGATGCTGGAAGCGGCCTACGAGTTCGGCCGTTACTGAACGTACATCGCACGGGGATGGCTTGCTTCGGGTGCTCCGTGTGCGTCACACTGAAGGTGCCACATGCCGGATCTTTGTACCTGCGGGGCGCAATTGCCGCCCGACGCTCTGTTCTGCCACAAATGCGGAAAGCCGCAGCGGGAGATCGTGCCGGTCGCGGTTGAGACGCCGGTTGCGGAGTTTGTGCCGGCGCCGCCGCCGGCGCCGCCGATTGTGCCGCTCGGGTTTCGCAACCCCGTGGCGGTGCGTACGGCCTTGATGGTAGCGATTCTGGCGGCCCTGCTGAGCTGGATTCCGTTCCTGAACGCGATTCTCTGGCTGGGGGCCGGCTATTTCGCGGTGTATCTCTACCGGCGCCGCACGGGCGTGCTGCTTAACGTGCGGTCGGGCGTGCGCATCGGCTGGATCACGGGCCTGCTGGTTTATGCCATCGTGGCCGTGTTTTTCGGCGGGTTCCTGGTGCTCTTCAACGTGTCGGGAGGCGCCGAGATATTTCAGGCGCAGCTCCGCAACACCGCCGATCCGCGCATGGTGGAGGCCCTGAAGATGCTGCAGAACGGGCCGGATGTTTTTCTGCTCCTGATGCAGTTGTTCGTCTTCATCACCTGCCTGAGTATGGCCGGTGGGGCGCTGGGCGCCAAGCTGATCGGCGGCGAGATGCCGCCGCGCACGCGCGCACGCGAGTGATCCGCGTTATCTGGCGGGCTGTGGCGAAAAGCGCTTGACGATGGCCACTCCAGCGAAGATCACCGCCATCGCCAGAGTCTCCCGCCAGCCGAACGGCTCGCGATAGACCAGCCAGCCGAGCGCCACCGCCACAATCGCATTCAAGTAGGTGTAGACCGAAACGAGGGCCACTGGCAGGCGGTCCATGGCGTAAACGTACGCGCTATATCCCAGGATCGAGCCGACGACCACCAGGTACAGCAAAGCGCCCACGCCGCGGACGGTCAGGTGAATGGGCGGCTGGGGAACCAGCAGGGCGAAGGGCGCCAGGATCAGCCCGGCCGCCAGTTGCTGCACCGCCGACGCGACGATGGGGTGCGCCCGGCCGATCCTGCGGCGCTGGTAGATGGAGCCGAACGACCACGCGGCCAGGCCGACCTGCAGGATCAGGAAGCCATCGATCAGGTTGCGGTTGAAGTACGTGCCCGCGGCTCCGGGCGTGAACAGCAGCGCGGCGCCGGCCAGGCCGATGGCCATCCCGCCGATGGTGGGCGCGTGGAGGCGCTCCCCGCCGGGCAGCAGGGCTTCGCATCCCACCATCCAGAACGGCTGGATGGTGACGATCAGGCCGGCGATCCCGCTGGGGATCAGCACCTCGGAGAAGCTCAACCCTCCGTTGCCGACTCCCAGCGTCAGAAAGCCGGCCAGGCAGGCGTCCCGCAGCTCGCGCCCGCGTGGAAGATAGGCGCCCCGCGCGATGGCCAAGCCCAGCATGATGCCGCCCGCCAGAACGTAGCGCAGCGACACCTGGACCAGCGGCGGGAAGGATTCGAGCGCCATGCGGACCGCCAGATATGTGGTGCCCCAGAAAGCGCACACGGCGGCCAGCGCCAGGTAGGCCTTGAAGAGGGGAGGCCGGGACAAGTTTAAAGAGTAGCATTCGGCGCGCGATGCGAAGCTCACCAGCGACGCAGCCCGAGCGATAATCTCTCTGCGATCACCTGGCTTCTACTTCTTCTTGGATCCCGCCGGCTCGCGCGGCTCGCTCGAGGGCGGCACGATGCCATTGATCCGCATGTACGTGACCAGGTTGCCGTAGTGCTCCATGGTGTGAGCCGTGTTGTAGTCCATGGCGCCGAGCTTGGTGATCTTCATATTGGAAAAGGGCACGATCTCGGCGGCGCTCGCGTCCGTCATCCTGGCGTACGCGGCGTCGCAATAGGCGAAAGCCTCTTTGAGCGCGGGCACGATCTCGGCTTTGGTCTTGCGGGTTCTCTCGATGTCCTTCGCCACGCTCTTGCCCTCAGAGGCCACACCGCAGAATTCGTATTGGCCATCGGCGATGTGAGCGAACAATTGCGCCACGGTGCGAACTTCTTTAGTCGGCTGGAAAGACCAGAGAGTCTCGGGGATCTTGTCGACCGAGCCGAGGATGTCGGCTTTGGCGACGGCGTAGATATTCTTCGAAACGGTGACGAGCGGATTCGCGGCCGTCTCCTGTGCGGATGCGACGGCGGCGAAGAAGATCACGGAGACCAAGAGCTTCATGGGTATCCTACGGGCGATAGGTGGCACTGGCGGTGTCGGTTTCCCACAGGCGCACGCCGGCTACGCGGACGTTCTCACGCGGCGTCAGACCTTCGCTTACCTGGTCGTAGATGAACTTGGCCATGTTTTCGGCGGAGGGGTTGAGGCGATCGAACGGAGGGAGATCGTTGAGCCACTGGTGGTCCATGCGGTCGAGCACCGTGTGCACCACCCTTTTCAGTTCCACGAAATCCACCAGCAGGCCGATGGAATCGAGCGCGGTGCCTTCCAGGGTCACCTGGCAGCGGTAGTTGTGGCCGTGCACGTTCTCGCACTTGCCGCGGTAATTCCGCAGCGCGTGGCCGGCGGCGA
>CAYRWE010000269.1:0-7127 GCA_964427655.1 uncultured Solibacteraceae bacterium | reverse complement strand
AACCAGGTGGTCTACGTTTCGGCCACCCCGGGGCCCTACGAGCTGACCAAATCCGCCGGCGTGGTGGTGGAGCAGATCATCCGGCCCACCGGCCTGGTGGACCCCAGCGTCGAGATTCGCCCGGTGAAAGGGCAGGTGGACGACCTGCTGGGCCAGATCCGCGCGCGCGTGGAAGCCGGCCAGCGCGTGCTCGTGACCACCCTGACCAAGCGCATGTCGGAGGACCTGGCCGAGTATTACTCCGAGGTCGGCGTGCGCTGCCGATATCTACATTCGGAGGTCAGCACGCTCGACCGCATCAAGATCCTGCGCGACCTGCGCCGCGGCGAATTCGACGTGCTGATCGGCATCAACCTGCTGCGCGAAGGCCTGGATCTGCCGGAGGTTTCGCTGGTGGCCATCCTGGATGCCGATAAAGAAGGCTTCCTGCGCTCGTCCGGTGCCCTGATCCAGACCATCGGCCGCGCCGCCCGCCATGTCGAGGGGCACGCCATCCTCTATGCCGACGTGATGACCGACAGCATGCGCCGCGCCCTGGACGAAACCTCGCGCCGGCGCGCCACGCAGGTGGCTTACAACGAGCTGCACAACATCGTGCCGCAATCCATCGTCAAGCCCATCGACATGAGCCTGGTGGCCGTAGCCGAAGCCGATTACGTGACCGTGTCACTCGAAGCCGATGAGGAGGTCGAGGACCTGACTCCCGAGCAGCGCGTTCGCTTCATCGACGAGCTGGAAGAGAAGATGCGCGAGGCGGCGCGCCGCTTCGAGTTCGAAAAAGCCGCCCAGTTGCGCGACCGCCTGAAGGCGCTGAAAATGGTGGCCACGGGGTGAGATGCCGATATGCCCGGATTGCTCTACATCGTAGCTACGCCCATCGGAAATCTTGAAGACATCACTTACCGCGCCGTGCGCGTGTTGCGCGAGGTGGATCTGATCGCCTGCGAGGATACCCGCCAAACCCGCAAGCTACTGGATCGCTACGAGATTCACACCCCCACCATCAGCTACCACGAGCATAACGAGGCTGAGCGCGCCGTGGAACTGGCCTCGCGCCTATGCGCCGGGGCCAAAATCGCGCTGGTCTCGGATGCCGGGATGCCGCTGATTTCCGACCCCGGCTACCGCCTGGTGCGCGCCGCCGTCGAAACCGGCGTGACCGTCGAACCTCTGCCCGGACCCTCGGCGGCGCTGGCCGCGCTGGCAGCCTCGGGATTGCCCACCGATGCCTTTCGCTTCGGCGGATTCCTGCCCCACAAGCCGGGCCAGCGAGCCAAAGCGCTCGAAGCCCTGGCGGACGATCCGGCCACTCTGATCTTTTACGAGGCCCCCCATCGACTGATCGAGGCGCTGGAGGCGATCGAAGCGGCGCTGGGGCCGCGGCCCGTGGTGGTGGCGCGCGAGTTGACCAAGATCCACGAGGAATTCCTGCGCGGCACCGCGGCCGAAATTCGCGCCGAGCTTGAAACGCGCGAGGCGATCAAGGGAGAGATCACCCTGCTGATCGGCAAAGCTACCGCGCCTCCGCCCGACGATCGCCCGATCGAGGAAGCCGTGAGGGAGCTCATCGGAAAGGGGACGCCGCGCATGGAGGCCATCAAGCAGGTGGCGCGCCGCCGGGGCCTTTCGAAGCGCCAGGTCTACGAGAGTCTGCTCGAAAAGTGAGCGCCGCTGAGCGCCTCGCGGCAGGCCTTCAGAATCGCCACCGCGCCCGGCGTATCCCCGTGCACGCAGAGGGTCGCGGCGATCCCTTCGCGCGCGAAACCGAGCGCCTGCGCGGCGGCTTCGACGGGGTTGGTGATCAGCGCATCCGCGAAACGGCGCGACCGCAGCGAGCCATCCGGTTCGTAGCGCCGGTCGGCGAAAGCCTCGGCCGCCACCGCGAGCCCCATCCCGCGCCATACTTCCAGGCAGCGTGAGCCGGCCAGGCCAAAGAGTTTGACGCGCGGGTTCCAGCCGGCCACCGCCGCCCCGATAGCGCGTGCCACATCCTGGTTCTTCGCCGCCGCGTTGTACAACGCGCCGTGCGCCTTCACGTGCCGGATGGCGCCACCCAGTCGCTCAACCACCGCGTTCAACCGGCTTATCTGCTCCGCAACCGCCTGCTCGATCTGGCCGGCCGTCATAGCCATCTCGAGGCGCCCGAAGCTCTCGCGATCCGGGTAGCCCGGATGCGCGCCGATGCGCACGCCGCGCTCGATCGCCAGCCGCGCGGTGCGCTCCATGGTGGCGTCGTCGCCGGCGTGTCCGCCGCAGGCGATGTTGGCGGACGTGATGTACTCCATCAGCGCCGCCTCGTGGCCGGCGTCTTCGAGTTCGCCCATATCGCAGTTCAGATCCATCGGCTACACCAGATCATACAGCCATCGCTCCTGCTCGCGCAGCAGTTCGAGCGCCTGCTCGATTTCGACCCGCTCGAAGCGCACCTCGTCCCTCGGCCGAAGCTGCCCCAGGCGCCAGAAATCGGCCGCAATCGCGTTGGCCGGCTTGGGATAGCCGCCCGTCGTCTGGTGCTCCACGAAAAGAATAATCGGCTGGCCATCCGGCGGCACCTGGATGGCGCCCAGCGGCACGCCCTCGGTGATCATGCGCCCCGCGGGGCTGGGAATGGCCGGGCCGCGCAGCCGCAGCCCCATGCGGTCGGATTCCTCGCTCATCGCGTAGGCGGCCGCATAGATCTCGCCCGCGAACCATTCCTCCTGCGGACCCGCCGTGACGCGCACAACCGTCTGCCGCGTGGATTGCGGTGCCCTCGCGAGCGCTCCCGGCCCGGGCCTGCGCGGGCGGCGGATCGCGGCCTCGCCGATCGGCAGCACGTCGCCGGCCCGCAGCGCGCGCCCGCCCACCCCTGTGAGCAGATGCGCGGAGGCGCTGCCCATAATCTTGGGGACGCCGATTCCGCCGCGCACGCACAGATAGCCGCGCGCTCCCGAGCGCGTGGCCGCGCACCGAACCGTCTGGCCGGCGCGAATTTCGAGCGGCGTCCACAACGGCAGCCCGGCACCCAGATCCGATCCCGTCAGCGCCGCCACCGTATCGGCTTCGAATTCGAAGGCCCCGCCCACCAGCGTCATCTCGATCCCGGTGGCGTTCTCAGCATTGCCCACCAGCAGGTTACCCGCGCGCAACGCCAAGGCGTCCGCCGCCCCGCTGGCCGAAACGCCGAAATGCGCGTAGCCGAAGCGCCCCAGGTCCTGCACGGTGGTCTGAAATCCGGGCGAAAGAACGCGAATCGCGTTCACGCGCGATCCTCCGGGACCGCCACGAAGCGCACACGGTCGCCCATGCGCACCAGGGGCGGCGGCTCGCGCTGGGGATCGAACAGGCGCGCGCCGGTCCGGCCGATGATCCGCCAGCCGCCCGGAGAAGCCAGCGGATAGATGCCCGTCTGCCCGCCGGCAATCCCCACGCTGCCCGCGGGAACCTGCCGGCGCGGCGCGGCGAGTCGCGGCGTCGCGATCTCCGCCGGAAGGCCGCCCAGGTACACGAAGAAGGTGGCGAATCCCAGGAAGTAGACTTCGTATTCGGCCGAGGCGTGCAGTTCTACTACGCGGCCGGCCTCCAGCCCCGCGTGGCGCGCTACGTCTTCGAGGTCCGGACCGAATTCTCCGCCGTAGCGCACGGGAATCTCGATGAGGCGCGCCGGCGGTTCCGCGACATCCTCTTCCCCATCCGCTTGGAGGCGCGCGCGGATCAACTCTTCGATTTCCCCGGCGCGGGCCCGCCGCGGATCGAATTCCACCAGCACCGATGTGAAAGCGGGATGCAGATTACGGATCTTGCGCGCGCTTTCCAGACGGCGCGTCAGGCGCAGCACCTGGCGGTGCGCTTCGGGGGAGATACGGTCTCCGAAAGTGACGAGCAGCGAGCTATCGCTCGATGGGCGGATGGTCACCTACAGGCGATGGTAGCACCGCCCGCGCCGTTTCAGCTTTGCGCGTTGGCGCGCACAACGGGCGTCAGGAGGGCCGCCATCCGCGTGCGCAACTCTTCCATTGTGAAAGGCTTAGGCAGCAAAACGTGACCTTTTTCCACAACGTACTTCTGCACCACGTGGGTGTTGTCGTAGCCGGAAATATACAGAACTTTCAGATCCGGCTGGATGGCCGTCAGCTTATCCGCCAGCATGGGGCCGCTCATTCCCGGCGCCACCACGTCGGTGATGAGCATCTCCATGGGAGCCTTGTGATTCCGGTACAGCGTCAAGGCGTGCTCCCCACTATCGGCCGTCAAAACCGAGTAGCCGAGCTGGGTCACCATGGCACTCACCAGTTTCCGGATCTCCGGCTCGTCGTCAACCACGAGAATTGTTTTTTTCTCTTCGACAGACATGGCATGCTGATTCTAACTGTGCGAACCGGCCACGGCAACTGCACCGGCTTGGATCACTGTATCGTTACACACCGGCAGGATCAATCGAGGCGCGCCGGGCTCAGTCTGGGTGAAAGCGCCTGCAGGATCGCCAGAGCTACCAGATAGGCGGACCCGGAAATCAGGAATAGCACCAGATAGCTGTGGGTCGATTGCACCAAATAACCCGTGGTCAGTTGCATGAGCACGCCGCCGATGCCGCCCGCGGTGCTGCCGATTCCCACCACCGATCCCACCGCCGCGCGCGGAAACACGTCCGAGGCGAAGGTGTAGAGGTTGGCGGACCAGCCCTGGTGCGCCGCCGCCGCCAAAGCGACCAGCGCTACCGCCGTCCACAGGTTCTTCGAATAGGGCGCGTAGATTACCGGAACCACGGCCAGCGCGCAGATCGCCAGGAGCGTCTTGCGCGCCGCGTTGATGCTCCAGCCGCGCTCGATCAGCCGCCCCGTCACCCATCCCGTGGCGATGCTACCGACGCTCGAGAAACTGTAGACCACCACCGTCGGCAGCATGATCTGGGTTAGCGTGAGGCCGAAGGTCTCCTGCAGGTATTTGGGGAACCAGAAGAGATAGAACCACCACACCCCGTCGGTGAAGAATTTGCTGGCGGAAAAAGCCCAGGTCTCGCGTATGGGGAACAGGCGCGCCCAGGGGACGTACTCCACCTTATCCGGCGGGTCGCTCTCGATGTGCGCCAGTTCGACGGCCGATACGCGCGGGTGCTCCCGGGGCGTGCGGTACATCGCGAGCCAGAAGATCACCCATATGAAGCCCAGCGCGCCGGTGGCCAGGAATGCCGATTGCCACCCGAATGTTATGGCCAGCCAGGGCACCGTGACGGGAGCCATCACCGCGCCCACGGCCGCCCCCGAGTTGAAAATGGCGGTGGAGAAGGCGCGCTCCTTCTTAGGAAACCACTCGGCGATGATCTTGATGCAGGCGGGGAAATTGGCGGCTTCTCCGATGCCTAGCAGCCCGCGCGCCACCCCGAACAGAAGCGCCGACGCGGCGGCCGCATGAGCCATGGCGGCCGCGCTCCACACCACCATGGCCAGCGCGTAGCCGCGGCGCGGACCCAGCCGGTCGATGAGCCGGCCCGTGAACAACAGGCCGAGCGCGTAGGAACCCTGAAACACGGCCGTGATGTAGCCATACTGGATGCTGTTCCAGCCAATCCGCGTCTCGAGGGTCTTGGCCAGGATGCTGAGCACCTGCCGGTCCACGTAGCTGATGGTGGTGGCGAAGAACAGCAGCGCGCAGACGGTCCACCGAATGCGCGACACGGCAGGCCGGGCTGCGGCTGTCGGGCTCATAAGGACATCCGATTATACCCGTTGCCGCGCCGCGGGGCCGGCGCCGCGCTACAATCGTTTTTCGCCGGCCGCCCGGCCGTCTCTGAATTCTTGAAGATTGCCCGATCAGCCATCGCATGAGCTATCATTCCGCCAGCGCCCCCGATTACCTGCCGCTTCCGCGCATGCGTGAGTTGCAGCTTGCCCGCCTGCGGGCCATCGCCGCGCGAGCCTACGAGCGCGTCGCGCTCTTCCGCGAGCGCATGGACGAACGCAGCCTCGACCCGGAGTGCCTACGCGATATCGCCGATCTGGCGCGCCTGCCCTTCACCACCAAGAGCGACCTGCGGGATACCTACCCCTTCGGCCTGTTCGCCAGCCCCATGGCCGAAGTGGTGCGTCTGCACGCCTCCAGCGGAACCACCGGCAAGCCCATCGTGGTGGCCTATACGCGCGAGGACCTGGCTGTCTGGACCGAGGTCATGGTGCGCGCGCTGGCCGCCTGCGGGCTGACGCGCGGCGATATCGTGCAGAACGCGTACGGCTACGGCCTGTTCACCGGCGGGCTGGGCGCGCACTACGGTGTGGAGGGCTTGGGCGCCACCGTCATCCCCATTTCGGGCGGCAACACCGACCGCCAGATCACCGTCATGCGGGATTTCCGCGTGACCGCCATCTGCTGCACGCCGAGCTACTTTTTGCACCTGGCCGAGCGCGCCGGCGAGCTGGGCATCGATATGCACACGCTGCCGCTGCGTGCGGGCATCTTCGGCGCCGAGCCGTGGACCGATTCGATGCGCCGCCGCCTGGAGAGCGAAGGCGGCATCCGCGCCTACGACATCTACGGCCTCTCGGAGATTATCGGCCCGGGCGTCGCCGTGGAGTGCGGCTGCCAGGATGGGCTGCATATTTTCGAGGATCATTTCTACCCCGAGGTGGTGGACCCCGAGACCGGCGAAGTTCTGCCCGATGGCGAGGAAGGCGAGCTGGTGCTCACCACCCTGAGCAAGCAGGCCATGCCCATGATCCGCTATCGCACACGCGACATCACGCGCCTCATGACGGAGCCCTGCCCGTGCGGCCGCACGCTGCGCCGCATGTCCCGCATCTCGCGCCGCTCCGACGACATGCTGATCATTCGCGGCGTAAACGTCTTCCCCTCGCAGATCGAGCACGCCCTGCTCCAGGCCGAAGGCACGCTGCCGCACTACCAGATCATCCTGACGCGGCAAAAAGGGCTGGACGCGGTCGAGGTGCAGGTCGAAGTAACGCCCCAGGTCTTCAGCGACGAGGTGCGCACCCTGGAAGGCCTGCAACAGCGCCTGTCGGATGCCATCGACCGCACCCTGGGGCTGCGCGTGAGCGTCCGCCTGGTGGCGCCGCGCACCATCGCGCGCAGTGAAGGCAAGGCCAAACGAGTGATCGACCGGAGGGAATCATGAAGATCCATCAGCTCTCCCTCTT
>CAYRWE010000268.1:0-7144 GCA_964427655.1 uncultured Solibacteraceae bacterium | reverse complement strand
GGGTGGTGGACGACGGTCACGAATCGGTGGACGCGGTGGTTCACGTGGAGGCGGGGCCGCAATTCACGATGGGCAAGCTGACGGTAGCCGGCCTCGATCTGGAAGGCGAGGCGGAAGTCTTCCGCATCTGGACCATGAAGATGGGCAAGCCGTTCAACCCGGAGTATCCGGACTATTTCATCGGAGTGATCCGGCAGCAGAACATCTTCGAGCACCTGGGAAAAACCACGGCGGAAGTGAAGATCAACGACAAGACCCACACCGGTGACGTGAGGCTGGTCTTCACTGCCGAAAAACCGGCCGAGAAGACGGAAGGCGGGCGCGGTCCGGGCCGTCAGTGAAAGCCACCTCAGCCGGCGATGGACCCGGTTCGGGTATAACTCGGGTTATACTGTGAGTATGAAGACCGCCGTCTCGGTGCCTGACGACCTGTTCCGCATGGCGGAAGCAACCGCCCGCCGGCTTCGGATTTCGAGAAGTGAGCTGTACGCCAAAGCGATCGCGGAGTTTCTCAAGGGCCGGCAGGGAAGTGCGATCACGGAGCGGCTGAACGACGTATACTCGCGGCACCCGGCGAAAGTCGATGCCGGATTCGACCGCGCCCAACTGAAATCCCTCGCCAAGGACGCCTGGTAGAGATGGGCGAAATCCAGCGGGGGGAGATCTGGTGGGCGGATCTTCCCGAGCCTCGCCGCTCCGAGCCCGGGTTCAGGCGGCCGGTGCTGGTGGTTCAGGCGGACTCGTTCAATCGCAGCCGGATTCAAACGGCAATCGTAGCTGTGATCACCAGCAACGTCGAGCTCGCCGGTGCCCCAGGGAATGTTCTGTTGCCGGCCCGTTCGGTGGGCCTCCCCCGCGACTCGGTCGTCAACGTCTCCCAGCTCCTGACCCTTGGCCGCAGTTTTCTGACGGAGCGGGCCGGCACGCTGACGCCGCGCCTGCAACGCTTCGTCGACGAAGGACTGCGCACGGCGCTCGAACTCTAGAGGCGTTCCGGCATCCATACCCGGTATCGCGAATCCGGCGCCCAGGTGTTGCCGGCCGAGGCGAAGTCGCACAGGCGGACCTGGCCGGTGCTGAATGCCATGGCGATTCCCGGCGGCGGCGCGGCGGTCTCGAGCGGTACGAAGTTGCCGTCGTCACCGAAGCCCGAAACCGGATCGGCGATCACATCTTGTCCCAGCCGGATGTCTCTCGCCAAAACCACCGGGCCGCGGGCCACGGCCGCATACTGGCGCGAACCATCCGTCGCGCGCATCACCCGGCCGCGCAGATCCAATTGCAAGCGCACGCGATCGCCCGGTTTCCAGCGCCTTTCGATGGTGGCGTACGTGCCGGGATGAGCGCCGCCGATCTTCGAGCCGTTCACGCTGAGCGCGGTCTGCGCGCTCCATGCCGGTATCCGCAGGCGCACCGGGAACGATTCCGGCCGCGCGGGATGCAGCGCGAGATCGATCAAGCCGGAGACGGGATAGTCCGTTTTGGCCTCGATCCGCAATGCGGCGCCGGAGGGAAGCTCGAAATCCCAGGCGCCTTCCGAATAGAGGTTGAAGGCCGGGCCTTCGGCGCTTTTCATGACGGCAACCCGCGGCATTAGCATGATGCCGCGCGGCCCGTTCGCCTCGCAGCAGTTCAGCTCCATGCCGCACTGCTTCTCGCCGAATTCGCGGATGCCTTCGAGCGGGCTGTACTTGGCGAAGCCCGATCCGTCCGGCGTCATGGCTCCCACGAGCGCGTTGTACGCGGTGGTCTCGATCGCGTCGGCATAGCGCGGATCGCCCGTCAGGCGCAGCAAGTGGGCGCACAAGTGCATCCATGTGACCGTCACGCAGGTTTCCATGGGATTCTTCGCCGCCTCGGTTTGACGCGCCTTGCCGCCGTACCAGCACTCCTCGGAAGAGCCGGAGCCGGTAATATTGATCTCGGTAGCGAGAATGCTCGCGTGCGTGCGCATCGCCGCATCGCGATATGCCGCGCGTCCGGTTTCGCGGTACAGCTCCAGCAGGCCGGCGTAACACGACATCATCTCGTAGGCTTTCTCGCCGTTTTCCCAGGAAAACCAATTCTTCTTCGGACGCGGGAATCGCTCTGCCACGGGAACCGCGGTGAATGCCTTTTCGATCAGCT
This sequence comes from uncultured Solibacteraceae bacterium, assembly GCA_964427655.1. Taxonomy (GTDB): domain Bacteria; phylum Acidobacteriota; class Terriglobia; order Bryobacterales; family Bryobacteraceae; genus CAVQNQ01. The sequence continues at coordinate 5,017 of CAYRWE010000268.1, read as the reverse complement.
GCGGACCATCGGGCGCAGACCATCGGGATACGATCCACTCGGCGAAACGCAGCAATTGCTCGTCACCGGTGTGACGATGGAGCAGCGCGATGGGTTCGAGCACGGAACTCGATGCCATCCCGCGAAACAGGCCGCAGCGAATGATGTCGGCCTCGCCGGGGCCGACCTCGGTCATCAGGTGCGCGGCCAGCCGGCGGGCGCTCGAGAGAGCCGCGGCTTCGCCGGTCATGTCGAACCAGGCCAGCAAGCCGAGCAGCGTGTACTTGCGGCCCCAGATATCCCAGGATTTCAAGTGACTGCCATCGGCGTAATTACCTATGTAGCCATCCGGGGTTTGGGTGGCGAGCAGTGACTGCACGGAATCGCCGAGGCGCGCGCGCTCGGCGCCGTTGCGCGAGTACTCGCACGCGGCCGCGGCCGACAGGCACCACTTACCCCAGAATTCGGTTTGCCAGCAAGCGCTTTCCGCGCGCTGTCGAAAGGGCGCGACGAGCTTTTCCCAATTCTGCGCGAAGATGCGGTTGCGAATGCACAGATCGATCTTGCGGCCCAGGTAACCGCCCAGTTGGACGCGGTCGAGCGCGGCCGGCGTCAGGACATCGGCGACGCGGCGGCGGGGTTGGTTGTCGGGAACTGCACTCTCCTGCCCAGCGCACGAGCTGCCGGCCATGGCGGGGAGCAATGCGAGAACGTGGCGGCGGGTCATCGGCAAATCACAGGGTAGCGTGGCGCAGGGTACAGTGGGGCAGCTTGGTAAGCTGCGGTCCGATTGGCAATCGGACCGCGCGGTGGTTGGCCGGGGTACCCCTTGGGTCGCGCGCAGGATGACATCCTGCCCCACGCGCTCGATGTACACTAACTGAAAGCCGTGAGCGAGAAACGATGCTCCGGCATTTGTGCTGTTCGGCACAGGAGGCCCAATGTCACTTCGTCCAGTGAAACGACTCATCAAAGCCAAGCCGACCATCGAAGGCGCGGGCGTGCATCTGCGACGCGCGTTTGGTTTCGGCAACACTACCGAGTTCGACCCGTTCCTCCTTCTTGACGACTTCCGCAATGACGTGCCGGAGGATTACCTGGCGGGTTTCCCATGGCACCCGCATCGCGGCATCGAAACCATCACTTATGTCCTCGCCGGGACTGTCGAGCACGGCGACAGCATGGGAAACCACGGGGCCATCGGCGCAGGCGACATCCAATGGATGACGGCGGGAAGCGGGATCGTCCACCAGGAGATGCCCAAGGGTGACAAGACCGGCAGGATGCACGGCTTCCAGTTATGGGCCAACCTTCCCGCACACTTGAAAATGACGGCGCCCCGTTACCAGGAAGTGAAGGCTGGCGACATTCCGGCGATCACGGATGACGACGGCACTCACGTCCGCGTGGTTTGCGGTAAGTTCTGGGGAACAACCGGACCGGTGGATGGCATCGCGGCCGATCCGACTTATCTCGACGTGTCAGTGCCGCCGGGCCAGCGGAAGACGCTGCCGGTGGAGACAACTCACCACTCCTTCGCGTACGTTTTTTCGGGCGGCGGGAAGTTCTGCAACGCTTCGGGCCCGCTCGATGTGCCAACCGAATCGGTCGGATGGGCGGACACAAAACCTCCCGCCGAGGCGGACAACCGCTCGCTGATTCTGTTTGACCGCGGCGACGAGGTCGAGGTGCACGCCGGCGAGGACGGGATCCGGTTTCTGCTTTGTTCGGGTCAACCGCTCAAAGAGCCGGTGGCGTGGTACGGTCCGATCGTGATGAACACGCAGGCGCAGCTTAGGCAGGCGTTCGAGGAGCTCGATAAGGGGACGTTCCTTAAGGCGAAGGGGGCGGGGAAGGGGTGAGAGCCAAGGCCCGCTACCGCTCCAGCGCGGCGACGCCGGCGGCTTTGTATCGGGAAAATGCTTGGACGTTATGTTGGAACCAGTCAAAAGCACTCGACTGGTAACGCGGGGTCGAGTATTCGAGCCAGCGGTTGTTGTCGGTGTTGATCACGGGGTGAAAGTCATTCATCAGCCGGCTCAGGCCGTCCGGTGAAACCAACTCCGATCCGTATAACTCATCCGCCAATGAAGCGGATCGGAAGCGGCGGTCCAACTCGGGACGGAGTGCTTCATCCAACACCAAGGGCCGATTGGAGGCGACCATCATGCCCTGGGTGCCATACAGCCAGAGTCCGACGTATGGGAAGACGGCGTGCGCGGTCGCCAGCGCACAAGCTACCTCCCGCGGGCCGATGTGGTGCAATTGAACCCACTGCTGCAACACGCCATCGGGCCTTAAACGCTTGCGCGCCAGCTCGTAGAACTCCTGCGAGTAGAGATTCGTGGCGCCGGCAAACCAGACGCTGGTGACTTCGATGGTGATCAGATCGTAGGCGCGCTGCCGGCTGGTGAGCAGAACGTTGCGGCCGTCCTCCAGGAACAGGTGCGCGTGCGGATCGTCCAGAATGCCTTCGTTGAGATGGGCGAACGACTGGCGGGCCGCAGCCACGATGCCGGGGGCAAATTCCGCGATATCGATGTCACGATAGCCGAGGTGCTTTAGCGCCGCGGCGCCGTGGCCGGTTCCCAGGCCGATCAGCAACGCACGATCGAAGTGGTTGACGAAGAGCGAGGGAATAGCCGAGAAACCGAACTGCGCGTTCATTTGGCCGCCCGGGTTGTCGTCGCCTTCAAACTTGCCGTTGGTGTATAGGGTGTGGATGGTGCTCGTGTCGTGGCCAGCCCGAATGGTATCGTTTACAACCGTGGTTAACCCGCCTTGCACGCCCTCGTCGCGAAAGCCGAAGCTGCGGAAGGACGTCACGCCACTCGCCTGGGGACTCGCTTTCGCCGGCTTCTGGCCAAAGTAGTTGCCGGTGCCGGCAGTCAAGGTCCCCCAATTCCAGTGGCATGAGACCAGGATTGCGGCCGCGCACAGCGCCGTTGCGGCGGCCAATCGAAGCCTGCGCGGCAAGGGCCGCTCATGGCGCAGGAACAGCAACCAGAACGCGACCAGCACCAGAATAATGGCTTTCAGAGAGAGCTCGGAACCGAGGCGTGGGATCAGCACGAACACGCTCAGCAGCGCACCCGTCAGACAGCCCAGGGAGTTTGCGGCGCTCAGGTAGCCGGAAAGATGCGAGTTGTCTTCGCCCTCGAGTTGCGGGCTGGCCAGCAGTTTCGGGTAAATCAGCCCGAGAACGGTTGACGCCGGCACCAGCAACAGGCACGTGACCGCCAGCTTGTACAGCTCCGAGAAGTAAAACGACTCTTGAAAAACGGCCGGCGGCGTAATTCTGAAGAACATCGGAGCCTGGTCCCAGAGGAGAAGCTGGAGCAGCAGCAGAAGCGCACTGCCCTGGAAGAGAAGAGCGGGGCTGATGGCGCGGTCGCGCCTCTGGCTGCGGTTCACCAGCGATGCGCCGATCAGCAGGCCCAGCAGGACAGCGGCGAGCATCCAGGAAAACGCATAGATGCTGCAGCCGATGACGACACCCACCAAATGCGTCCAGATGACTTCGAGCGCGAAAAATACGGCGCCCGAAGCGAACGAGGCAGCCAGCAGCAGGCGTATGGCCTGGACGCCGTGCGGCTTTCCCGCCGTTTCGCGTGAGGCGGGACCGCGCAGGGGAGCCGGGCGCAATGCCATTGTGGCCGCGCAGACGAGGACCGTGATGGCGAAGCAGAGCCAGAGACAGCCCCGCAATCCCAGCAGCGGCATGAGGATCAGCGGCGCGGTGCCGGCAGCCAGGAGCGCGCCAACCAGGTTGGCGGTGTAAATTTGGGTCCAACGCTTTTTTCCCGCGGGATCTCCGCCATCGAGCGCGCTGGCGATCAGGGGGAACGACGCTCCCATCAGCGCGGCCGTGGGCAGCACCAGAATGCAGCCACAGAGAAACCGCGCTTGATATCGCAGGGCGGCGCCGCCGAACAGATACTGTAACGGCGCCAGGGTTTCGATTAGGCTGTGGAACGAATAGGAGAACGCCACGCATGAGATACCAACCAGCAGCTCGATTACCCCGTACACCAGCAACGGGCGGGCGATTCGCCTGCTCTTGATGAGCCGCCCCGCCGCGACACCGCCCAGCGCGAATCCGAGAAAGTAGGTGAACAGCACTACCGCCGAAGCCGATGCTGTTGCACCCACCAGCAGCGCGATGTACTTCTCGAACCCCTGCTCGGCGAGCAGTCCGGTGAAGCCGGTCAGCGCATAAAGCAGAAAGGGCGCGCGGTCGTGCCAGGGGTGGCGATGGGCCGGGTGCGGCGGAGCGGCTCCCGCCCGCCGGTCGTTCATGAGGTCAGTCGGCATTTTGGGATCGACCCTGGTATCCGAAGTCTTCTTGTCCGAGAGTAGCGTCGGGACGAGAAATCAACAAGATGGGTTATGGATAACGAAAGGGTACTGACCAGAGTTAGGTTGCAAGCGTCATGGCGGATGAAGGCGATCCTCTACCGCCCCGTGCCCGACGACCGGGCCGGTATCCCCCGAACCCACTTGGCCTTTACTGAAGCCCGCTACCGCTCGAGCGCGGCTACGCCGGGCAGCTTGAGGCCGGCCAGAAATTCGAGCGATGCGCCGCCGCCGGTGGAAATGTGGCTGATCTTGCTCGATACGCCGGCGGCTTTGATGGCCTTTTCCGAATCGCCGCCGCCCACCACCGAAGTGGCGGAGGAAGCGGCCACGGCTTTGGCCAGCGCCACGGTTCCTGTGTCGAAAGGCGGCTTTTCGAAGATGCCCATGGGGCCGTTCCAGATCACCGTCTTGGCGGAAGCGATTACCTGCGAGAACTTCTCGATGGTCTTGGGGCCGATATCGACACCGATCTTATCGGCGGGGATGGTTTCGACGACCTGGTTGGCTGCGCCGGCGGCGATTTCGGAGACCACCACGTGGTCTACCGGCAGCATCAGCTTGTTGCCCAGTTCGGCGAGCAGTTTCTTCGCCAGCTCCACCTTGTCTTCTTCCACCAGCGACTTGCCGGTGGGCAGGCCCTGCGCCTTGAGGAAGGTGTACGCCATGGCGCCGCCGATCA
>CAYRWE010000267.1:0-7159 GCA_964427655.1 uncultured Solibacteraceae bacterium | reverse complement strand
CTCCACTCGACCTTTCCATCCGCGCCGACTATGAAGACCTTGCCCTGCGTATAATCCGTGCACAGGAATCGATGTTCAGTGGCAGCCATCAGGGTCGCGGCGGCCGACAGGAAGATCAGAAACGGCTTCACGATGTTCTCCTCGCGCGCGGGTACTCCCAGCGTTCCCCGCAGCGCACTATTTCGAAAGGCTGCCCGTCCGCGCGCGCCGCGGCGGCGAACTCAAGCGGATCGGCGGTGTTGAATCGGAACATCTCATAATGGCACGGAATGACCAGCCGGGCGCCCATTTGGCGGCCCAGCCAAGCGGCTTCGCGGCCATCCAGGTTGCCCGCCACGCGCCGCTCCGGCGCACGCCCGTTGATCGGCAGCAGAGCTACATCCACCGCGAAGGGCCTGAGCTTCTCCGCCAGGCCGTCATAGAGCAGCGTGTCGCCGCTATGGTAGATCGACCACGGCCCGAACTGCACCACGTAGCCCAGATAGCGCGACCGGCCGACCGCATCGCACTCAAGCGTCTCGTGCGCCGAGGCCACGGCGGTGAAGCGGAAACCGCCGACCTCAACCGAGGCGCCGTCGTCCAGTCCGATCAGCGAGGAAGCCGGCACGCCCAGGCGCTCGGCCGCCACCTCGCGCGCCGCCGCGGGAACGATCAGCGGGAGCCGCGGCTTCGCCCGCAACATCGGCCGCAGCGTGTCCGGATCCATGTGGTCGGTGTGCGCGTGGCTGGCGCTCACCACGTCCACGAAATCGAGCCGCGTTGGATCGATGGGCCGCGCCGTCATGCGCACGTGCGGCGTCGCGGTGCCGGCGTACTTGCGCGTGAGCGAATCGGAGAGGTAGGGATCGAGCAGCGCGTGCCGCCCGCGCCACTGTAACAGGAAGCCGCTCTGCCCCAGCCACCAGAGCCGGAAAGCATCGTCCGAGCCGCCGGCCCGGATGTCGCCGAGCAGAGCGTCATCCTTCAGCGCGGGTTGAATCAGCCCTTCTGCCTCGTTGGCCGCCATGCTAGTGCGCGGCGGTGGGGCATGCTTTAGCTTGCCCTAACAGTGTTCCGCCCGCCGCAACCCACCAGCTTACCAGTAAAGCTTCACCGCGATCTGCCCAATGCGCGGAGAGTTGGCGCTGGTGACGATACCAAAAGTGGCCGGCGTGGTGATCGTCGATGCGGGATCGTTGAACTGGGCATGATTGAAGAAGTTGAAGAACTCGAACCGCACCTGGAGTCGAGACTGCTCGCCGAGCTTCGAAATGGGGAAGTTCTTGATGGCGGAGAAATCCCAGTTATTGATCCCAAATCCTGGTTGAGTGTTCTCGCCCGCATTGCCAAAGGTGAACTTAGCGGGAATCGAGTAAGCCGCCCGATTCAATCCGAGAAGGTTATTCGTCCGCGGATTCAGCAATTCCGCCGGTACACCGGTCGCGTTAGCTCGCTGGCCGCCCGTGGCCACGTTCGCGATATCGCCGGCGGTGAAAATGGTGTACGGCATCCCGCTCTCAAACGTGGTGATGCCGTTTACCTGCCATCCGCCTACGATCCCATCGAGCACCGGGCGTGTGACATTGAAATGCCTGCCCTTGCCGATGGGCAATTGCCAAACGTAGTTGCCGATAAAATGGTGGCGCACGTCGTTGATGGCCAATTCGTGATCCGGCCTGCGATTATATTGATCCTGCCCCGCGTTACCGCCTCCGACTCCCACGCCGCCCTGTCCGCCGCTATCCATCTCCTTGGCAAAGGTGTAAGCCAAAGAAATTGAAATCCCGTCGCTAAGCCGCTTCTCGTACTTGGCGTAACCGGCGTTATACTGGCTCCACTCGTAATCCGCTACTTGCACGAAAGTGGGAGACAAGAGAGGGTATGGGTCCCGTTGCGCGTAGCTGCGGGTATCGCTGAGACTGGTTGGCAGCGTGGGCTGATTGACATATACGGTGCCTTGCAACTTCTGCGCCTCATTGCCCATGTATCCGACCTCGATCAGACTGGTGGGCCTCAACTGGTGCTGGATGTTGAAATCGTACGAGGTCACGTAGCCCGCGCGCGCGTGTAAGTCCATGTCTTCGGTCACGCCTTGCGTCGTCGAGGCCGCCGAAGGAAAGAGCTGCGACATGACCAGTTGCGGTATCGTGTTGCTGGATGTCAGGCTGGCCGTAATGTAGTAGGGCGGGGTAGCGCCCGCTATCGCGCCTAAGTCGGTGCCGGCTGAATTGAGGCTGTAGAAAACCCCGCCGCCGGCCCGGATTACGGTCTTATCGCTCAACCGGTAGGCCAGACCGAGCCGCGGCGCGAAGTTGTTCGCATCAAGCTGCTCGGGCCGTTCGGGCAGCAGTGGCTGGCCCGATCCCTGGATCAACCCCTGCCCCGGTATGTAGTAATCCGGACTCACGGTGAGCAGCGACCTCCCGGTGGCTAAGTCGAAGTTAGCGAGCCGCCCCCGCCAGGGAAGCATGATTTCGTAGCGCAGTCCGATATTCAGCGTAAGCCGGTCGTTGACCTTCCAGTCGTCCTGAACATACGACTGGGATATGGTCCCAATAGCGTACTTGGCTGCGCCGCCGAAGTTGCCGAGACCACCGACGCCGCCCGTGGCCGACTGCGCATAGCCCAACAGGTAATCCGCAAATGAATTTCCGCTGAAGTTCCCGCTGAAACTGAAGACTCCGTCTTCGTCGTTCTGCAAGTTATAGCCGACCATTACCCGATTGATATCGGTGCCGAAGCGGATGTTGTGGCTGCCCTTAATCCAGGTAAGGGTTTCGCCCGCGCGGTAATAGATGTTGTTCTGTGTCGCACAACAGCCGTAGCCCACGAACCCGGTCGCATTGCTATTGCCTCCGGTTGTATAGCCGGTAAAGCTGAGATTGGGCAGCGCGTAATAGCCCGGCAGAGGATCCAGGTTCTGGAGACCAAGCTGCGCGGCATAATTCGTGGAGCTGGCGCCGCCGTCCGGAATGCGGGCCAGGTAAGCCTTGAAGAAGTTGAGGCGCGTCTCGCTGATGAGAGTGGGGGAGAAGACGTGCGTCAAGCCGACCACCGGGACCTGCGTCTTATCCGGGCGGATCAACCCCAGGCCCACACGGTACGCCGCGTTTAGCAGCATATCGTCCGCAAAGGTGTACCGTCCAAACAGGTGGGTGTTGGACGAAAACTCGTGGTCGACGCGGACGGTAAATTGGTCGCGCCGTTCGTGATCGCTCGGCGTGTAGAGGTAATTCACGCCCGGGCGGGTGATGTTCGCGGTGGGGAAGTACTGCAGCAGTGCCGCGGCCAGCGGATCGACCCGCGTCTGCGGGATGATATCGCCGGGAAATGGGGCATTGCCGTTCAGCGGGTCTTTTATAGTTACTCCCGCATCGGTGAAGTTACCAGTCTTCATCAAATTGTCGGGGACTAGACCTTGGTAGATATCGCCCGTCGAGTCGCGCTTCCCCTCGTAATTGCCGAAGATGAACGTCTTATCTTTGCGAATCGGCCCGCCGACGGCGACGCCGAATTGGTTGTAGGTGAACCGGGGATTGCCGGTGGCGGGCCGGAAGAAATTGCCCGCCTGCAGAGCGCGATTGCGCAGAAAATCGTACGCGGCACCGTGGAAGCTATTCGTCCCGCGCTTCGACACCATCTCGATGCCCGCCGCTCCGTGGCCGTACGAGGCGTCCATGAAATTCATCTGTACTTTGAACTCCTCGATCGTGTCCAGCGACAGAGCGACCGCCGGGCTGTTGACATTCATCACCGTAAAATCGACGCCATCGAGCAACGTATTCGTGGAGGTATTCCGGACTCCCGAAATCTCGACCGACTGGCTGTTCAAGACGCTGGAACTGCCAGTCACCTTCACCACTCCCGGCGACAGCGAAACCACGTCGAAGAGATTACGCCCGTTATAAGGCAGCTCCGCGACGAAAGTATTGGGAATCACGGTGCCGACGGTTGCCGTATTGGTTTGCAGTTGCTGAGCGTTGGCGGCCACCTCGACGGTTTGGGTCGCCTGCCCGACCTGCATGGCGAAGTCCACGCGGACCTGAGACGTGACGCCGAGTGTCACCCGGTCCACCTGACTGGCCGCGAAACCGGGCGCGTTCACGTCGATCCGGTACGTGCCGCGAGGCAGCGCGTTAAACCGGTAGCCGCCGGACAAGTCCGTCTCGAAGGTGCGGACTTCATCGGTGGTGACCTCGCGCGCCGTAACCTTGGCGTGTGGGATAGCGGCTCCGCTTGGGTCGGTGACTGTTCCAAGAATCGTGCCGGTGTCGAATTGCGCCCAGGCGGTAAATACCGCCGCCGTCAAAGCCAGAAAGACCACTTTCACATTTGTGCGCGTCATGGCTAAGCTCCCGTCGGTCTTGTAATCGGACACACTTTCAGCTAGGACCTTATCCGTCTAACTTATGAGGCCGTGAAGGCTAAGCCTTGCGGGCCTGCACTACCCATGCACAGCGGATTCGGTTATCGTGCGAGTCGTTGCCATCCGGCTCATGACCCCGGCCTGGACCTCGGCGGTGGTCGCCGGAACTGAGCCGCCAAAGTCACAATAGCCTTGGTGCGCGCCGTCTTCAGGTCAGCCGCGATGGCGTCGACGGGCGCAAATAGGACGTTCCATGGATGTAGGCGCCTCCGGTTTTCGAGTCGCATATCCCCCTTGCGGGCGAGTATTTATCCGGTGGCAACAATTGTCAATACCCAAACGTGCCAGATAAGTGCGGCAGGCACCTATCGAGCCTTCCCTGTTGTGTATCTTTAGATACTTGTGCTCCGCAGAGACACCTTTGCTCCATGTGAAGGCTCTTTCTAGAGTAGCTGGATCGCTACTTAGCCATTCCACTAGCTCACAAGCTGCGCGTGGAACTTAGTCCGGTCGCCGGGGTACTTGGCGACGAAGTACTCGAGGGGCGTCCCGTCCGCGAGCAAGCCGATGCTCCGGATCAGTAGCGCCGGGCCGCCCGCTTTCGCGTCCAGCAGCCTGCCATCGGTCCGGTTGAGCGGAACCGCCTCTATGGTCCGGGATCCGCTTGCAATCGTGAGGCCGCACTTCCGCGCCAGGGTTTTGTAGAGCGACTGGTTCGAGAAGTCCTCCCCCGCCAGCGCCGAGCACAGCCGCTCCGGCAGATAGGTCACCACCAGCACCTCGGGCGTACCATCGAGGTACCGCAGACGGTTGAGCATCAGCACCGCGTCGCCTTCGCGAAGATTCAATGCCTCGGCGACCTCGGCGCTGGCCGGGATGACCTCGAACGCCAGCACCTTGGTGGACGTCTTCCGGCCCCGCGCCGCCACGTCCTCGTGGAAGCCGCGAAGGTGCTGCATCAGCCCGCCTTCGTACTTCCGGTAGGCCACGCGTGTCCGCTTGCCGTTGCGCTTGGTGACCAGGCCTTTGCGCTCCAGATAATCCAGCGCCTGGCGAACCACAGTGCGGCTGATGCCTAGGCTTTCGCACAGATCCTGCTCGCTCGGCAGGAACTGTTCGGGCCGCCACTCGCCGCTCTTCACGCGCTCTTCGATGTAACTGCCGAGCTGGAAATAGAAGGGGACGGGACTTCCCCTCTGGATAACTCCGGCGCCCCGGAAGGCCACGCTCTTGGGAACGGAGCGGGCGGCGGCGCCGGTGGACCGCGCGCGGCGCGCCTGGCTGGGTTGTTGTCCTATAATGATAGGATTATAGATCGATTTCAGGCACCGGTGGAGGCACACGATGAAGACGCGGCCGTTCGGGTTCGATATGCCGGCCGGCGATTTCGAGACCGATCCCTACGACAGCCACATCGAACGGCGGCTTTCCACGCTGAGCGGCCTTTTCTCCGATCGCGACGCGTATGACGGCCTGCTCCGGCGGGGAGATCCCGTGGTGTACGAGGTCCGCTCGATGGCGCGTCCCGAACTGGAAGGCGAATTGTCGTTCGGGTTGTCGATCGTGCACGCGGGCCGCGTCGGCGACGAGTATTACATGACCAAGGGCCATTATCACGGGATCCGCGAAACGGCCGAAGTCTACCACTGCCTCGAAGGGCGCGGGGCGCTTCTGATGGAAAACGAGGATGGCGATTGGACGCTGGAGGAGTTCCAGCCGGGGCGCGTGGTCTACGTCACGCCCGGCTGGGCGCATCGCTCCATCAACCTCTCGGAACGGGAAGACCTGGTCACGTTTTTCGTTTACCCCAGCCACGCGGGGCACGACTACGCCACCATCGAATCGCGCGGATTTCGCAAGCTGGTCCTGCGCGAAGCGGGCGGCTATATGTTGGCCGATAACCCGCGCTGGTCGCGGACGGGAGCCGAATTCCATGTATAACATCGAGACACAGTCGCAGCCCACGATGTACTTCATCGGAGTCAGTACGTCGCAATCTTCGATCATGCGGGTTTTCCCCCTGTGGATGAAGGAATTGGGGCGCCCCGAGATCCGCCTGCAGGGCGTGGACCTGAAGCTGCACGACGAACCCGAGCGCTACCGGAAGGCCGTCGCGCAGGTCAAATACGATCCGCTCTCCCTGGGGGCTCTGGTCACCAGCCACAAGATCAGCCTGCTCGAAGCCGCCCGCGATATGTTCGACTATCTCGACCCCCACGCCACGATGTGCGGCGAGGTTTCGAGCGTCTCGAAGAACGGCGGCGCGCTTGAAGGTCACGCCATCGATCCGATCACCGCCGGCCTCAGCCTCGATTCGCTGCTCGGCCCGGGTTACTTCGCGCAAAACAAAGCCGACGTTCTCTGTTTGGGCGCGGGCGGCGCCACCACCGCCATCGTGCTTCACTTCGTCCATAAGCCGGACGCCGCGGACCGGCCCCGCCGCATGGTAATCGTCAACCGCTCGCCGGGCCGGCTGGAAACGCTCCGCAAGATGATGGCCGCTCTCGATACTGATATTGAGTTCGACTACCGCCTGAACGCCCTCCCCGAGGTCAACGACGAGCTGATGGCTTCCCTGCCCCCAGGATCGCTGGTAATCAACGGCACCGGGATGGGCAAGGACCTGCCGGGTTCCCCGGTAACCGCCGCCGGGCTGTTCCCTCTGAGCGGCGCCGCCTGGGAGCTGAACTATCGCGGCGAACTCGCCTTCCTGCATTACGCGCTGGCACAGCACGAATCCCGTGGCCTGGTGGTGGAAGACGGCTGGCTCTACTTCCTTTACGGCTGGACCCAGGTCATCGCCCAAGTGCTGAA
>CAYRWE010000266.1:0-7199 GCA_964427655.1 uncultured Solibacteraceae bacterium | reverse complement strand
GTGCCCGTCAGGCTGTCGCGCCGCGTGGTGAGGTTGGCCATTTCGAGCACGTAATTCTTGCGCTCCTTGCGCCGCTCCCGCGCCACGCCGTACATCCCGGTGAAGAAATCGATGTTCTGCTCCACGGTCAGATCGTCGTAGAGCGAAAACTTCTGCGACATGTAGCCGATGTTGCGCCGCACACCTTCCGGGTCGAGCGCTACATCGATGCCCGCCACGAGACCGCGCCCTGAAGTGGGCGACAGCAACCCGCACAGAATCCGAATGGTGGTGGACTTCCCCGCCCCGTTGGGTCCCAGAAATCCGAAGATCTCGCCCTTGGGCACCTTCAGCGAGACGTGGTCCACCGCCACGAAATCGCCGAAGGTCTTCACCAGGTCGTCGATCTCCACCGCCCAGCCGTTCCGCCCATTGCCGTTTCCACTCATACCGCGCTCCCTTGGTGCGAAACTCCGTTTTCGGCTTCGGCCTCGCGAATGGTCTTTATGAAGACGCCTTCCAGGCTGTCGGCACCGGTCTCCCTCTTCAGCGCTTCGGGCGTATCGCAGCGGATCAGCCGGCCCTTATGCATCAGGCCCACGCGATTGCAGCGCTCGGCTTCGTCCAGGTATGCGGTGGCCATGAAGATGGTGATGCCGTCCTTCAGAAGCTGGTAAAGAATAGCCCAGAAATCGCGCCGCGAGACCGGGTCCACGCCGTTGGTCGGCTCGTCCAGAAGTAGGATGCGTGGGCGATGCAGCAGTGTGCACATCAGCGCCAGCTTCTGCTTCATGCCGCCCGAAAGCTTGCCGCCCTGCCGCGCGCGGAACGGCTCCATGCGGGTCATCTGCAGCAGCCGTTCGGTAAGGCCGCGGCGTTCTTCGCCCACGATGCCAAACAGGTCCGCGTAGAAGGTCATGTTCTCTTCCACGGTCAGATCCAGGTACAGCCCGAAACGCTGCGCCATGTACCCGATCTGGTCCTTCACCTGTTGCGACTGGCGCGCCGTATCGAAGCCGGCCACCTGCGCGCTGCCCTCGGTGGGGTCCACCAGGCCGCAGAGCATGCGCAGGGTAGTGGTCTTGCCGGCGCCATCCGGCCCCACCAGCCCGAAGATCTCGCCTTCGGCCACCGACAGGTTGAGGCGATCCACGGCGGTGATCTTGCCGAAGCGCCGCGTCAGGTCGTGCGTTTCGATGATGCCCGGCATGGTCAATCCAGCACGATCTCCGCGTCCGCCGGCATGTTGGACTTCAATTCGCGCTGCGGATTTTCGACGTCGATCTTGATGCGGTATACCAGCTTGACGCGCTCTTCCTGCGTCTGGATCTGCTTGGGCGTGAACTCCGCCTCGGAGGCGATGAAGCTGACGTGGCCGTTATAGACTTTGCCCGGATACGAGTCGGTCCGGACTACCGCTTTGGAGCCGATTTTGATCTTCCCCAAATCGGTTTCGTTGACGTACCCGCGCAGCCAGGGATGATCGATATCGCCCACCGTCACCACCGTGGTACCCACTCCCAGGACCTCGCCCGGATCGGCCGATTTCACCAGCACCACGCCATCCACGGGCGAGGCGGCCAGGGTATCGGCCAGTTGCGCGTCGATCAGCGCGATGCTGGCTCTCGATTCGGCGATTTGCGCGCGCCGCGTAGCCAGTTCCTGCTCCCGCCGCTTCATCTCGAGCGAATTGGCCTCGGCCATCTTGAGCGCGCCGCGGGCCCGCTGCACCACCGCCGTGGCGGCTTCGATCACCTCCGCGCGCGGACCGGCCAGCACCAGCGCCTCGCTCTCCTTGGCCTGCTTGAGGGCCGCCGCGGCGCTCTCCCAGCGGTTGCGGAATTGATCGTACTGCGTCGCCGAGATGTCGTCGCTCTTGAAGAGCGGCTGCGCGCGGTCCCAATCTTTCTTGGCGCGGTCCAACTCCGCCTGGGCGTTCTCCACCGCCGCGCGGGACTGCAGAACCTCCTGCGGCCGCGAACCGTTCTTCAGCTCGAGCAGGCGCGCCTGGTTGGAGGCCAGGTCCGCCTCCTTCTGCTCGATATCGGCGGCCAGCGTCTGTTTCTCCCACGCCACCGACGTTTCGGCCTGCGCCAGTTCAGACTGGGCCGAAGCGAGATTCGCCACCTCGCGATCCCTCTGGGCCGTCAACTCGTCGCGATCGAGCCGCGCGATCAACTGCCCTTTCTTGACCGCATCGCCCTCGTCCACGGTGCGCTCGATGAGCTTGCCGGGCGTCTTGAAGGCAATGTTCACTTCCGTCAGTTCGATGTTGCCGGAAACCACGATCCGGCCCTCGGGAGTGCGGTGGGCCTGGCTGTAAAAATAGTAAGCGGCTCCGGCCACGGCCAGCACCAGCACAATCGGTATGATTCGCTTTTTCATTGGATCGTCCTCCGGGTGTTCCCCATGGCCTGCGCCAGGTCGATGCGCGCCAGGTTGTAGTTGTAGAGCGCCTCGGTCTGGTTCTCTCTCGCGCGCTCCAGGCGCGTCTGCGCGTCGGTCACTTCCAGGCTGTTGGCGACGCCGGCTTCGTAGCGCCTCCGCGCTTGCGCCAACTCGTTCTCGGACAGCCCCAGGCCTTCATTGGCCACCCGCACTTCGTCGTCGGCCGAGCGCAGCGCATCCAGGGCCAGCCGCACGTCCAGCTCGATCTGTTCTTTCAGGTCGCCCGTGCGCACCTTCTCGGAGCGATATTGCGAGGCCGATTCGGCCCGCCGCGCGTCGCGCCGGCCCCCATCGAACAGCGGAACTTTGAGCGACAGGCCGTAATCGCGCGTGGGCAGCGCGTTCGTCAGGCCCGTGCCGGTCGAGCCGTAATCGGCAAATGCCGAAAGCGATGGCAGCCGCTCCATCCGTGTGGCGCTGGCCGAAAGCCGCGCGTTGTCCTCGCGCCGCTGCTGCGCCGCCAGGTCCGGGCGCTCCTTGAAAGCCGCGTTTTTGGCCTGCTCCAAGGTCAGGGCGTCCTCCGGCACGTAGGCCAGCTTGTCGCTCAGCTCGACCTCCGTATCGAGGCGCATCCCCATCGCCCGCAGAAGCTGAAGATGCGCGCTGCGCCGCGCGTTCTGCTCCACCAGTAGATGCTGCCGGTCGTTGGCAAGCTGCACGCGCGCCCGCGTGATCTCGATACCCGTTCCGGTGCCCGCGGCCTTCTGGTTCTCGGCCTGCTTCAGCACGGCCTCGGACAGCGTGACGTTGGCCTCGGCGGTTTCCACGTCGGCATCCGCGCGTATGCCCGCCAGGTAGGCCCTGGCCACCTGTGCGGCCACCTGCTCGCCGGTGTTTTCGGAATCCGATTTGGCCGCCGAAACTCCCACTTTGGAGGCCTGGAACCGGCGGATCGAAGAGAAATCGAACACATTCTGCGTTCCGTTGACGCGCGCGTCCATGTAATTGAACGGACCGACCACCGCGGGGATCGTAATGGGAATGCCCGGGATATTAAAGAGGTGCGCGTTGAAACCCTGGGCCGCCATGTTCACCATGCGGCTTTGGTCGGTGAAGGCCGCCTCGAGATCCGGCAGCAGGGCGGCACGGGCCTGCTCGGAGCGCGTCTGGGCCTGTTTCAAGGCCTCGCCGGCCAGTTGGATCTGAGCGCTACCCTCGGACGAGGTAGCCAGCTCCACGGCGCGCTTCAAGCTCAGCCGGAGCGGTCCGCGCCCGGCCGCTCCGGGGTCCTGGGCCCAGAGGGCCGGCAGTATAAAAAGTAGTAATGTTGTCCCAATTCTCATTTCACTTCTCCTCGCGCACCGCTGCCTCGACCGGCTCCACAGCCGGCGCGTGAAACCCTCCGCTGAGAAACGCGATCAAGTAGTCGATAACCAGGCGCGGATCGTCGCGGTTCAGGGTCTCCCGCAAGTGCGGTCTGCCGGTGAACATATGGGCCATGGCTCCCACCATGAAGTGGCTCCGCCACTCCAACTCCCGTTCGGACAGCTCTGGCACGGCCCTGCTTAACGCCGTACGAAACCTGGTAATCATCGGTTCGAAGTGCTTGTGGAAAATCTCCGTGGCGCTTCCCTCGGCGTGCAGCCTGCCCATCAGCTTCACGAACTCGGGGCTTTTGCTGACGTGAATCGCCGGAGCCAGAAAGGCCTCCAATACCTTTTCGACCGTCGGCGCGTTCGGCGCGGCTTCCGCCTCGATCTGGTCGAGGAGCGCCATGCGTTCCTGGTTCACGGGGTTGATCTTGCGCAGAACTACTTCTAACAAAAGGTCTTCCTTGGAGCCGAAGTGGTAGTGCACGGCCGCCAGATTGACTCCCGCCTCGGCGATGATATGGCGCAGCGACGTAGCGTCGTAGCCCTGTTCGCCGAACAGTCGCTCCGCCACGTCCATGATCTTCTGCTTGGTATCAATCATTCGTATGATTAAATCATACGTTTGATACAATGAAGGTGTCAAGGGGGAATTCGGCAGATGTGGAGAGCCTAGCAGCCTGGTTCCATCTGGTTCTATTCCGAGAGCAGGGAACCAAAATTGCTCTTTTGGGTTTCTAGTAGCGGCGCCACAAAGGCGCTGGGAGGCAAACAAGGGGTTTATGCTGGATTGGATCTCGGACCGGTGGTGTAAAATCTTTCACAGTCGGCCCATGTGGCCGATACACGGCGGGTACATTTGTCCACAGTGTTTTCGGAAATATCCGGTAAGTTGGGAGCACAGAGCCGTAACTCCCGTATCGGAGAAGGTCGTAGCTTTCAAGCGGCCGCAGCCCGTTCTGAGAATGCGGGCCGGCGCCGAGCAAACGCCATCCCTGCTTCAAGCTAGCCGGAATTCGTAAGCGCCGGTGCGGCTGGGAATCCACACTTCAGCCTCCGGTTCTCTGGAGCGCGCGGCGTTGCGGGCCGGCGAACTGGGCGCCAATACCTTTCAGATCTTTTCCGCCAGCCCGCGCATGTGGCGCGCGCGTCCCGTAGATCCCCAGCAGGTCAAACTGATGCGGGCGGCGCGGGAGCACTGGGACCTTCGTCCGCTGGCTATTCACGTTAGTTATCTGGTGAACCTCGCCACACCGGTCGCGTCCATACGCACCCAGTCGGTCGAGGCCTTGCGCGGCGAATTGGAGCGCGCGGCGGCCATCGGCGCCGAATTCCTGGTGCTGCATCCGGGAAGTTACCGCGATTGTTCGGTGGAGCAAGGCTTAGCCGCGTTCTCCCTGGGGCTGCGCGATGCCGCGCGCGGGTTCAAGGCTCCGGGATTGACCCTCCTCCTCGAGAACACGGCCGGATCGGGATGCCATCTGGGCAGCCGTTTCGAGGAGTTGCGGGAGATTCGGGAACGCTCTGCCAACCTGATCGATGTGCCGATCGGCTTTTGCCTCGACACTTGCCATCTGCTGGCCGCCGGTTTCGATATCGCCACTCCGGCGGGTTTGCGGGCCACCCTGCGGAGCGCCGCCGAAGGGCTCGGCTGGGCCAACGTGCACCTGATCCATGCCAACGATTCCAAGACGCCGCTCGGCTCCCGCGTCGATCGCCATGCCCATATAGGGAAAGGACATATCGGAGCGGAGGCCTTTCATCGCCTGCTCGTCCACCCGCAGCTACGGGCCAAGCCGTTCATCCTGGAAACCCCCATCGATCAGCCAGGTGACGACCGCCGCAATCTCGACACCCTCAAAGCCTTGGCCCGCCGCACGCGGCCGGCGGTTACCGGGAAGTAGATGCCGCGGGGGAGCGTTGCCCGAAACCAGTGCTTATCCCCGCGTCTGGCGCTCTCGAGCGTGACGGTGGTGAGTAAATAGCTTGAGGCTGAAGTATGCAGAGAGCGTCAGGCCGCGTCGTTCGCATCGACCTGCTCTGCCAGCGTAGTTGGCCGCGGAATGGGAATGCCGTCTTCCCGCATGCCGCGCAGGTGCATGGCGAGTGCCTCCCGCATACGCTTCTGTGTCGCCGCAAGAGTGGAACCCGTGGCGATGCACCCCGGCAGATCCGGCACATGAGCGCTGTAGCCCGTACCGGTTTTGGCGTAAATTACAGCGTATTGCACTGACCTCATTTTAGCCCCGCTTGCTTCAAGATGCTGTTCCGAGTGCCGGGATCGACATCGTCGCGGGGATGACCCGCCACAGTTACGCGACCGGGCTTCGCAGGGTGCTTGTACTGCCGGTGACTGGTGCCCGCCCTGGGGAGCAGCACCCAGCCGTCATTTTCCAGCAGCTTGATAAGGTCCCGTACCTTCACTCCGGCTCACCCTTACATGGGATTTGTCGGCTCGGGTCGATCAAAATATCAACGGAATTTCGGTTCATGTGGCAGGCCGGTTCCCGCGGGACGCCCTTGTCCCGCCAGCCGGCAGAGCCAGGGGGCTCACGCGGGCGCGGCGAAGGGTGCCCCACGTACCCCCGCGTATCGATCGAGCCCACCCGCTTCGCTTCGTACGCCGCGATGGCGCCCTCCTGCCGCATGATGTAGCCCAGTTCATCTACTCCGTTCAGCAGGCAGTGCCTCGAAAAGCTGTCGATGGGAAACTCCGCCCGCGCGATAATGTTCAAGAACGACGCCCGCAAGTAACAGAGCATACACGACATTTCTTGTACGGAGGCCGAGGGCCGCTTCGCAAAAGGGGTAGCATTGAGAGTGAAGAAAAGAACATGACGGCAACTGCATCACGGCTCGTGATGGCAATCGCCAAAGAATTGCGCCGCTTGGCCGACGCACTCGAAGCAGTCGCCATCCAGAACGATTCCGACTCCCGGACCGAGAAGCAGGGCTTCGAGAAGCCGCGCCGACGGATCGATCTAGACGAAGAGGAGTAAAACCATGGGACTGCTAAACAGGTTTCTGACCAGTGTACGCGCCCACCAGCCCCCAGCAGTTCAATCGCTCCGCGACAGTATCGCGAAGTTGCGCATTGCTATATTTGCGCGTCTGCTTCTGAAGTACGCTGATCGCGAGGAAGTCGAACGTAAGTTTTTGGCGGCGGCGGTCTTCAACGAGGCAATACTAGAGCCGCCCGGAAACAAAGAGGCTGAGCGGTATTTAGCTCGCAACAGGGATCTGGTCACGACAGAAGCTTTAAAGCTAACGGAAGATCAGGAACTTGCCGAGGCCCTGTCGTATCTGTATGCTGCCCAAGTTCTGTTCTATGTGTACCTGACCCAGCGTCCGGTCTCAGAGGAGTCGATGTCATTGGCGGAAAGAGCCAGTGAGCTCGGCCTGTACGTTCCTAGTGTAGTGCGGCGGAAGTAGTAACCGATAACCACAACGCAGCGTCTCTAT
>CAYRWE010000265.1:0-7244 GCA_964427655.1 uncultured Solibacteraceae bacterium | reverse complement strand
TCACTTCCAGCCCCTCCTCGGAGAGCTTCCAGGATTTGCCGCCATCGGTGCTGGCATGGATGTGCCCGCCGAACCAGGCGCTGTTCACGGCCGCATAGAGCCGGTCGGGTTCGCGGGGGTCCTGCGAAACGTGGAAGACTTCCTGGCCCTGGAAGAAGGGACCTTCCACGCTCCAGGACCGGCGATTGCGCGAGCGGAAGACGAAAGCGCCCTTGCGGGTGTCCGCCCAGATGGCTAGAGCGCGTTTGGGCATGGAAATAATGGTACATCTCCACGCGCGGAGCGTTCGTGTAACGCGCGCCTTTCGCGCGCCGAAATTGTACTCGCGATTACGCCGTGGCCGCGTGCAGGGCCGGCACGTCTACCCAGCCGCGCCGGTCGTGGCTGGCGAATTCGGCTTCCACAAGCTGCAACTGGCGCAGGCCGTCCACAAACTGCGGATATTCGGGCTCGGCGGCGGGATTCTCAATCGAAGCGTAGAAGCGGCGGAACACCTGTTTGAAAGTGTCGTCGTAGCCTTCGCTGTGGCCGCCCGGCAAATCGGCAAAGGGGCGCGCGCGCTCATCGAGCAGCGAGGGGTCCTTGATGAAGATCTGGTTGGGGGTATTGCGCCGGCCCACCCATAACTCGTCAGGCCGTTCCTGGTCCCACGAAACGCCAGCCTTGGTGCCGAAGATCTCGAGGTTCAGACGGTTCTTGCGTCCAGTGGATACCTGGCTGACCGTGAAGGAGCCGCGTGTGCGATCGCCCATGCGGAAAATCACCGCGCCGAAGTCCTCGGTCTCCATGGGGACTTCCACGTAATCTTCGGGCTTCAATGTCTTGCCGGCGAAGGTCTCGACAGGTCCCTTGGGCCGTTTGCGGGTGTGGTGGAAAGTCTGCACGTCGGCGCACAGCGAGGTGATGCGCTGGCCGGTGACATGTTCCGCCATGTCGCACCAGTGCGAGCCAATGTCCGCCAGGCAGCGCGAACGGCCGTTGTCCTTGGCGTCCAGGCGCCAGTTCCAGTCGGTATCGTAGAGCAGCCAATCCTGCGAATAGGTGCCTTGAACCACCAGAATCTCGCCCAGCTCGCCGTTTTCCCGCATGCGGCGCATCTGCTGCACCAGGGGATAGAAGCGCAGATTGTGGAACGTACAGTTGCGCAGTTTGGTGCTGCGCGCCAGGGCTACCAGCTCTTTGGCCTTCTCGACCGAAATGGAGAGGGGCTTCTCGCAGATGACGTGTTTGCCGGCTTCGAGGGCATCCTTGGCCATGGGGTAATGGAGGAAGTTGGGCGTGCAGATGTGCACCGCGTCCACCGCGGGATCCTCCAGGATACGGCGATAGTCCGCTTCGACCCTCTCGGCGCCGAACTCGGCGGCGAGCCGCTTAGCCTTCTCGACTTCCGGTTCGGCGATGGCGTAGACCTGAACGTATCCCAGCCTGCGAATGCCTTCCAAGTGGACACGGCCGACGAAACCGGTGCCGAACACCGCGGTCTTGAAATTCTTCATATCCAGCAATTCCCTTCCAAGATACGATTATCTCAAAAAGCTGTTAGGCTGGTACTAAATCGCCATGCGGGTTCGCATCCGGTTCGGCAAGGGTCCCCAGGTTTCCACGAAACGCCGGAGGAACCAGCGACTGGCTCTGGGATTGGCCGTTCTGCTCAGTCCCGCGGCCTTCCTGGCAGCCGTGTTGGGGCTGTGGCGAATCGCTGCGGATATGAACGTGGCGGGCAATTTCGCCATCTCCTCGGGTCTGTTTTCGCATTGGCAGATCTGGCTCGTGGGAGCGGGCGTCCTGCAATTGTGCGCTCACCTTCTAAATCGCTACGGCAAGCGCGGCGAACGGCCCACGCGTACGTGACCTTCGGATCTGTTCTGATATCCTAATTTGCAGAGACCGCTCCGAGAGCCGCCATGAGTTACGCCAGGTACCCGTCAACGCGATCGGCATTTTTCAGCTATTTCCCACCGGGAGTGAAGTGGCTGCTGATCGCGAATACCGCGATCTTCGTTCTCACGGCGCTGGCGCCGGCTTCCGTTCAGCGCGGCATTCTGAACTACTTCTCGCTGGTGCCCTACACGGTAGTGCACAGCCTCACGGTGTGGCAACTGGCGAGCTACCTGTTCCTGCACGGGGGCATCTGGCACCTGCTTTTCAACATGCTCACCCTGTGGATGTTCGGCACGCAACTGGAACGCGATTGGGGTACGCGGCGATTCCTCAAGTATTACTTCATCTGCGGAATCGGCGCGGGCCTGTGCGACGTGCTGCTGCACCTGGTGCTGGGCGACTGGGGCACGCGCACCATCGGCGCTTCGGGCGCCATCATGGGGTTGCTGCTGGCGTTCGGCGTCATGTATCCGAACCAGACGATCCTGATGAATTTTCTGTTCCCCATCAAGGCCAAGTACCTGGTGATGATCTACGCCGCCATCGAGCTGTGGACTTCGTTCGGGCCCAACACCGGCGTGAGCAGCATTGCGCACCTGGGCGGCATGGCCGTGGGCTACATCTATCTGAAGGGCCGCCTGCCGCGTGTCAGCATGGTCGACGCGCGGGGCGCCTACCGGCAGTGGCAGATGCAGCGCGCCAAGAAGAAATTCCAGGTCTACCTGCGCAAGCACGGGGGACGCGGCCCGTGGGCCAATTAGGCCGCAACCGCTTCGGATGCCGTACGTCTGTCTGATATAGTCTACGTCAGAGCTACGCTTATGCGACATTGGCTTCCCATAGTGTCCGGGATCGCACTGATTTCCGCCGCCGGCTTGATTGTGGCGCAGGACCAGGAGCAGGGTCCCAACCGCGACAGCGGCGCGACGGTCGCCCGGCCGAAAAAGCCCGCGGACGATACCTCCGCGCCCACGGCACCGGATTCCGACCAGCCCAAGATCCCCTCGCAATATAAGAGAAATCCGATCACCCCCGGCGATATCGCTACGTTCAAGAGCGATGTCGATATGGTCACCGTGGATGTGGCGGTGGTCGATAACAAAGGCCGCTTCATCCCGGGCATTCCCAGGGGCAACTTCCGTATCCTGGAAGACAATGTGCCGCAGCAGATCGCCAACGTGAGCATGGGCGAAGCGCCTCTGACGGTCGCGATGGTGATTGAGTTCAGCAACTTGTTCCAGCGCTATTGGAGCGCCGGTTGGATGCAGACGCTGCAGCTCGCCTGGGGTTTCGCCAGCACCCTGAAAGCCGACGATTATGTTGCGGTGGTGGCTTACGATCTGAAGACCGAGATCCTATCGGACTTCACCACGGACCGTACGAGGACGCAGGAAGCGCTCTCGCGGCTGACCATGGCGGGATTTTCCGAGGCCAACCTGTTCGACGCAGTGACCGATACGGCCGATCGCATGTCGGGCATCGAGGGGCGCAAAGCCATTCTTCTTATCGCTTCAGGCCGCGACACCTTAAGTAAAATCACATACGATCAGTGCCGGAAAAAACTACAGGAATCGGGCGTTCCCATTTATGCCATCAGCCTGCTGCAGACCATGCGGGAGTTGATGGATGCGTATGGCATGATGGGCTCGCTGCAACGCATGGATTTTCTGCAGGCCGACAATGAAATGCGCACGTTCTCCAAGGAGACCGGCGGTGCGGCATTCTTCCCGCGCTTCCAGGGGGAATACCCTGGTATCTTCCAACAGGTGCATCAAGCGCTGCGCAATCAGTACGTGATCACGTACGCCCCCAGCAATAAGGCTCACGACGGCAGCTACCGCAAGATCAAGGTGCAACTGGTGGATCCCGCGACGAATAATCCGCTGCCTGTCAAAGACGAAAAAGGCAAGCCCGTTAAGTACGAGATCGTCGCCAAGGCGGGGTATAAGGCGCCGCGCGAAGTCGAGTAGAAGGCCCGCGAATTGCACACCCGCCGGCTTGCGAAAGGTGATTTCAATAACACCTTAGAGGGTGGAATTTCGCGCCCGCGACGTGTTGTTTGTCAAGCACTGCATTTCGCGCCTTTCCTAGAATATGCAAAAGCATTGACACGCGGGTTACGCCTTTGTTACTCTCGCTACCATTCGATGAAACCATCTCCTGCCGCGCCCACCCACATCCTGCTGGTAGACGACAATCGTGACGGTCTTTTGGTGCGGCGTTCTCTGCTCGAAGAGGTGGGTTACGTGGTGGAAATCGCGCGTACTGGAGAAGAAGGCCTAAAACTGCTGCAATCTTCCACGTTCGACGTCGTGGTAACCGATTACCGCATGCCGCGCATGAACGGGAAGGAATTCATCCAACGCATCCGCCAGTCCAATCCCGATGCGCGCGTCATCCTGCTTTCCGGATTCGTGGAGCCGCTGGGCCTGACCGAGGAGAGCACCGGCGCCGATGCCGTACTAATAAAGGATAGCAATGAGGCGGCGCACCTGCTGCGCTGGATCAAGCGGCTGACCGTCCGCCCCGGGCAGCGCAAGCCGCCCGCTACCGAGCGCCGCCGCAATTCTCTAGCACGCGCGCGCGCGGTCATCGGGCAAAATCTGTCACACTAAAGCGTGCTCCGTCCTCTTCCCCGCGTACTGGCGTTCTGGCTGATAATAGCCTTGGCCCCGCTGGCCGCGCCTGCGCCGCGACGTTCCGCCGCTACCGCCAAGACGCGCGTCCCCGTCAAGGCTTCCTCCACAGTGCGCCGCTGGATCGCCGGTATGACACTGCGCGACGAGGTCGCGCAACTGGTGTTTATCCCCTTCCACGGGGAATCCCCTAATTCGCAGACGCGCGAATACCGCAAGTTTGTCCGGTTGATCCATGAAGAGCGCGTGGGCGGCCTGATCCTGGTGAACTGGTCCAACGGACGCGTGGTGCAAAAGGCCGAACCGTATGCGCTGGCGGCCTTCCTGAATCGTATGCAGCGCATGGCCAAGGTGCCGCTGATGGTGGGCGGCGATTTCGAGCGGGGCGCCTCCATGCGCGTGAACGGCACCACCGTGTTTCCGCACGCCATGGCGTTCGGCGCGGCGGGCGATCCGGCGCTGACACGCTACGAAGGCGAAGTCACGGCGCGCGAGGCCCGCGCATTGGGCGTGCATTGGGTGTATTACCCCGTGGCGGATGTCAACAACAATCCCGATAACCCCATCATCAACATCCGCTCATTCGGGGAAAACCCGGAGGCCGTAGCGGCGCATGTGAAGGCGTTCATCGAGGGCGCGCACGCCGATAAGCGCGAGTTCGTGCTGACCTCGGCAAAACATTTTCCCGGCCACGGAGATACCGCGACCGACACGCATCTGAGCCTGGCGGTGATCACGGCCGACCGCGCAAGGCTCGATCGCGTGGAGCTGGTGCCCTTTCGCGCGGCCATCGACGCGGGCGTGGATTCGATCATGACCGCGCACGTGGCCGTGCCCGCGCTGGCCCCGCCGGACCTGCCGGCGACTCTCTCTCCCGCGATCCTGACCGGCCTGCTGCGCCAGGATATGGGATTCAAAGGACTAGTGGTGACCGACGCGCTCGAGATGGCCAGCATCGTCAAGACCTTCGGCTCGGGAGAAGCCGCGGTGCGCGCGCTCGAAGCCGGCGCCGATGCGCTGCTGATGCCCGCCGATCCCGAAGCGGCCATTCGCGCCGTGGTGACCGCCGTCGAGAAGGGGCGGCTGACCCGCGCCCGCATCCAGGAAAGCGCCGTCAAGCTTCTGGCGGCGAAAGAGAAGGTGGGCCTGGCCCGCCAACGGTTCGTCGATCTGGACGCCATCGGCGACATTGTCGACGCTCCCGAGGCCAACGAGCGCGCCCAGCAGATCGCCGACCGCGCCGTCACCCTGGTGCGCAACGGCGACAACCTGCTCCCGCTGACCGCGCCGGAGCAAGCCTGCTACGTGACGATGGCGGAGAGCCGCTATTCCACCGAAGGACAGATCTTCGCCCAGGAGTTGCATAAGCGCGCCCCCCACGCGGCGGTGGCCGCGCTGGACGCATCCTTGTCGCGCGGGGATCTGGACGATGCCCTTAGAAAACTGCCCGCCTGCGCGAGCTACGTGGTGGCGGCCTTCGCTTCGGTGAGCGCCTACCGCGGCTCGGTGGCGCTGGCGGGCGAGCTGCCCGGAGTAGTGGAAACGCTGGCCGCCACGGGGAAACCGCTGGCCCTGGTCTCGCTGGGCAACCCCTATCTGCTGCGCGGATTCCCCACCGTTACGGCCTATCTCGCCACCTTCAGCACAGTGCCGCCTTCGGAGATTGCGGCGGTGAAGGCGCTCGTTGGCGAAATCGATATCCGCGGCCGGCTGCCGGTCTCGATCCCCGGGCTGGCCGCTTATGGCGAGGGCATTCAATTGCGCGCCACGCACGCACCGGCTCCCCCCGTTACGGCCTCCTCCGCTTCCCCGGCCGAGGCGACCGGCGAGGCCCGCCAATAGCGGTATACTTGCTTTTCCATGACGTTCGATGCAATCCCCCGCGGGATCGAAGTGCTGCTGCTCATCCTGGTGCTGACGGCCGCGATCTACGACGTCCGCTACCGGCGCATTCCGAACTGGCTGACGAGCGCCGGCGTGCTGCTGGGAATCGCCACGAACACGTTTCTCGCATTCGATGGCGTGGAGCGCTGGTCCGGGCTGATTCTGTCGGTCGAGGGGTTGCTGGCCGGCTTCTTCGCCTACCTGCTGCTCTACCTGATCCGCGCCATGGGGGCCGGCGACGTGAAGCTGATGGCGGCCGTCGGGGCGATGGTGGGGCCGCGCGACTGGTTCGGCATCTTCCTCATCACGGCCATACTGGGCGGGATCATGGCGCTGATTCTGGTGCTCGCACGCAAGCGTTTGAAGAAGACGTTCTTCAACCTCAGCTTCATCGTGGACGAGATGCGGCACGGTCGTCCGGCGTACATGCGCAATGAAGAGCTGGATGTGAAAAGCGGCAAATCGCTGGGGCTGCCGCATGGCGCGGTGATCGCAGTGGGGACGCTGTTCTTTCTGGCGCTGACTTCGCCATTTGCGCGGTAGACGGATCGACGCGCGGCTGCGGCCCTCCAGGTGCTGAGAAAGAATTCTTAGAGACGCTGTAGTTGAAATCGCCCCGAAAGAGGTCTTAGAGATTTCGGGGACGGTTCTCTATGAAACGGTACGCGATCGAATTTCTGATCCCCCTCCTTCTGCTGGCGCCGCGCCTCTCCGCCGTGCCGGTAACCTACACGCTGACCGGCTACGTTACCTTGAACTGGGACGCGGCGGAACCTATACCCTTCGTCTGGACGGTCTACGCCGATACTTCCGGCATCACCAATCCCTCGACGGGGCATTACC
>CAYRWE010000264.1:0-7255 GCA_964427655.1 uncultured Solibacteraceae bacterium | reverse complement strand
CGTGCACGGCTTCGGCGGGATGCAGGAAAACCGCGGCCGTGCCGGTGCTGCACAGCGTGGCGACGATCTTGCGCGCGATGTGTCCGGACTTGCCGATTCCTGTGACCACCACCTTGCCCGGATGCGCCTCGATCAACTCCACGGCGCGAATCAGCTCTCCATTCAGGCGCGCGGCGGCCCGCGCCACCGCTGCGGCCTCGATCTCCATGGCGGCGCGCGCGGCCGCCAGCCATTGCTGGGCTTTCGGGTCTGAAATCATGCGACTCGACCATGATCGCACGTTACAATCGGGCTCTATGCGCACCTCGATGCGGCGCCTGCTCGCCGTGGCGCTTCTGGCCTGCTGGCCCGCGGCGGCCGAGATCCGCTCGCTGACCATTCTGCACACCAACGATCTCCATGCCCGGCTCTCGCCGCTCAACAACGGCAACGGCGGCTTCGCCTATCTGGCGTCCGCCATCCGGCGGGAGCGCGCCGGCTGCACGGATTGCATCCTGCTGAACGCCGGAGACATGGTGCAGGGTTCGCCGGTCTCCACCATCTTCCACGGCCTGCCGATTTATGAAATCGCGAACCTTCTCGGGTTCGACGCGGCTACCGTCGGGAACCACGAGTTCGATTACGGCTGGATGCAGGTTCGCCGCTTCATCCAGCAAGCCAGCTATCCCGTGGTGTCCGCGAATCTGCTGGCGCCGGATGGGCAACTTCTGACGCCGCGGCCCTACACGATTCTGAAAGTCAACGGCCTGCGCGTGGCGGTGATCGGCGCCATGACCGAGACTCTGAATACCCTGACCACGCCCAAGATTCTCGCCGGATGCCGCACGCTGCCCCTGCTCCAGACCGTCCGCAGGTACACCGCCGAGGTGCGCGGCCAATCCGATCTGATCGTGCTGCTGGCCCACATCGACGCGCAGGAAGAGAAGGCGGTGCTGGAGAACGCCCCGGAGATCCCGGTCCTCGTAACCGGCCACATTCACTCCGGCCTCCAGGAAGTCCTCTCGCGCGAGGGCCGCGTACTGGTGCGGATGAAAAGTTACGGTGAAGAACTCGGGCGCCTGGAGTTGAAGGTGGATACCGAAAAGAAGGCTCCTGTGGCCTGGGCCTGGAAGCGCATCCCCATCGACTCGACCAAGATCGCCCCGGCCCCGGATGTCGCCGCCCAGGTGAAGCACTGGGAGGATGAAGTCACGGCACGTGTGGACCGGCCTCTGGCCGTCTCGCGGCGGGCATTTACCAAGGTCGAGACTAAGGCTCTGATCGAACGGGCCATGCGCGAAGAGACCGGCGCCGATTTCGCCTGGATGAATTTGGGCGGCGTGCGCGACGTGATTCCCCAGGGCCAGTTACTGGTTCGCAACATCTGGAACATGATGCCGTTCGACAATATCGTGGTGGTGGGGACGTTCAAAGGCCGCGATCTGCCCGCGGTAGTCGTCCCCAAAGGCTTCGCGATTGACCCGGCCCGCGACTACACCCTGGCCGTAAGCGACTTCACCGCCGCCAACCAGGGAACCGCCGAGAACCTGCGTACCACCGGGCTGAAGTTCCCTAACGAGCTCGGGCTGCAGCGCGATATTCTGATCGACTGGTTTCAGAAGAAGCAGATAATCGAGTGACGGAGCTTCCAAGCCCGATTTTGTCGGCCCCGACCCCTGCGTGATGAAGTAGTCGCGGCGATCTTAAATTCCGTAGAACCCGCTGCGGGATTCCATATGACCTTCGCGCGCTACTCTTGGCCTGCGTCCGTAACCTGTAAAATCTACCGCATCCACTTAGTCTAGTTATTCACATCGGATGCTTTTCATGCCAAGACTTCGCATCTTTTCGTCCACAACCTCATAGTGGTGAGCGAGTTGCTCCAGGGACGGCAAGTTGGAAACGACAAAGTTTAGTCTTTTGGTTTCCAGGTGGGAGAAAACTTACGATGCTACGAAACCTCTTAGTTGTCTGTCTTGGTATCTGGCTGGCCGTACTTGCAGGTACAAGTGCCCGAGGCCAATCGGTAACATCCGGCGATATCACCGGAACGATCACGGACCCGAGCGGAAGCGCTGTACCCCAGGCGGCCGTGACGCTAACCAACGTAAACACGAACGCCACCCAGGCCACCGTCACCAGCTACCAGGGCACTTATCGCTTCGCTTTTGTCCCTATCGGTACATATAATGTCACCGTCAAGGCGGCCAGCTTTCAGATATCGCAGAAAAACGGTGTTCAGGTCACCGCCGGGCAACCCGTCGCCGCGAATCTCCTGCTACAACTAGCGACAACCAGTCAAACCATACAGGTATCGGAAGCTACCGGCGTCATTCAGACCGAGAACGCCGACGTCTCGACATCGTACAATGCGGAGACGCTTGCAAACACGCCAAATCCCGGTGGCGACATTACCTACTTCGCACAGACTGCCCCCGGCGTGGTGATGAATACCCAGGCTGGTTACGGCAACTTCGTCGCGGATGGGATGCCCGCAACGTCCAACCTGTTCGCGATAAACGGCGTAAATAATAACGACCCGTTTTTCGGCATCAACAATAGCGGGGCATCCAACTTGCTGCTCGGCTCAAACGACATCGCCGAAGCGAACGTCATCAACAATGCGTATTCCGCGCAATACGGGCAGTATGCGGGATCCCAGATCACCTACATCACCAAGTCGGGAACCAACAGGTTCCACGGAGATGCGATCTACAATTGGAACGGGCGCGCGCTCAATTCCAATCAGTTCTTCAGCAACGAGGTAGGCCAGCCGACGCCGTTCAATAACTTCAATCAGTGGCAAACCAACCTGAACGGTCCCGTCTGGAAGGACCATACATTTTTCGATTTCAACTATGAAGGACTGCATAGCCTCTTGCCGACCAGCAGTACGCTCAACCTGATTCCCAGTCCCCAGTTTCAGGCCGCGACCCTGGCAAACCTCGCTTCCAACGGGAACGCCGCGGAGATTCCCTTTTACCAGAAAGCTTTCGCCATCTATAACAACGCTTCGGGAGCCAGCGCCGCAACTCCAGTGGCCAACAACGGCGGCTGCCAGGATTTCACCGGTTTGCCTTCGGGTGTCCCCTGTGCGCTCCAATTCCGCAGCACGCCGGGCAACCTGTTCACCGAGTACCAGTGGTCCACGCGCGTCGATCACGTGTTCAGCCAGAACGATCGCGGCTATATCCGCCTGGTGCGGGACAACGGCTTTCAGCCCAGTTACACCAGTCCGTTCGGCCCGACCTTCAACGAGCAGAGCAATCAGCCCCAGATGACCGGCCAGATCTCGGAGACGCATGTCTTCGGCCCCGAGACGGTGAACGAGTTTAAAGGGTCCGCCTTATTCTATTCGGCGGTCTTCCAGCCGGCTGACGAAAGCGGAGCTTTGACTGCCCTGCCGACTTATCTGGGCTTCTCCGGCACGCCGTTCTCTCCTATCGGCGCCTGGGGAGAGCCGCCTTTCCCTCCCGGCTTCTTCTTCCCGCAAGGCCGGCGCGTCTTCCAGTATCAAGTCATGGACGACCTTTCCCATGTTCACGGGAATCATACCTTCCGCATCGGATTTAGCTGGCTGCACGATAATATTACCGATCTGGATTTCCAGGCGCTCGGCGGCCCCATCAACGGAGCCATCAACACCACCATCGGCGATTTCTTCAACGGAGGCGGCTCCAGTACGTCTCTCAACCAGGCTTTTCCCTCCTCGCCCGAAGAGGGCATCCGTTTCAACACCTATGGCGGCTATGTGGCTGACGATTGGAAAGTGACCGACCGGCTGACGGTTTCGTTGAACCTGCGCCTGGAGAGCTATCTGAGTCCAACTTGCGATACCAACTGCTTCTCCCGTTTGAGTTCGCAGTTCACCGGCACGGCCACGCCGGGTGCCGGGAACATACCGTATAACCAGTTCATCCTCTCGGGGCAGCACGACGCTTACCCGCATACGCAGCCCGTGGTTTGGGAGCCCCGGGTCGGCATCGCGTGGCGGCCGTTCAAAACCCAGAACACCGTCATCCGCACGGGCGCCGGTATTTTCGCCGACGAGCTGCCGGGAGGATTGACGGAAGACGCGGCCTTCAACGCTCCGAACCTGAATGCCTTTACGATCGGGAACGGCACGTTGGCGCCCGGCGCACCCGGAAGCCTCTTCACGACGATCGCGCAGGCCAACCGTACCCTGCTTTCGCAGTTCGCGTCGGGCGGGACGTTCAACTCGATTTCGCAAACGGTCCCCGGCTTCTCGGCGCCCAATTTCTTTTCCTTCCCGAGCGCCTTCAACCAGCCCAAGTATTACAAGTGGAATTTCCAGGTGGAACAAGCGCTGGGCGGGAAGATGGCGTTCACCGTCAATTACTCCGGTATGCACGGCATTCACATCCCCGTAGCCGACGAGGGGCTGAATGCTTACTGCCCACCCTCGGTTTGCCCCAACGGATTTGTGGGCCTGCCAGTCGCGCCGCCGAACCCGGCGCTCGGCCTGGTCACACAGTACCTGTCGGCCGGAACGTCCAACTATAACGGTCTCACTCTCAGCCTGCAACGCCGGCTATCGCGGGCCCTCACCTTTAACGTGAATTACACCTGGAGCCATGCGCTCGACGACGTCTCCAACGGCGGGGTCGCTAATGAGCCGTTTGGCATTCTCGACACGGACCCCAGCATCACCGCGCTGCAGAACCCGTTCAGCGTGCGGGGCAATTACGGAAACTCGGATTACGATGTGCGTCACTACTTCAGCGCGGGCTTTGTGCTGACCGACATGTTCCGCCACGCGCAATTCCACTGGGGCCCCAACCGCATCTTCGGCGGATGGACGCTCTCGAGCAACTGGTTCTTCCGGACGGGTCTGCCCTTCACCGTCGTGGATAACAGCGCGCTGGCTCCGCTGCTCGGCTTGAATTACGGAAGTAACGCCGCGATCTTCGCTTCACCGGTGACGAGTGTCTCCGGCACGTGCACCAGCGCGGTGAGTTCGCCCTGTCTCACGGCTTCACAGTTCGCGCCCGCCGCCAACGGCGCTCCGACGGGCTTCGGCACCATGGCGCGCAATTCGATCTACGGCCCGCACTTTTTCGATGTGGATCTCGGACTCATGAAGGATATCGCGCTCGGCGAGCACGTCACCTTCTCGTTCGGCGCGCAGGCGAGCAACGTTTTCAACCACGCCAATTTCGACCAACCCGTCAACGATATCTCGAACCCGCAATTCGGCTCCAGCATCGCCGCGGTGGGGCCTCCGACCGGCATCCTGGGTTCCTTCGTAGGCGCCGGGAGCTCGCCGCGCTTCCTCGAAATCAAAGGCTTGATCCGCTTCTAACTGGCGGCCTTGCTCATGCTCCGGCATGGGCAAGGCCGTTTCTTTCCCTGCGATTTACCCGCAGCCGCGGTGCTATCCTGAGACTCCAATAGTCATGCGCATCGCGGTTCTTTCCGATATTCACGATAACGTCTGGCGGCTGGCCTCCGCGCTTGAAGCGCTCAGAGGCGCCGATGCCATGATCTGCTGCGGCGATCTCTGCTCGCCCTTCATCGTTCACCAGCTCGGCCGCGGTTTCCGGGGTCCCATCCACATCGTCTTCGGCAACAATGATGGCGACCTGTACCGCATCGCGAATAACGCCCGCCGCTACGAGCAGATTCAAATCCACGGCGAGTTCTTCCGCGGCGAGTTCGAGGGGTGTCGCGTGGCTGCCAACCACTACGACAACATCGGCCGTGCGATCGCGGCCTCCGGCGAGTTCGAGGTGGTCTGCTACGGCCACAACCACGTCTATGAGATCGCGCACGTCGGCCCCACCCTGGCCATCAATCCGGGCGCGATCATGGGCGCCACTTTCGCCCCCGATGGAATGCGCACGGACGTGGCCTCCACCTTCGTGGTCTACGACACCGCCTCCGGCCAGGCCACCGGCTTCGAAGTAGCCCGCGCCGGCGAGGTTCAGGCCCTCTCCACGGCGCACTGAGTTAGTTGAACGGCCGCTCACTTACCCGCGGCGCTAGACTGAGGGAGATGGCCAATCCACTCTCCTTCCTGCACGACCAGATCGAGGAATGGCGCGCGAAAGGCACTTACCAGCGCCTGCGCGTCCTCGAATCGGAAAGCGCGGCCGAATCGCGCTTCGATGGCAAGCTGGTTGTCAACCTCGCTTCCAATAACTACCTGGGCCTGACTACCCATCCCAAGCTGCGCGAAGCGTCCCTCGAAGCCGTGCGCAAGTACGGCGTCGGTTCGGGCGCGGTGCGCACCATCTCGGGAACCATGAGCCTGCACATCGAGCTCGAGGAGCGCATCGCCGCTTTCAAGAACGTCGAGGCGTGCGTGGTATTCCAATCCGGATTCGCGGCCAACGCCGGCACGGTTTCGGCCATTCTGGGACCCCAGGATCACATCGTTTCCGATGAGCTGAACCATGCCAGCATCATCGATGGCTGCCGGCTCTCGCGCGCCAAGATTCACGTATTTCCGCACAAGGACGTGGACGCCGCGGAGAAGATCCTGGTGGATCTGGATGGCGCGGCGGGGCGCAAGCTGCTGATCTCCGACGGCGTCTTCTCCATGGATGGCGATATCGGCCCGCTGCCCGGCCTGGTCGAGGCCGCCGAGAAGCACGGTGCCATCATGATGGTGGACGACGCGCATTCCTCGGGCGTGCTGGGGCGCAACGGCCGCGGCACCATCGATCATTTCGGCTTGCACGGCCGCGTGCACGTGCAGGTGGGTACGCTATCGAAAGCCATCGGCGTGCTGGGCGGATATGTGTGCGGCAGTCGCGACCTGATCGACTTTCTCTATCACCGCGCGCGGCCGTTTTTGTTTTCCACGTCGCACCCTCCGGCCGTGGCGGCGGCCTGTCTGGCGGCCTTCGATGTCCTGGAGCAGGAACCGGAGCGCATCGAGCGGCTGTGGGAGAACACCCGCTACTTCAAGCAAGGATTGGCGTCGCTGGGCTTCGACACGGGCATCAGCGAGACCCCTATCACGCCAGTGATCGTGGGCGAGGCGCGACTGGCGCACGAGCTTTCGCGCGAACTGTTTTCAGAAGGCGTGCTGGCCACCGGCATCGGCTTCCCCACGGTGCCCCAGGGCCGCGCGAGAGTGCGCACCATCGTCACCGCCACGCACACTCGCGAGGAATTGGACCGCGCTCTCGAAGCCTTCCGCAAGGCCGGTCGCAAGCTGGCCCTGGTGTGACGCGCGGGCGACAGTGTGGCCAGTAGGTCTTTGACCGCTTAATAGATTTGGATTTGTAGCCAAACTTGCGGCGAGCGG
>CAYRWE010000263.1:0-7312 GCA_964427655.1 uncultured Solibacteraceae bacterium | reverse complement strand
TCGCTCTCGATCTCGTTGCGGTTCATGTAGGCGCCCGGATCGCCCTCGTCCGCGTTGCAGACAATGTACTTCTGATCCGCGACGGCCTTGCGCAGGAAGTCCCACTTGAGACCCGTCAGGAAGCCCGCGCCGCCCCGGCCGCGCAGCTTGGCGGCCTTGATCTGCTCGATCACCAGCTCGGGGTTGGCGTCGATGAGGACCTTGTACAACGACTGGTAGCCGCCGATGGCGATGTACTCTTCGATATCGTCCGGGCTGATGAGGCCGCAGTTGCGCAGCACGATTTTCTTCTGCGGCTTGAAGAACGGGATCTCATTCCACGAGGGGATGTTGGGAAAGCCCGTCCCGTATTGCACGTGGGCGGTCAGGTGGTCCCACTCCTCGACCTTGCAGAGCGCCAGGTCCTCCGGGACGGTGCCCAGGGCGATGTCGTCGATGATGCGCTGCACGTCGCTCGCCTGGACGCGCCGCAGAATCACCAGCGGCTTGCCGGGGACGCGCACGTTGACCAGCGGCTCCTGCGCGCAGAAGCCGAAACAGCCCACCGGCGCCAGCTTGATGTCGCGCCCCTGCCGGTCGATGGCTTCGGCGAAGGCGTGAAACACGCCCTCGGCGCCGTTGCCCGCGCCGCAGGTTCCCATGCCCACTCCCACACGCGGCCGCGAAGGCACCAGCTTGGCCATGCCGGCTTCGCGGGCGGCGCTGAAACTGGCGATATCCTGGATGCGGATCACGCTTTCCTCCCGTTCAAATGCTCCAGTTCGCGATGCAAAGTCTGCTCGTTCATGTGGCCGAAGATGTTGTGATCCACTTCCACCACGGGCGCCAGCGCGCACTGGCCGAAGCAGGCCACCGTGCGCATCGAGAAGCGCCGGTCGGCGGTGGTGACGCAAACTTTATTCGCGCCATCCTCGCCTTGCTCCGGAAGCCCCAGCTCCAGCCGCAGGCGTTCGAGCAGGTTGCGCGAGCCGCGTGTGTGGCACGCCGTGCCGCGGCAGATGCAGATGGTGTGATCCCCCTGCGGTTCCAGGTTGAAGAGCGCGTAGAAGGTGACCACGCTGTAGATCCGGGCCAGCGGAACGTCCGTCTTCTCGGCTATGTAGTCCAGAATTTCGGGGGACAGGAATTTATTGGGATTGTGTTCCTGGATTTGCTCCAGGATACCGAGCAGGGCTCCGGGCTGGCCGGAGTGCGCGGCGATGGTTCGGTCCGCGAAACTCTGCTCCTCAAGAGACAGTGCAGTAGTCTGCTGGCCTGCCACGGTTTCCATATAACGCCTCCAACACTTCTGACGTTTTTTTAGGACAATTCTACCTTATTATATTTTGACACCGAATGGGGAGCGCAAGCGGCTGTCGCGGCAAAGTAGAAATATCCTATTGACAGGGCCCGGCCTGGAGGGTGGACGAAGGACAACTACTTATGACCCAGGCCCAACGGGACCGGTTGGTAGCCCTGAAGAAGGCCAAGAAGGAGTTGATCACTCAGAGCGCAGGACTTAAGCCGGACGTAACGGTCGAAGAACTGGTACGCGCTGCGCGCGCTCAGACCGACCTGCAGGCGGCGGAAGAAATGCAGCAAGCCAAGCGAAAACTCTTCGGAAGCTTCCTGCGGAGGCGCGCACATGATGCGGCCTGGGAGCGCTTCCCGTTGGTCTGCCCCGGGAATTCAAAATCCAATCGGAAAGGAGTCCTGGCGGCGGGTCGCTTCGCTCCCGCCTCTAGGCTCATCTTGCATGAGAAATTAATTCTCTCTCCAGGTTCATTCTTCAATGAGAATATGCTGCGCTCTACCGGTGCGAGGCGGCTTGCTGTTCCGAGGTCATGCGCTGCGCGATGATGCGCTTGGCGGTTTCGAGCAGGCTCTCCGCTTTGGGCAGCGAATCCACGGCCTTGGCCACTTCCGGGTCCAGCAGCTCGAAAACCTTGTCGCTTTCGTCCACGTTGAAAGCGTATACGTACATGGATTGCGCCAGGTACCGCTTGATCCACTCGTGATCCTGCGTGAACTCCGCCTCGGTGAACTCGAAATGGTTCTTCAGCAGGTAATCGTGCAACTGCGTGACGATGCTTTCGTCCGGAAGCCAGCCTTTGGGCAAGGCCTCTGTGTGGGTGGCGAAATACGAGCGCGTGAAGTTGAACAGGCCCGTGCGGTAGAGTTCCCCTTCGAAGCGGTCCAGTTTGGCGGGCATGTATTTCTCGTCCGGCGTGATGCCGCCGCCGCCGTACACTGTGCGGCCGCTGTCGGTCATCTTCACGTCCTGCGGGTTGCGCGCGTTGGCTTCCTTGCGGAAGTAGTAATCGTAGAACGATTGGTTCGTGTAATCGCGCTGGATCAGCCGGCCGCTGGGCGTATAGAAGTGCGCCGTGGTCAGCGCCAGCCCGGTATTCCCGGCCAGCGGATAGACCGTCTGCACCAGGCCCTTGCCAAACGTTGTCTCGCCCAGAATCCAGGCGCGGTCGTGATCCTGCAGCGCGCCCGAGACGATCTCGGCCGCCGATGCCGAGCGCGAATCCACCAGCACCACCATCGGATAATCCCGCCCATGGTTGCCTTCGCGCGCATAGTAAGGCTTTTCCGAAGAGGTGCGGCCGTGGTGCGAAACGATCAGCGATCCCTTGGCCAGAAAGTGCCCAGCCACCGCCACGCCTTCGTTCAACAGGCCGCCTGGATTGCCACGCAGATCCAGAATCAGCCCTTTGATATTCCCCTCGCCCAAGCGCCGCAGATTGGTATCCAGCTCCGCACTGGTGTTCTCCGTGAAACTCAGCACCTTGACGTAAGCCACCCCGGGCTTCACCCAGAAGGCGTCCTGCACGCTCTTGCGCTCGATCTGGTCGCGGGTGACCGTGTAGGTGATCGGCTCGGCGGTCCCCTCGCGCGCCACCACGATCTTCACCTGCGTGCCGCGCGGCCCCTTCAGCAGGTCGGCCACATCGGTGGTAGTCAGGCCGTCGGTGGGCTTGTCATTCACCATCAGGATGACATCACCCGGACGAATACCAGCCTTATAAGCCGGCGCGCCGGGAAACGGGGCCGTGACCACCGTCTTTCCCTCGCGCGACTGCACGGTCATGCCGACGCCGTAGTAGCGGCTCTTCTGCTCCTCGCGCAGGAGCTGGAAGTCCTTCGGATCGAAGAAGTTGGAGTGCGGATCGAGCGTCCGCAGCATGCCCGGAATGGCCCCCTTGTAAATCTCCTTATCGGGGTTGGAGGAGTCCGCGAAGTTTTGCTCCACCACGCTAAGAGCCTTGGTAAAGCTGTCGACATCTTTGCTGAGCGGTAGCTCGCCGGATACGTCGGCCGCGGCCAAACTGGCACGCGGGCCGTACGCCCCACCCACTATCGAACAGACAGCTACTATCAGCGGTGCAAAAAAAAGGGAGCGCCTCAAACGGGGCATTCGGGATCCGTCCTTCTTATCCAGAGTATAGCCTACCTGGGTATTTAGACGCAGGCGGCCGGCAAAGGGTTCTTGGAACAAGGTTTTCGCCGCCCTACGCGCATTGGCTCCGGCAGGGGCGCGGAAGGCCCCTTCACGCCGCCAGGCTTCCCAGGCTGATATACTCTGCGTTGCGCATTTTCACACGATTTCTCTAAGACGGAGGCCACACTTCTCCGGCCGAAAACAACTCCATGCAAATCGATCAATGGCGTTGGTTCAAAAGCGTCGCTAAAGGTGCGCCGGCGGGTCCGGCCCCCGACAACAATGTCCCGCGCGTCGCGCTGATCGTCGATAGCCCGTGGATTCCCGGCTATCTGGGCCTGTCACACCACGATTATTACTGGGATTCCGACGCCTGGTTCAAAGCCAATCTGAGAATCGCCACCGAATTCCCGGACGTGGTGCCCTTTCCCTCCTGGTGGGTCGAGTACGGCATGGCCATCGAGCCTTCGGCCTTCGGCACGCGCCTGCACTTCCACTCCGATCAGCCGCCCGGCCAATCGCCCGTGCTCTTCCGCGCCGAAGATGTCGACCGCTTGACCCCCGCTAACCCGCTGACCGATGGCCTCATGCCCATGGCGCTGCGCCAGTACCGGACCGTCAAACAGCGAATTTTCGACGCCGGCTACACCATCCCCGTGGTGGCTGCGCGCGGGCCCCTCTGCACCGCCGCTTTTATGCGCGGCCTCAATGACTTCATGACGGATCTGGGCGAAGATCCCGATCACGCCCACAAGTTACTCCGCCTCACCACCGAAACCGCCATCCACTGGCTCGATGCGCAGGCCGAAGCCATCGGCCCCAGCGTCGAGGGCATCCTGATTCTGGACGATATCCCCGGCCTGCTCTCGCGCCGCATGTATCTGGAGTTCGCGCATCCCTATCTCCGCCAAATCTGCGACGCATTTCCAAAGGACTGGGTGAAGGTTTATCACAACGACGCCCGCATCAAGCCGTTTCTCGCCGACCTGCCCGCAACCGGCTTCGACGCGCTCAATTTCACGCACAACCTGGATATCGCCGCCGTGCGCCAGGCCACCTGCGGCCAGATCCGTCTGATGGGTAACGTAAGTCCGCTGGATCTTGGGGTGCGCGGCACGGCCGCCGAGGTCCGCACCGCCGCGCTCGAAGTGCTTCGCAAGACCGGCGGCGAAGGGGTAATTCTCTCTTTGGGAGGCGGCGTGAGCCCCGGAATGCCGCGCGCCAACATTCTGGCCCTGGTGGAGGCCGCCCGCGATTTTGCCGCCGGAAGCCTGCTATGATCGCGGCGGGGATGTGCCCTTCGACCACGCCGCGCACCTGGCGCGCGTGGGCGGCTCGTGCGCCGCGTGCCACGACGATCTCTGGCCGTAATCTGCCGCCCAGCCCTTGGCCAACAGCAATGGATGCAAGCCTTGCCACCAGCCCGGCGGGAAGGCCTTCGTGATGAAGGGGCACTGCCAAAAGTGCCACCCGACCACCGGCGGGAAGTCCGCTAAGTCCGCCGCATAAAGCTCGCGGCGCGCCCCGCGCGGGTGCGCTTAAGGGATCGCATCGAAGCTGCGTCCCCCCGGCAGCGGTCCGGGCGGGCGCGGATGCTACTTCAGCTCGTCTTTCCTACTTCTTGGCTGGTGCCGGGGGCGCTGCCGCCGGCGCGCCGATGGGCCGAGCCGGTGCCGCCGCGGGCCGGGCCGCCGTCGAGGGGGCAGCCGAATTCGGGTGCGCCTGGTCGTACAGTTTGACGATCTCCGGCGTGATATCTACTGCCGAAGCGGCCCACAACACCGGCGTTTGCGGGTTGCTCACGTCCAGCACCACGGCGAAGCCGTTCCTGGTGGCGAACTGGTCGATGATCGCCATAACCTTGCCGCCCAAGTCCTGTTGCACCTTCCCCTGCTCCTGGTCCAGATCCGCCTGGGCGTCCTCGGTGTCGCGGTTCAGCGCCTTGGTGTCCGTATCGATCTCCCGCATGAGCCTGTCCTTGGCTTCCTGGCTCATGGTGGCGCTGCCCTTGCTCAACTGCTCCCGCAACGCGGCGATCTGGGCCTGCTTCTTCTGCAGTTCCTGCTGCCTCGGCGCGAATCTGGCTTGCAGTGCGCTGGCTGCCACCTGACCGTCCTTCGTACCGAGGATGGCTCCCGTGATGTTGATGATCGCCACCTTGGTCGGCGTGGGGCCAGCCGATGGGGCGGGTGCGGCCGGGGGAGCCGCCGCGGCTGCCTGGCCGTAGGCGATCGCGGCCGCGCCCAAGATCGCGGCGGAAAGGACCAACAAATTCGTCTTCAAGCTCGATACTCCTAAGTGTGAGAATACTACCATATTGTCGCGGGATGCTTAGAACGTCCTGCCGATCGTGAACCGGAACATGGTCCGCCTCTCGAAGAACGGGTACGCCTGCCCGTAAGATGTCACCGCATTGTTGAATGTCGCAGCATTGGGGTACGCCGAGCGGTCCGCCACGATGGGCGGCTGCAGGTATTCCCGCACCACCGACGGGTTGTAGGCGAAGTACACCCGGAAGGGCGCATTCACCACCGGCAGCATCACCTGCAACTCCAGGCCCGTCGAGGCCCGCGGCTTCTGTGTGCCCGGGGCGATTTGCACTTTTCCGGTGAAGCCCGCCTCCGGGAACTCCGTGTTCAGGTTGTTCACCTGCCCTTGCTCCATGGTGAGCTGGCCGGTCCGCAAAATCTTGTCCACGCCCGCATCGAAGAACGGCGCCAGCGTGACCACGTTGGGGAAGATGGGAATGCGGTATTCGAAATTGAATACCGTTTGGAAATCCCCGCCCGGCGTGATGAGCTGATAGCTCGGAATCGCCATGCTCACGTTCTCGGTGGTGATACCGCCCGCGCTCACCTCCTTCTGCGTCCGCGGCGTCCCGTCGGCGTTCAGCACGTTTACCGTGGCGCTCGAGGGGATGAAGGCCACCGGCGTGATCCCCCAAATCTCGAATCCCCGGATGTCCTGCTCGCCGCCCATGAACCGCCGCGAATACGGCGGCACGAACTTCCCGCCATAGCCCGTGATCATGCTGGTCAGCAGATGGAACGCCAGGATGTGATTCCTGTGCAGGGGATTCGGGTGAAAGTATTTCCCGTCGATGGCCGGGCTGATCGTGTTCACGTTCCCGCCCAGGATGCTGCCCGCGAAACCGGTCGAAATGTATATGCTGTGGCCGCCCGTCGGGTTGATCGGGTGGTTCACCGTGTTGTACGTGTAAGAAGGCGTGATCGAGCTGGTGTGCACTCCGCTGAGCGAGTTCGGTCCGGCTACTCCATTGAAATTGATATAGGTGAAGTAGGCCAACGCGGCGGCCGTCTCGGTAATGGTGGAAGTAATATCGAAACCGTACGTGATTCCGATGCGCGAGAAGCTCCTCCGCAGCGGGTAACTGGCCGAAACGTTGAAACCGTGGCTGTTCTGAACGTAATTCAGCAGGTTCTGCTGTCCCAACTGGTTGTATTCCGGAATCAGGTTCAGGCCCGCCAGAATCGAAGCCTCGCGCCCCTGGTCGAAGTTGAAACGCCGCAGGTATACCATGGCACCCACCTGCAGCGGACGGTCCAGGAAGTACGGCTGCGTGAACCCCAGGCTCACGTTTCGCATGCGCGTGCCGAGCTGCGATTCGAGCGAGAGCGTTTCACCCAGTCCCAGGAAGTTGTTGGTCGAATAGTTGAACCCCACGAAGCTGCCCGCGATGCCCGAGACTCCGCCGTTCAGTCCGATCGAGTTCTTTCCGCGCTCCCTCACCTTGAGTGTGATGTCCACCGTGTTCGATTGCGGGTTGCGCTTGATATCCGCCGCGTCTTCCTTCTTCAGCATCTCGAAGTAGCCGAGCTGGTTCAGCCGCAAAATACTCAGATCCCACAACTGCGAGTTGAAAAT
>CAYRWE010000262.1:0-7313 GCA_964427655.1 uncultured Solibacteraceae bacterium | reverse complement strand
GGCGCGCGATGCGGCCCTCGAGATCGGCTGCGGCCCCGGCCGCCTGATGCGCCCCCTAAGCCGGCACTTCAGCGAAATCCATGGCGTGGATGTTTCCGACGAGATGATCCGCCTGGCGTGCGAGCGTCTGCGGGACGTGCCCAACGCGCACCCGCGCCACACCTCCGGTTCCGACCTGGCGGCTTACCCGGCCGAACGTTTTGATTACGTCTACTCCTACGCGGTCTTCCAGCACATTCCCAGCCGCGAAGTAGTGTTCGGCTATCTGCGCGAGGCTCGCCGCGTACTCAAGACCGGCGGCATCCTGCATTGTCAGATCAACGGGTTGCCGGCCGACGCGCGCCGCTACGATACCTGGTATGGCGTGCGCGTGGCGCCCGACGAAATCCGCGAGTTCGCGCGCGTCAACGATTTCCAGTTGCTCGAGCTGGAGCAGATCTGGACGCAGTACATGTGGATCGCCTGCCGCAAGATGCCGGCCGGTTGGACCGCTAGCCTGGCCTCCAAACGTCCCGCCGCCCGGCCAGTGATCTACAACATCAAGAACGCGCGCACCGGCGAGGGTGCCGCGCCTTCCAGCGGGCCGCTGGCGGCCATCTCGCTCGAGATCGCCAACCTGCCCGCGGATTGCGACCTCAACCATCTCTCCTTCACCGCCGATGGGCGCCCCTGTTTTGGCATGTACGTGGGCGACCCGGCGCACGATGGCGTTTCGCAGATCAACGTGGCACTGCCGGAGGGCATCCGCACCGGCCTGGTGCCGGTGGAGGTGGCTTGGCTCGGGCGCCCGCTGTGCGGTCCCAAGGCGGCTCGCATCGTTCCGCCCGGCCCGTTAGTGGCGCGCATCGCCTCGGTGACCGACGGTGTCGACCTGCTCGCGGTCGCCCGTGTCTCGAGCGGCATCGTCAAGGTGGGGCTGATCGAAGTGGCCGATCCGGGCGTGTTCAGCGCTACGATCGACAGCCTCGTGGTGCGCGAGATCGAGAATTTCTGCGTGGACCCCCGGGAGCGGCGCTACGAGTTCAACTTCAAGCTGCCGCTGGGCATCGCGCGCGGCCCGCACGAGTTACGCATGGCCCTGGGCCGCCGCGAGTTCGCCCCCCTGGCGATCGAGGTGGCCTGATGCGCGCGGCCGCCGCCGTGGCGGCATCGCTCACGGCCGCGCTCGTGGCGGCCTGGCCGCGCCCGGCTCCGCGCGTCGTCGAACTCCCGACTGGCACTGTCGAACTGCACGCCCCCATGGTCGTCGCGGCCGGCACCGAACTGCGCGGCTCTCTTTCCGGTACGGTGCTCCATATGGCCGCCGATTTCACGGGGCAGGCGGCGCTGGTGGTGAGCGGCGACGGCGTGGTGTTGCGGGACTTCTCGATCGATGGCAACCGCGCCGCGCTGGAGGTCCGCGTGGGTCTGCCGCCATTCAATATTCCGTTTGTGCGCTACACGCGCGGCAATGGCGTGCTGGCGGACGGCGTGGCGGGGCTGACCGTCCGGAGCGTGCGTTTCCGGAACATAGCCGGTTTCGCGGTGCTGGCCAGCCGCGCGCGCCAGGTCTCGATCGAAGACGTCGAGATCGCCGATAGCGGATCGCGGGACGCGGCCGGGCGGAATAATTCGACCGGCGGCATCCTGCTCGAAGAAGGCACGGCGGATTTCCACGTGGCGCGCTGCCACGTGCGCAATGTGCGCGGCAACGGCGTGTGGACGCATTCGCTCTACACCTCGCCGCGCAACGTTCGCGGCATCGTCGAGCGCAACACCTTCGAGGACATCGGCCGCGACGCCATCCAGGTGGGCCACGCCGTGGACGTACGCGTGGAAAACAACGAGGGCCGGCGGATCGGCTTTCCCGTGGAAGATGTGGATATCGAGCACGTGGCCGTCCCCGTGGCCATCGACACGGCCGGCAACGTGGAGAGTTCGCACTACGTCGGAAACCGCTTCGAGGATCTCGACGGCAAGTGCATCGATCTCGACGGCTTCCACGATGGCGAAGTGCGCGGCAATACCTGCGTGAACCGCCGTCCGCCGGAGGCGTACCGCTACGGCAACTACGGAATCATCATGAACAACAGCAACCCCGACATGCAGTCGCGCAATATCGTGGTGGCGGAGAACGTCATCGAGGGCGCGCAATTCGGCGGAATTTTCGTCATCGGCACGGGCCACCGCATCGTGCGCAACCGACTGCTCGATCTGAACCGCGCGCACTGCAACGAGGAGGCCGCGCGCTTCGGCTGCTACTACTCCGCCGGCGAGCCGGACATGCTAAGCAGCGGCATATACCTGGGACGAGGCGCGGCGCGCCCCGCCCTGGCGCGCGGAAACTTAGTCGAGGAGAACGAGATCACCGGGTATAAGATGGCGGCGCGCTGCATCGCACGCGCGCCGGGTGTGGAGGCCGGCTGGAACACTATCCGCGGAAACCGCTGCGGGCCGGAGCCCGCCGGGCAGTCACGGTAGTAGCCCGCAATGAGACGGGCTTGTATAGCGAAGTACCAAATCTACCCGCTGAAGGATCGAGAGTTGACAGCTTCCGATAGACTCACCGGAAAACTGGGTGCCACAATGGAAATCCCGGCATCGGTCATAACGTGCCAAGAAGCGCCGCGAGCTGTTGCGCGGATCTGGCTCGGCATGGACAGTTGCCGAGCCGTCTGCA
Source organism: uncultured Solibacteraceae bacterium (assembly GCA_964427655.1). GTDB lineage: Bacteria > Acidobacteriota > Terriglobia > Bryobacterales > Bryobacteraceae > CAVQNQ01. The sequence continues at coordinate 4,654 of CAYRWE010000262.1, read as the reverse complement.
TCCGCACGTTCAGGAGGTCTGCTTTACTATGCCCCGTCGAGTCAATCAAAGCCGCTCATGGTGTGTGAGTGCGCCGGTCATCGTCGCCTGCCTGGTTGCTGCGTCAGCCGCTGCGCAAACCGCCACGGAGGTGCTTGGAGCACCGGCAGTCGAGCCGCTTCAAAATGAACCGCCGGCGAAGATCGTCATCGATCCGCCGCTTCCCGAATCCCTGTCGCATGGCCGGGTGGTGATTCAATATCGCACGGAAAATCTGCACCTGGCGCCGGTGTTCGGGCCTGCCGCGCTGGCCGTGTCTCCACGGATCGGACACGTCCACTTGAGTGTCGATGACGCCTCGTGGGTCTGGGCCGATGCGAGTGGAGAGCCGGTGATCCTCAACGGCTTGCCACCCGGGCCGCACAAGGTCCGGATCCAACTGGAAACTGCGAACCATCAACTGCTCGATCAAGGCACCGTCAAGTTCACGGTGCCTAAGGCTCCGGTTCCTGAGTCAGCCGCCGCGCCAACCGCCGGTGAGATGCGTGGAGCGGCGGCTGTTCAGCCTCTCGGGAACGAACCGCCGGCGAAGATCGTCATCGATTCACCCCATCCCGAACCGCTCTCGCGCGGCGTTGTGTTTGCTCAATACCGCGCGGAGAATCTGCAAATCGTGCCGGTATTTGGGCCTGCCGCGCTGGCCGTGTCTCCCCGGGTTGGACACATCCATGTCACGGTCGATGACGCCCCGTGGCACTGGGCGGACGCCAGCGGCGAGCCGGTCATTATCATGGGCCTCCCGCCCGGCCGGCACAAGATCCTGATCCAACTGGTGAATGCCAACCATAAACCGATCGATCAAGGTACGATCGAGGTCACATTGCCACCCGCGAATACGCATTAATGCGGACGAGGGAACTTTCTTACTTCGCCGAAGTAACTCCTTCGCCATCCCGCCGCAGGCTCACGACGGTCTCCAGATGATACGTCTGCGGGAATAAATCGACCAGCGTCATGCGCGCGATCCGGTAACCGCCGCTCACCAGGCCGGCCAAGTCGCGGGCCAGGGTCGCCGGGTCGCAGGAGACGATCGTCAGCGCGGCCGGGCGCAGCTCGGTCAGGCGGCGCACCACGGCTTTGCCCAGGCCGGCGCGCGGCGGGTCGAGCAGCGCGAATTCCGGCGCGCGGTCGAGCGCCTCCAGGAACGCCTCGGCGGTGGCGCGTTCGGCTTTGAGATGCGCGAAACCGGCGCGTTCGGCGTTGAACGCCATATCGCGAACGGCCGCCGAGCCGGATTCCACGGCAGTCACTTCGGCGAACCGGCCGGCCAGCGCAAGCGAGAACAGGCCCACGCCCGCGTAGAGGTCCAGGGCCGTCTCGCCGCGCGCTTCGCCCAGCGTGGTCTCCACTAGCCGGTCCGCCAGGTGCCGGTTCACCTGGAAAAACGCTCCGCGGCTCACACGGAAGCGGCCCTCGTAATCCAGGGCGCTCTCCACCAGTCCGGGAATGCGCTCGGCGCACCAGTCGAAGAAGCGGCGCGCCACCGGGCGGTCGCTCGCCAGCACATTCAATTGCACCTGGCGCTCGTCGCTGAAAATCTCGAGCGAATGGAGGAAACGCGGCCAGCGGGGATCGTAAAGCATTTCCGCGAGAGTGCCGATAGTTTCATTGACTCGCGGGGAGGCGATGGGGCAATGATCGATGGCGCAAAGACGGTGCGAGCGTTCCTCCAGATAGCCCAGGTGTCCGTTCTCGATGTGCACCTGCACCCGATTGCGGTAGCCCCATGGCTCGGCCGCAACGGCCACGATCTCGGTCGGGGCCTCGAGCTTGCCGAGCCGCCGTAGTTCCTCGGCCAGAATGCCGCGCTTGGCGGCGAGCTGGTATTCATACGAGGCGTGCTGGTAGTGGCAGCCGCCGCAGCGGCCGAAGTAGGGGCACGGCGCGGCTACACGCCCCGCCGCAGGCTCCAGGATCTCGAGCGTGCGGGCGTGCACCAGCCCGGGACGCTCGCGTTCGGAGACGGCGCGGACGCGCTCGCCCGGCAGCACGAAAGGCGCCAGCACCACACGGCCGTCCAGGCGCGCCAGACCGTCGCCGCCGTAGACCAGCTTCTCCACGTTAATCTCGAAATTGCTTACGATAAGGATTACCTCCGTCCTTATCATGAAAACACGAGTCTTCTCCGGCATGCAGCCTTCCGGGAATTTGCACATCGGCAATTACCTGGGCGCGCTCAAGAATTGGGTGCGGATTCAAGACGAATACGAGTGCATTTTCTGCATCGTGGACCTGCACGCTGTCACGCTCTATCAGGAGCCGGCCGCGCTGCGGGCCAAGATCGCGGAAATCGCGGCGCTCTACCTGGCCGCGGGCATCGATCCGCAAAAGTGCTCCATTATGGTGCAATCGGCGGTGCCGGCGCACGCCGAGCTGGCCTGGATGCTGACCTGCGTCACCCCGGTGGGCTGGCTCGAGCGCATGACCCAGTACAAGGCCAAGTCCGCCAAACAGGAATCCGTGGGCGATGGCCTGCTGCAATACCCCGTGCTGATGGCCGCCGATATCCTGCTTTACCAGGCGGGCATCGTCCCGGTGGGCGAGGATCAGGCGCAGCACCTGGAGCTCACGCGCGACGTCGCCCAGCGCTTCAACAGCCTCTACGGCGATACCTTCGTGGTCCCCGGCACCAGCCTTCCGGCGGTGGGCGCCCGCATCATGGGCCTCGACGATCCCACCCTGAAGATGAGCAAATCGGAAACCGGTGCCGGCCACGCGGTGGCGCTGCTCGATCCTCCGGACAAGATCCGCAAGACTATCATGCGCGCCACCACCGATTCCAACCCCGCGGTGGATCTCGACACCGCCGGCCCCGGCGTGCTCAACCTGCTGGCCATCTACCAGGCATTCGCTGACGTGAGCGACGAAGAGATCAAGCGGCACTTCACCGGGCTGCGCTACGGCGAGTTGAAAAAACAGGTCGCCGACATGGTGATTGCCCACCTCGAGCCTTTCCAGGAGCGCTACCGACGCATCACCGCCGAACCGGGATACCTGGCTGGCGTGCTGCGCGAGGGCGCCGCGCGCGTGGAGCCGATTGCCGATTCCACCGTGCGTCTGGTGAAGGAGCGCATGGGCCTCTACACCTAAACGGGAGTAAGGTTACACCCGGGGTACGGCTACAGCGAAGGCGAGCCTATTCGCCCTGCTCGGCGAACCCCAACCGCTTGTTCTGGCGGCCCCGAGTCTGGCACACAAAATACGACGAGAGAAAAGTGAGCTAAAGATGCCATCCCGGCAACTAAATCTCTCGAATGCCCAGTGAAATTCGAATCTGGAGGCGTCGGGAGCCGAGCCTGTTTCACGCGATCATGGCGGTATTGCTAGCCCAGGTGGTAGTAGGCCTCGTGTTCTGGTGTGCTTCGGCGTGGCGCCTGCACGTGCACAAGTTGAGTTTCGTTCGGAGCGGCGCGGCCGGCCGGCTTATCGCACCACCCCTGCCGCGCCCCATGGGAGCGCTGATCCTGATTCTGTTGCCGGCCGTGACGTGGGGCGTTGCGCTCGTAATGTCGCGGCGCCTGAAGCCCGAAATGCAGCATCTGCTGGAGCGCTGGGGCGATCGCGACGACGACGAGCTATGGGAGTCGGCGATCCTGATCCCCGCGATGCTTCCCGCGGAGGCCGCCATCCCGCGGCGCGAACCCGGACGCGCGCGCGAGGCCGAGCCAGCCCGCCCGGCGCCGCCATCCGCCGGCGCTCTAATGGCCGGCTTTGGCGAGATGCCGGAAGCGGCCGCCGCCGGACCGTCGCGCGCCGGCGGCCCCTCGTTCCAGAGGTTTATCGCAACCTGGTCGCCGCCTCTTGGGCCGCATCGGCCACGGGGACGTCAACCCCCTGCCGCGTCTTTCGATCCACCAGTTCCACCAGGCCCTTTACCAGCTTCTTGCCGGCCACAATGCGAAGCGGTACGCCGATGAGATCGCCGTCCTTGAACTTCACCCCGGGGCGCTCGTCGCGATCGTCCAGCAGCGCGTCCAGCCCGAGGGCCAGGCAATTCTGGTAGATCTCCCGGGCCGTTTCCATGTGCGCCTGATCGGAGTTGTTGGCCGGAGTGATTACCACTTCGAAGGGTGCGATGGAGCGCGGCAGGATCATGCCGTCCTTGTCGTGGAACAGTTCGATGGCCGCGGTCAGGATGCGCTCGATACCGATCCCGTAAGATCCCATGATGGGCGTGATCTCTTTGCCGTCGGCGTTGAGGACGCGCAACCCCATATTCTCTGAGTACTTATAACCCAGCTTGAAAATGTGGCCGATCTCCACGGTCTTCACGATCTCGAGCGGCCCGCCGCAGCTCAGGCACCGGTCGCCCGTGGCCGTCTGGCGCAGGTCGCGGGCTTCGGCTTGGAAATCCTCGCCCAGGGTCACGTTGCGCAGGTGATAGTCGTCACGGTTGGCGCCCGCGATCATGTTGCGACGCCCCACCAGGGCCTGGTCCGAGTAGATGGTCAGGTTGCCTACGCCCACCGGCCCCAGCGAGCCGGCCTCCGCGCCGAACCACTTCACGATCTCGTCCGGCCGCGCGGGGCGGTATTCCGGGTCGCCCAGGATGTTGCCGGCCTTGGTTTCGCTGAGCTGATGGTCGCCGCGCAGCAGCACCAGCACGGGTTTGCCA
>CAYRWE010000261.1:0-7332 GCA_964427655.1 uncultured Solibacteraceae bacterium | reverse complement strand
TTGGGCTCATAACCCAAAGGTCGGTGGTTCAAATCCACCCCCCGCAACCAACTCCCTCAACAGGTTAGCGGGTTCTCCGAGCACACCCCAAACTCCCAAAAACCCCCAATAGCCGCACGGCCACGGGTCCGATCTGCCTGGGCCGCGGGGCCTACGCATCATTTGCATGAGCTTGCCTTCACTCGACGCTTGCTCTCACTCACCGCCTTGCCATGAACTCATCGTTGTCGTGGTTTTGGCGACTCCCATTAACTCCCAATAGCTACACCGCTATCGGTCTGGTCCCCGCCAGGCTGCTCCGGCTTGAGGATCATCTGCACCACCTTCCCGTTCGCCTGACGCAATCCGCCAGCTCTCGGCGCGTGTCAGTTCCAATCTCGCTATCGCGACTTCGTGCCATCGAGGCAGGGATTGGCCATGCTGCCGGGTAGCTGTGTGTTTCTCAGCGGCTGGAACTCCGCCAGACTTAGAAATGGGCCATCCATACACGACAAGGCGCCGGACGGGCTTGCGCATTTTCCGCAGATTCCCACGCCACAGCTTGTCATATACTCGATCGATCCGAAGATCTGCAGGCTGTCTGCGAACTGGAGTTCGACGGCAAAGCACGCCTTAACCATCTTCTCGGGCCCGCAGTTGATGAAGACAAGATCCTCAGACGGAACCTTGGAAAGCGAGGGGGCCAGGTCCAAGAGCGCCTCGTGTACGTTCCCTCCAAAGCCAATACTTTCGTCATTGGTAGCGAGGTGCACGGGGCCAAGGGCCCGGAACTCGTCGAGGCCGAAGAAGTTGGACCCGGAGCGCGCGCCGAGCACAAAGGCAAGTTCGTTACCGGACTTGTAGTCGAGGGCGATTTCGAGTAAGGAAGCCGTGCCAGTGCCGCCCCCAACCAGCACGATCGTCTTGTTCCGAAGCCGCGGCAGGGGCTTACCGTAGGGCCCCCGCAAGAATAGCTTCGATCCGACTTCCAATTTGCGGAGTTGTTCGGTGAACACCCCGACCGTCCGTACGATCACGGAACGTTCCGCCGCTGAGAACACCGCGAAGGGCTTCTCCCCCACTCCAGGCAACATGATGAAGAAGAACTTGCCGGCAAGTGAACCGGGCGGGTAGGCCGCCGGCAGGTCCGTGAACGATACCCGGAAAAGATCCTCGGAGATCTCCTCCCTGGACTCGAGGCGGGAGTCGAAGTATTCAATGCGTGGTTTCGCATTTGAAACTTGGCTTGCGGACTCAGCCGCCGGGCTCCCAATCACGCCGGACAAAAGCTGCGAGAAATACTGCGCATACTCCCGGCTGTCAAGCCACGCGGTGGCGCTACCCACGCCGAACAGATCCGCGCCTACACTGGCGTATTCCTGAATGTGGTGGTGGTTGGAGATGCCGCCCATGCCGATAATAACCGGGGCTGGTCCCAAGGCGGCCCGTGTTTGCATGACAGCGCGGACGCCGAGCGGGCGGATTCCGTCGCCGGAGAGGCCGCCGAGTCCGTTTCGCAACACCGGAGTGTCGCCCAGTTTGACGAGAGCAGGGCCGATTGTGTTCGTTACGGTGATCCCGCTTGCGCCTTCCGCAATCACGGCCGCGGCGGCTCCCGCGAGATCTCCCAGAATAGCGGAGAACTTGACGAACACCGGAACGTGGACGGCCGCCACTACGGCCCGGGTGATGTCGCAAAGCAGTGCTCGATCCGCTCCAATTTCAGCGCCATAGCCTTTGGCGTGCGGACACGACATGTTCAGCTCAAAGCCATCGGCGACCGGTTCCAGAATTCGCGCAGCTTCCACAAAGTCCGAAACCGAGGCACCGAATATGGAGACGAGAACAAACTTGTCCGCGGGGATGTCAACGGTCTCCAGTTCCACCCGAAACGCGCTTGCGCCGGGATTGGTGAGGCCCACGGCATTGATGTAGCTTCCTTCCGCATACTGAGCGAAAATCGGCTCGCGGTATCCGGCTCTCGGCAACAGGCTTATACTCTTCGTCGTGATGACGCCTATGGAAGGAACTTCCTGGAAGCACCTGGCGATGGTGCTGGCATGGGTACACCTGATCCCGGACGGGACTACGAATCTGCCGCTGACTTCCTTCTCACCCAGCCGGTACGGTGTCTCGAACCACTCTCGCGTTCTGTCCAAAATGCGCCCCCTCTAAGCCCTTGAAAGCCACCAATATGGCACACGGATGCCCCGCTGACCAACTCGGGCCGCATCTGCGCGACGTCCTGCGATACCCCGAAACTCCAATGGTAAATGATCCCGCCGATACTGGCAGTATGGAGCACTAGCGGCCTCTCAGTCCGGTGAGACTGGGATGTGGCCGCACCACGCTACGAGCACCCAGCCGACACAGTTCTTGCGGCGACCGAGGCTACCTACTGGGCCGTTCGCTCGCTAATCCGGGAGGCAAATCGCCGCTTGACGTGTGTTGTATCCGAGAGTGAGATCCCGTGACACGCTTCGCTTATCCACTTCGGCGCAGTCGGCCGAGCCGGCGACCCGAAGCCACTCCAGGCTTTCAGGGGTTCGATCATTGTACGAGTCGCGCGTAATACCACCGCGATTGCGGGCGAGACATTCCAATCAGTTCGTCGGCTATCTCTTGCGGATGATGCTCACCGGCCCGATCAGCCCCGCCGGCAGCAACGGCGTAGTGGCCGTGACTCCCGGGCTGGGCGAGAATGTCACCTGCTTCATCCCGTCCTGCTGGTCGCCTACCAACCGGTTGAACCAGCTATTCGTCACTTCGACCGTCACCCTGTTCTCTCCCGGCTTCAGCGCGGCGCCGGCGTCCACGCGGAAGGGCGCGCGCCACACGATGCCGAGGTCCTGGCCGTTCACGAGCACCCTGGCGATGTCGCGCACCTCGCCCAGGTCGAGCCAGATCTCACTATTCGGCTGGAACCACTCCGCGGGCGCGGTGATGGTCTTGCCGTACGATGCCGTGCCCGAGAAGTACTTCACGCCCGTATCCTTGTGCTCGGCCAACGAACTGAGGAACGGAAGCGTGACGCTGGCCGGCGCTCCACGGTCGGACTGGAAGGCAACGGCCCACTCACCCTCGATGCGGCTCAACGCCGTCTCGGTCGGTACGTCCAGGGTCCTTGCCGGAGGGCCATCCCGAAGCATCACCACAAATACCGATCCCATAGAATCGAGGCTCAGTGTCACGCTGGTGCGGCCGTTCTCGGTACGGTATGCAGCATCGCGGATCTGGCCGCTGACGGGGTCCCACAATTCGACCGCCTTGCCGCTCGCCCGAAAGCTGACGTCCATGTCCAGCCTGCTGTTGCGCTGGTTGACCACGTAGTAGATGTCGCCATCGGCGAGCCTGCGGTGAATGGCGCCAAGCGGGATGTCGCCGCCGTCGGTCGCTGGGGCATAGTCCTTCGCCACCCCGATCTGTTCGAGAGCCTGGACCGCGGTACCGCCTGCGAAAATCCGGCCCTTGCCGTAAAGACGGATGCCCGGCGCGCCGGAACCCCACATCTCTGTCGCAATGCGCTGGAACTCGACGTCGGAATCGGCGAGGCTTGGCGAGTTGGTCGGCTGGGGGCCCACTACGGCGGCTCCGGCTTTGACGAATTCCTGCAGCTTGCGGAGCACCGGCAAGGTCATCTGCCGCGCGCGTTCGCCCAGGTAGAGCACGCTGTAGCTCATCCCGGACTTCGTGATGAGTTTGCCGTTGCCGTCTACCGCAAGCTGACTAAGGATCACGTCGCCGTTGACGAAATCGTAGCCGTAGCCCACCGGTATATCGGTCTGCTTGGCCCGGCCCCAGATACCGGTGATCGGAGCCTCCTGGCCATAGAAGTACGCCACGTCTCCGACGAACTTGCCCTGCTGCAGCAGGTAAGAGACGCGGCCCAGATATTCCATCCAGGGCTTGGCCTGTTCGGCCCAGGTTTCGTTGCGGGTGAAGAAGTGGCCAATGCCGCCCAGCGAGATTCCGGGTCCGTTATCGAGCGGCTGATGGGCGGAGGTGTGAATCACGTAGCGATTGACTCCGGCGAGCGCCAGCATGTCCGCCATGCGCTTGAGATCTTCCGGCATGGATCCCACGGGCGCGCCGGTGAACGTCTCCGAGGCGATGTACTTACGCCCGTAGATGTGCGCCACGGATGCCGCGCCGGCGTTGTCCACGCGGTAGCTTTCCACGCCCTGCTTGCCCGGAGGGAAGTTTCGCAGATTGCCGGACGCGCCCATGGGAACATCGGCGTACTGCCGCATCTCCATGTCGTCGCCGAACCAGCCGCGCCGGTCTTCCTGCGCTTCCGCGTATGTGCCCATACCGCGCTCGCGGGCCTTCTGCGCGATCACGGCGTAATGTTGCGCGATGCCCTCGTCCAGGGTTCTGCGCCAGTCCCACAAGAACTTGTCCGATGCCTCGGGGCTGCCGACCAGAGTGCCGACGAGTGTGGGCAGGTAGGGCGCCGGATCGTAGCCGCGGCGCGTCTTGAACTGCTCTATGATGTCGTCGGTCCAGTTCTGGTAGCCGGCCTCGTAGCTGTCGTTCAGGATGTTCTGGAGCCCGCGCTGGCCGATCAGATCTTTGCCGGTGGCGCTCTCGAACATGTCGAGGTAAGTATCCATATAGGCGGCGACACGTTTCGGATCGAGCTTATCGACCTCGAGGCCGGTGGCCTCGGCCGAAGCAGGGCCGTTCTGATGGCCGGTGAGGCTGTAGCCCATGCGGACCACCACCCAGCGTCCGGCCGGAGCGTCCCAGTTGAGTGTCCCGTCGGGCTGCATCTTGGAGGTCAGGTCGATGACGTCCGATGTTTTGACCGCGGGCGCGACTCCCTCCCTGGGGGTCGGGACCGCGTAGTAGTCGTGGATTTGGCCGAAGTTGGCTTTGACTTCCCACAGGTTCACGGTCGGGGTGGTGCGCAGGACCAGTTCGGAGATCGCGAGGCCGGGTTGGCGCGGTCCGCCGCGCCCGCCGAAAGCATCGGGGCCGCCGGCATTCGGAGCCGCCTCGGTGGCGCGCCGGATCGCGCCCGCGGTAGTCGCCGCGCCACCGCGGGCTCCTCCAAATCCAGGGACCGCGAATTGAATCGGGGCCGGCAGGAAGGCGACGCGGAAGAAGCGCGCCCGCGTCTCCGGAATGGTGATCGTCCGCTGGACGCCGTTGTAGATACTCTCGCGCAGCGGGCGCCAAGTCTTGCCGTCGTCACCGGCCTCGACGCGCATCGACGGGCCTGTATCGACGTCCTGCCAGCCGCCGAAGGTTCCGTTGGAGGCGATCGTGACTCCATTGACCGTGACCGGCTGCTTGTATTCGAAGCGCACCCAGGTGGGATGGGCGAGGCTCGTGTCGGTCACATAGGTGGCGTTGGTCACGTCGCCATCGGAAAGGATAGCCGCGTTGAGCGGCACGCCTTCCGGTCCGGCTGCGGGCTGTCCGGGCAAACCGCTCGCGGTCACCGCGGGCGCGAGGTCGGCCTGGCTACGGGCCTGCGTATCCACGCGATACGCGAACACGCGTGTATCCTTGTAGTATTCGGGCAGGTTAGCCGATGTGCTGAAGCCGCTGCCGGCTTTCTGATTCTGGAACGTCCCCGTTGCGGTCGGCGGGTGGGCCAGTTTGGCCGAGAATCTACGCCCGCCCTGAATCCAGGTTTCGCTCCAGACGTACTTCTTCATGGCGTCCTCGGGCCTGACCCAAGGCCCGCCACTTTCCGACCAGCCTGGCGAGGCTGCGACCGCAGTCTCCAACCCGAGTTTGTCCGCCTTCTCCATGGCGAAGCGGAAGGCATCCTTCCACTCCGGTGTCATGTAGATGAGTGGATGCTCCACTACGCGGGGAACGCCGCCGGCCCCATCGAAGTTCATGAAGCCGCCCACGCCGACCCGCTTGAACCAGTCGAGGTCTTTGTCGATACCGGTCTTGGTGACATTGGCGTTCATCCAATGCCACCAGACGCGCGGCTGCGCTTCCTGCGGCACGGTGCGAAAGCCCGTCACCAGTTCATTCCTGGTCTGGGCGATCGCGGAAGAGATCACGGCCAGCGCCAGCCAGCATGGCAGCGCGGCTCTCGATCGGAACTTCAGAGTCACCTTCGGTTCCTCAACGTTTCGCCCGGCGCAGCACGATGGGTGCCGGCGCGATTGAGGACCGGTTCGCGGGCGCGATACACAACGCCCATGCCTCCGGCACCCCGCTTCTCAAGGAGTTCGTAACGCCCAATCGCGGTGCCCGTCATGGATATGACCATCAATGTTATCCCATTCATGCAATGTCGCGGCAATCCCACTCCCCTAGTCTGTACCGCTCCGAGCGGATGGTCGGCCACTCGGAGATTGCCCCGGTGCTGACCTACCGCTGCGCCAGGAATTGCTCTGCCGAGGAAGCGGCAGGATGTATCGAGCAGGGGCGCGGGTGGCGTACGGACCTTGCACGCACCGCGCGCGGGACGTCGCGGCTCGGATCTCGCAGGCTGCGCCGCGGCCCGCGGACGAGGCCGTCGGGTACGGTAGCAGCGCGCCGGTTTCCGCGGCCGGCCGCCGTTCGCGCGGCCCGAACTGCGGCGGATTCCACCTTTGCAGCCGGATGGTGCCTGGTCACCGGCGACTCGATGTACACCCGCCATTCGTGAGACTACTTTTTGCGCTGCTGGTCTATTCGCGAAGCCGTTGACGGTGGCACGATGCCGCTGGAACGAAGATAGCCGACGATATTCCCGTAAATCTCGTTGTTGTGTACCACAATGTGGAGCAGCGCGTACGTCATCTGTGGCGAGGCTAGGACCTTTTGTTCGTCGATTCCTTCGAGCGCCGCGGCGCAGTACGCGAACGAGTCCTTGAGCGCCTGGCTTACTTCCGCTTTGTCTTTCAGACTGGCTACCCTCTTGGCGGCTTCCGGTGCGGCTTCGGCCTTCAGCGTGGCGCAATCGGCGTAGTTCCGCTCCGTCGAGTGATTGATCCATTCGGCGAACGACATCTGCCCCTCGGTCAGCTTGAACCCGTACTTAGCGAGGGGCATTGCGTCGGCCGACGCTTCCAGGTTCTTGCGGATTCCGTTGAAATAGCGCTGTGCGACCGTGGTCGTAAGATTATTCTGGGCGCTCAACACAACCGGCAGGCAAAAGGTCCAGAGGAGCGCCTTCGTTCTCATATTCATAGCGTTAGCCTACACGAATCCGCGCCCCGTCTGTCAAGCGTCCCACCAAGCCTCCCGCCATCGTGAAAGATGCCCTGGCCGAAGCCACCCTCGGTGAAGGATGTTGACGCCCGCCACGATGGCCCTGGCCACCCTTTAACGGCAGCTAGTTTAGGAGCGATTCCCAGTTGGCTGGCACCCTTCCTGCGGGTCCAGGTACGGGCTGACTTT
>CAYRWE010000260.1:0-7479 GCA_964427655.1 uncultured Solibacteraceae bacterium | reverse complement strand
ATCTCGCAGTTGTTATTCTAACTTCTATGGCCCTGGCATTTCGCCGCGTCTCCCGTCCACCGCTTCGCGATTTCGAGGCCGCCGCGCCGGATGGCGCCGTAATCGGCATCGTGGGGGAAGACGGCGCGGGCAAGAGCACGCTGTTGCGGCTGGCCGCGGGGATCGAGCGGCCGCTCTCGGGATCCATCGAAGCTTCGGGAGCCGTTCGCCTGCTGGGACCGGATGACGCGCTGGATTTCTCCGCCGTGCCGATTCTGCTCATCGATCAAACTTTCGCGCGCCACGACCTGGCGGTGCGCGACCGCGCGGCCCTGGAACTGGAGCGCCTGTGCCGCGCCGGCTCTACGGTGCTGGTGGTCTCCCACGAGGAAGAGATGCTGCGGCGCCTGGCGGGCGAGATCTGGTGGCTCTCCGAAGGGCGCCTCGCCGGGCGCGGCGATCCCTCAGAGGTTCTGCCGGCCTACCGCCGCCATCTTGCCGCACGCGTGCGGGCCGCGGGGGCCGGGGAATCCGCGGCGCTGGCGCCCCGCATGCGCCGCGGCGATGGACGGGCCGAAGTGCTGCGCATCGACTTGCTCGGCGAGGATGGCCGGCCCACGATGGTCTGGCGTAGCGGCGAGCTGGCGATGGTGAAAGTGCGGGTGCGTTTTCGCGAGGCGGTGGCCGACCCGGTGGTGGGAATCATGATCCGCACGCACGGCGGGCTCAACGTCTACGGCACCAATACGGAACTCGAGTGCCTCAAGCTGGGACCCTGCGCCCGCGGCGAATCGATCGAGGTCTCCTTCGGCTTCCGCTGCGAGTTGTGCCCGCAGGAGTACACCCTCACGGTGGCCTCGCACGATCCGGATGGCGTCTGGCACGACTGGCTGGAAGATGCCGTGGCTTTCTCGGTCACCGACACCCGCTACACGGCCGGCGTGGCCAACTTACGCGCCGCCGCCCGCATCACCGCCCGCGAGTAAGTGCCCGGCGGCCGGGTGGGCGCGCCGGGCTTGTCCGGGAAACCGGCGTCCTATTTCAACGCCGCATAAGTCTTGGTGAAATTGTTGCGCGTATTGGTGACGGTGAAAGAGCCGTCCGCAAAACCCGAGACCTTGATCACGTAAAACGGATCGGTGTTGTGGCCGCGCCGTTGCCGTGCCGCTCCAGGACCGCCCGGACCCATACCCGGTCCGCCCGGAGCCGCTCCCGGAGGTGGAGGCGCACCGGCGCCAGGAGCCGCTCCCGGAGCGCGCGGCGGCCCTTGCAAGAAGGCCGGAGGATTGAGGAGCGTATTGGTCAGGGTCTGGGTATCTTCCACGTTGGCGATAAACAACGAGGGCGCATTCAATTCCAGCCCCGCCGCGTAGGCCCAATGGAGCTGCCAGACATCTTCCAGGCCCGGCGAGGTGAAGAGCGTCCGCATGGTGGGAACCGCGCCACCCTTGAAGGCGGAGTTGTTCATCACCGCCACGCGCGGGCTGAGGCCATGTACCAGCGCGGGAGATCCAGATTGGTCGATTCCGTGGTGCGAGGTCATGTACACGTCGACCTTGCCGATGTTATTGTCCGGGCACATCAATTCCTTTTCGCGATTGTAGGTGAAGTCGCCCAGGTTGACGGTGCGGAACTTGCCGTAAGAGATCACCACGCCAACCGACATGTGGTTGTCGGGATCCACGTGCGATTCGTCGCGCGGCGTGAAATCGGCGCACGCCGCATTCGGCTGGCCGGCTCCCGGCGCGCCCGCGATGGGCGTCTTCAAAACCTGCCCGGCCGAGGTGACCACAATGACGGTGGTTCCGGCGAGGGGAATTCTATCCCCTGGCTTGAGTACGGTATGTTCGGCCTTGGAGAGCAACTGTTCGTACATGGCCCGGAACCCCGGCACCTGTTCGCGCGGTTCGCTGGAGGGGCCGTGATCGTAAAAGTGCTTGATCGAAACGTGCTCGGCCACTTCCTGCAATCCGCCCACGTGATCGCCGTGATAGTGCGAACTCAGCATATGGTCGATCTGGGTGACCCCGGCCATTTTGAGGGTCTCGAGAATGCGGCCCGCATCGCGGCCGCCCGGACTGCCGGTATCGATCAGCAGAGATTCCCCCGTGGGGGACACGTACAGAGCGGACAGTCCGCCCTCCACGTCGATGTAATAGGTATCCAGCGTCTTGGCAGCCTGAGACTGGGCGCCGCCAACTGCCGCCAACGAGGCCAAGGCGAGCAGAGACGCAAATGCGAGGCGCATCGGGGCACTTCCTTTCTTGGGCTAAACCGTAGTGTCGCACATCCGGCAACGTTGGCTGGGATCGCGCTCCCGTGGGCCGCCGCGGAGACGCCTGCCTTTGACCGCGTGACAAAAGCAGAGACCTTGATCATGAGCGGAGCGGTGGCCCGCTACACCGTTGTGGGTGCAATCGACAAGTCCCTCATCCTTGTGGATGAAGCCGATGCAATCGCCATTATTGATATCGGCAAGAAGCAGGAGGTTCGGCGGATCAACGGTGTTAACCCAGCACTATCGCGAGACGGCGCATTCTTCGCATGGCAGACCCCAATTGAAGACGCAGCAAGGCCGTCCCCACAAGGTCACGTCTTCATCTCATCCACGGACGGCCACGGCCAGTCAGACGTTGGCGAAGGTGTATCGCCAGCTTTTTCACCGGACGGTCTCGGTTTGATATTTGTCCGTTTCGATGAGCCGAGCAGGCAGATCAATCTAGTGCGGTTCGACCTCTCCTCCGGACACGAGCAGATTCAGACCACCACGGCCCCTGAGGACTTCTTCCAGCCGTACAATCTGACCGTAAGCCCGGACGCATCCACAATTGTGCTTGCTGGATGCTGCGGCGAACACGGTTCGGCTTTGTACTGGCGCCTGAAGGCAGATCAGGGGTGGAGTTTGATCGACGAAAATCTCGACCCCTGGGGAGGGTGGTCCCAGAGCGGCTTGCTGGTCTATTCCAGCAGCGGCCACGAACTACGCCCTCTCGACGAGAAACGGAGCGTGTGGGCTGGCGACGTGAAGGTTCTCGACTCGCACACTGGCAAGACTCGGGCGTTGGTCGGCGGAACGAGTCTAAACGAGGAGCCCCGTTGGTGTGGGGGGTCTGTGAAGGCGCGTTGAGCGTAGTTGTTCCCCATAAGTGTGTGGCGTATTCGTCTGTTTCACAAATGGTAGGTTTCTGGGCGAGATCCCAACCCTATAGAACAACGCTTGCACCGTCCCGTTTTGCCGTCCCCCTACGGACGGCGGAGAATACGGCTACGCCCGCGTCTCGACCGAGGACCAAACCCCCGCCCTGGCCTCACGGCGTTAAAGCGAGCCGGTGCAAGACGATTTTCATACACGCGCGAGCAGCGGCGACCACGAAGCGCCCCAGCGTGCCGCCTCACCGTTTCGCGCCAGCGCAACGCCGGCCCTACGGCTTGACTCGGTTGTGGAAGTCCCTGTAACATGAACCTTCGTTAACGGCTGAGTCGCGCATGCTATTTTTGCCTGCAATGTTTCTGGCGAGTGCGCCGTCGCGCCTGCTCTCGCTTTCCGGCGTGGACGTGGTCATCATCGCCTTATACTTCGTCGCCGTCCTCGGTATCGGCTTCTATTTGAAGAGCTTTACCAAGACGGGCGAGGATTTCTTCCTGGCTGGCCGCGAGATGACCGCCTGGGTCGCGGGACTCAGCTTTCTGGCCGCTAACCTGGGATCCCTCGAGCTGATGGGCTGGGCCGCCGCCGCCTATCAGTACGGCATTCTGGCCACCCACTGGTATTGGATCGGCGCCATCCCCGCCATGCTGTTCCTCGGCGTGGTGATGATCCCGTTCTACTACATCTCTAAGACCCACTCCGTGCCGGGCTACCTCAAGCTGCGCTACGGCGAGCCGGCGCGCGCCTTTTCGGCCGTCTCCTTCGGCTTCATGACGGTGCTGATGAGCGGCATCAATATGTATGCCATGGCGCTGGTGCTCAAGGTGGTGCTGGGCTGGGATATCCATTTCAGTATCTGGGTCTCTTCCATCACCGTGGCGGTCTACGTGGGCCTAGGCGGGCTGCTCTCGGCCATCTTCAACGAAGTGCTCCAGTTCGTGCTGATCTGGCTGGGCGCCCTGCTGGTCTCCATCATCGGGCTGATCGATGCGGGCGGCTGGAACGGCATGGTGGCGCGCATCCACCAGAACTTCCCGGCGCAGGATTACACGCACCTCTGGCGCACCATGGGCCATTTCCAGGACAACCCCATGGGGATTCACTGGGCTGGCATCGTCTTCGGCCTGGGAATCGCTATCTCGATGGGCTACTGGACCACCGATTTCCTGGTGGTGCAGCGCATCCTGGCGGCCAAGGATCTGCGTTCGGCCAAGATGGCTCCCGTTATCGGCGCGGCCTTCAAAATGGCTGTGCCGTTCATCGTGGTGCTGCCGGGCCTGCTGGCGCTGGCCGTTCTTCCCGAGCATCTGGTGGGCGAGACCCAGGCGATAGCCTCGGGCGGCCACAGCTATAACGAGGTCCTGCCGATCATGATGGCGCGCTACTGCGGTCCGGGACTGCTGGGACTGGGGATCACGGCGCTGATCGCCGGCTTCATGTCCGGTATGGCCGGCAACGTGAGCGCCTTTGCCACCGTCTGGACTTACGATATCTATCGCGCGCAGATCCGCCGCGACGCGCCCGACGCGCATTACGTGACCGTGGGCCGCTGGTGCACCATTCTGGGCGTGCTGGTGAGCATCGGCACGGCATACCTGGTGATGCACTTCCTGAGCATCATGGATTACGTGCAGGCGCTCTTCAGCTTCTTCATCGCGCCCCTGCTGGGGACCGTGCTGCTGGGCATGTTCTGGAAGCGCGCCACCCCCGCGGGCGGCTTCTGGGGGCTGATGGCCGGGACGCTCTCTTCCATCGGGCTGTGGACCTGGGTGTATCGCGATCCCTCGGCGCTGCGCTACGTGGCCCTCTCGCCGCACGCGCAAGCCATGGCCGAGAACATGTTCCGCGCCCTGTGGGCATTGCTTATCTGCGTGTCGGTCACGGTCGTGGTGAGCGCCTTCACGCGGCCCCGGCCGGAGGCGGAACTGGAGGGCTTGGTCTACGGCTGTACCACGGTGCCCTCGGACGGCGATTTGCCGCTGCTCCAGCGGCCGGTCTTCTGGGCCTGCGTGGTGGCCGTGATTTTCGTGGCGCTGAATATCATTTTCTGGTAGGCAAAACATGCATCGTTCAGGAATGGTTTCGATCTGGTTTTTCATCGGCGTCCTGCTGCTCGTCTATGGCGTGCTGATCTGCGGCGCCGGAATCTATGAGTGGGCGTCTCCCCCGGAGCATCCGGTGGTGATGGCCGGGCTACACGCCAACATCTGGTGGGGCGCCCTGCTGGTCGCCATGGGCCTGTTTTACTCGCTGCGGTACTCGCCGAAGAAAGGGAGTGGCAAATGAATAACGGAAAAGCGCGTCGTGTGACATTCGGTGTGATCGTGGGCAACCGGGGCTTCTTCCCGGATCATCTGGCGGAGAGCGGGCGCGCCGACATGCTCCGCGTCCTCGAAGCGGCCGGCTATGGCGCCGTGGCCGTCGGCCCGCAGGAGACCAAGTGCGGCGCCATCACCACGCGCGCCGAAGTAGCGCGCTGCGCGGATCTGTTCCGCAAGAATCGCGACCTCATCGACGGCATCATCGTGACGCTGCCGAATTTCGGCGAAGAGCGGGCCATCGCCGATACCCTGCGCCAGGCCGACCTGAACGTCCCCGTGCTGATCCAGGCCACCCCGGATACGCCCGGCCGCATGACCATCGCCAACCGGCGCGACAGCTTCTGCGGCAAGATGTCGGCCTGCAATAACTTGAAGCAGTACGGCATTCCCTATTCGCTCACCACCCTGCACACCGAAGATCCCTGTTCGGAACTCTTCCGCAAGGATCTCGATTGGTTCGGGGCCGTCTGCCGCGTCGTGAGCGGCCTGCGGCGCCTGCGCGTGGGCGCCATCGGCGCCCGTCCGGCGGCCTTCAATACCGTGCGCTTCAGCGAGAAGTTGCTCGAAACGAACGGCATTTCAATCGAGCCCATCGACCTCTCCGAGATCCTCGGCCGCATCCAGCGCATGGGCGATAAAGACGCCGCGGCCGTCGAGAAGCTCGCGGCCATCAAGCGCTACGTGCCTTCGGGCGGCGTGCCCGAAGAGGCGCTCCTGCGCATGGCCAAGCTGGGCGCGGTGATCGATCAGTGGATGGCCGAGACCGAAGTGGCCATCAGCGCCGTGCAGTGCTGGACCTCGCTCGAAGAGTACTTCGGCGTAGTGCCCTGCACCGTCATGAGCATGATGAGCGAAAACCTCATGTCCAGCGCCTGCGAGGTGGATATCTGCGGCGTCATCGCCATGCACGCCATGCAACTGGCTTCCGGCACTCCCAGCGCGCTGCTCGATTGGAACAACAATTACGGCGACGATCCCGATAAGGCCGTCTGCTTCCATTGCTCCAACCTGCCCAAGCATTTCTTCAAAGATGTGCGCATGGAATACCAGCAGATCATCGCCGGTACGGTCGGCCGCGAGAACACCTACGGCACCTGCGAGGGCCTGGTGAAGCCCGGCCCCATGACCTTCGCGCGTTTCTCCACCAACGATGAAGCCGGCGAGATTCAGGGCTACGTCGGCGAAGGCGAATTCACCGACGATCCCCTGAACACCTTCGGCGGCGCGGGCGTGGTGCATATTCCGCGTCTCCAGGAGCTGCTGCGCTTCATCTGCGAAAACGGATTCGAGCATCACGTGGCGGCCAACCTGACCCAAGTAGGCGCCGCGGTCTACGAAGCCACCTCCCGCTATCTCGGCTGGTGGATGGAAAAACATAGCTAATCAAGGACCGCTCCGTCACCGTCGCGGCTCCGCAAACACATTTCGAGATCGACCGTGTTACCGAGCCGCGACCGTGAGGGAGCGGTTCTTCTAGCAAGGCAGGAGATCCCATGAGCATCGTCATCGGTGTCGATTTCGGAACGCTGAGCGTTCGGGCCTCGGTTTTCGATAGCGCTCTCGGGCGCCTGGGCGCCGGCGCGGCGGAGTATCCGCTGCACCGCTCTCCGGATGATCCCGACCGCGCCACGCAAAGCCACGCCGATCAGATGTCCGCCCTGGCACTAGCCGTGCGCCGGGCCGTCGCCGACGCGGGCGTCGAGGGCG
Source organism: uncultured Solibacteraceae bacterium (assembly GCA_964427655.1). Lineage (GTDB taxonomy): Bacteria > Acidobacteriota > Terriglobia > Bryobacterales > Bryobacteraceae > CAVQNQ01. The sequence goes on along the minus strand of CAYRWE010000260.1, from coordinate 324 downwards.
TTGCCGTGGAAGCCCTGGCGCTCGATACCACCGGCTCCAGCGTCATCCCCGTGGACGACCGTCTCGAGCCGCTCGACGATTACTACCTCTGGTGCGACCATCGCGCCTGGAACGAAGCCGCCGAGATCACCGCCTGCGCGCACGAGCGCAACCTGGAAGCCATACGCTGGTGCGGCGGCACGTACTCCTCCGAGTGGGGCTTCTCGAAGCTGCTGCACTGGCTGCGGCACAATCCGGAAGCCCGCGCGCGCTGCGCCACGGCGCTCGAACATTGCGACATGGTGGCGGCCGTGCTGTGCGGCATCTCGGACCCCGCCGCGGTCC
>CAYRWE010000259.1:0-7480 GCA_964427655.1 uncultured Solibacteraceae bacterium | reverse complement strand
CGGTGCTACTGATCGGCGCCGGGGCGTACCTGCTCTGGCTGCGCTTCTCCGGCCAGGGCGTTCCCAAGGAGATGCCCAAGTGAGCGATGCCAACGGATCGGTCATCCGGGCGATCCGCGGCCCGGTCACGCTCATTACGCTGGGAGCGCTGTTCGCGTTAAACAACTTTACGCGGTACACGTTCGATCAGACCTGGCCGGTGCTGCTGATTGTGTTCGGCCTGCTCACGCTGCTGCGGCGCGGGGTGGAATCTCCGCGCAACGTGCCGCCTCCGCCGGGTGCACCGCCTTACGCTCAGCCGCCCTACAACGCGCCGCCATACCCCGGCGATCCGGCGGCCGGCGGATATCGGGATAGCCGCTATCGCCAGCCCGCGACCGATCCGGGCGGCCATCCGCCCGCGGGAGGTGCCGCATGAGACGCCATTCCCTGACCGGCCCCTTGCTGCTGCTGGTGATTGGCGCACTGTTCTTATGGCGCAATCTGCACCCCGAAGCGCCGGTCTTCGACCTGGTTGCCGAATACTGGCCTTTCCTGCTGATTGCGTGGGGCCTTATTCGCCTGGTAGAAGCGCTGGTCTGGAATCGCGAAGGCTGGCGGCACGGTTTTACCGGCGGCGAAGTGGTGCTGGTGGTTCTGATCTGCATCGCCGGATCGGGATTCTGGACGGCGCACCACCACGGTATGCGTTTCAACCTCGGCTCGCCGGATTTCTGGGGAACGCAGTTCGAGTATCCCGTCACGGCGCACGCCCCTGCCGCCGGCGCCGTCCGCGTGATCTTCGAGAACTCGCGCGGCAATATCACGGTCAGCGGAACAGATGGGCAGGAGATCGCCATCAACGGACGCAAACTGGTGCGCGCCTACTCCCGCGCGGATGCCGATGGCACGGACCGGAACACACCCGTGGAGATCGTCCCGCAAGGCGACCGGCTGCTGATTCGCACCAACCAGGAGCGGGCTTCGGACGGGCAGAGCGTTTCAGACGACCTCACCGTCACGGTGCCGCGCGGCATGGCGGTAGAGGCGCGCGGCCATAGCGGCGACTACGAAGTTTCCGATCTGACGGGCGAGGTGGACCTCAACTCGGAACACGGCGACGTGCGGCTCTCCCGTCTGGGCGGCAACGCGCACATCGAGGTGGGCCGCAGCGACCTGGTGCACGCCGTGGACGTAAAGGGAAATATCGATCTGCACGGGCACGGCTCGGATGTCGATTTGGAAAACATCGCCGGGCAGGTGACCATCGAAGGATCGTATTCCGGCACGTTGGATTTCAAGAACCTGGCCAAACCGCTGCAACTGGAAGGGCGCAATACGGAGCTGAACGTGGCCGCCATTCCCGGAACCATCAGCATGAACCTGAGCGGTTTCAATGCCAGCAACGTGGTGGGGCCGGTGCGGCTGGTCACGCGATCGCGCGACATACACCTGGAGCAGTTCACGCAATCGCTGGATCTCGACGCCCAGATGGGCGACGTCTTTCTGGAGCCGGGGCGCGTACCGCTGCCGGCCATCGACGCGCGCTCGGGCGGTGGCCGTATCGAGCTGGTCCTGCCGGGGAAGGCCACGTTTCAATTGCAGGCCACTTCGGAGCACGGCGACGCGGTCAACGATTTTGGCCCGCAGATCCAGAGGGAGGTCGATGGCCGCACGGTGGCGCTCAAAGGGAAGGTCGGCGACGGGCCCACCATACGGCTGAGTTCCGACCGCGGCACGATTTCCGTGCGCCGGGAGGGAACCGCGCCCTCGGCGCCCCCGCCGCCGCGCTCTCCCGAGCCGCCCGCGGCTCCCAAGAGCACCGATATATGAGCTTTGGGGGACACACCCGCGGCGCTCCGGTGGGGCGCCGCACCTCACGCGCCGGAGGCCCCGCGGGCGCGTGAAAGCCCCGACTTCTAAGGGCTAATGAGATTTGTTATCATAGTTCTGCCAACAACTCCGGCCTGGTTGCCGGCTGCCATCGATACGCAGCCTTAATATGCCATCGTTGCCTTTTCCGCTGTTCGCCCTGCTGGCGGCTCACACGACCGGCCAGCGAATCTCGCAGATGTTCGCCGAGACACCCTTCGCGGGCATCCACAAACTGGCGTGGTTCGACTGGGCGATGCTCGTCCCATACTTCACGGTCTTGGCCATTCTCTCGGTATACGGGCTGCACCGGTACGACATAATCCGGACTTATTTCAAACACCGCGCCAAGGCCACCGGCGAGCCGCCCCGGCGCTTCGAGCAGCTTCCGCCGGTTACCATCCAGCTTCCGCTCTACAACGAGCGGTACGTGGTGGAACGGCTGATCGAAGAAGCGGTGAAGATCGAGTACCCCAAGGAACTGCTACAGATCCAGGTACTGGACGATTCCACCGACGATACGGCGCCCTTTGCCGAGGCGCTGGTGGAGCGCTACCGCAACATGGGATACCCGATTGAGTACCACCACCGCACCAACCGGCACGGCTTCAAAGCGGGCGCGCTTCAAAAAGGGCTGGAGACCGCCACCGGCGAACTGGTGGCCGTATTCGACGCCGATTTTTGCCCGCCGGCGGACTTCCTGACGCGCACGGTGAACTTCTTCGCCGACCCCAAGGTGGGTGTGGTGCAGACGCGCTGGAGCTACCTCAATCGGGATTACAACTTCCTGACCGAGGTGGAGGCCATGCTTCTGGACGGGCACTTCATTCTGGAGCACGGAGCGCGGTCGCGGGCGGGATACTTCTTCAATTTCAACGGCACGGCGGGCATCCTGCGGAAAGCCATGATCGCGGACGCGGGCGGCTGGCAGCACGACACGCTCACGGAGGATTCGGACCTGAGCTATCGCGCGCAGCTCAAGGGCTGGCGGTTCGTGTACCTGCCGGGCCTGGATTGCCCCTCCGAACTGCCCGTAGAGATGTATGGCTTCCAGGTGCAGCAATCGCGCTGGGCCAAAGGGCTGACGCAGGTGGCCAAGAAACTGCTGCCGGCGCTGTGGCGGGCGGATATCCCGAAGCGTGTGAAGATCGAGGCGTTCCTGCACCTGACGCCCAATATTTCCTACCCGCTGATGATCGTGGTTTCGGCGCTGATGCTGCCGGTGATGATCGTGCGCTTCTACATGGGGGTCTGGCAGATGGTGTTCATCGATCTGCCTCTGATCGCGGCCTCCTTCTGGTCGATTTCGCTGTTTTACGTGGTGGCCCAGAGGGAGCTGTATCCGAAGAACTGGAAGCGCTCGATCCTGATGCTGCCCATGCTGATCGCGGTAGGAGTGGGGTTGACCATCATCAACACCAGGGCGGTGCTGGAAGCGCTATTCGGCGTGGAGACCGGCTTTGTGCGAACCCCCAAATTCGCGGTGGGCGAGCGGCAGATGAATCTGGAGACCAAGAAGTACCGCAAGCGCAGCGGCTGGCTGCCCTACATGGAGATCCTGGTGGGTGCGTACTTCGCGGTCATGATCGGGTTTGCGATCGACACCTACAACTACTTCGCGCTGCCGTTCCTGGCGATATTCGTGTTCGGCTACTGGTGGGCCGGCTTCGGCACGATCTACCAGGAGCAGCAGAGCCGCCTGCGCTGGATGAAGCAGCGGCGCCTGGAGATGAGCGCGGCCCGGCAGGCGTAAGGGATCGGCGAAAGGCTCCGGGTTACCGGTCTCCTACCAAGGAGAGCTTTCGATTTCCACGGCGCTTTTCTACGGCTTCGGCGACGCGTCTCAGCGTAGCGGGCTTTAGAACCGCACACTCTTTGATGCGGATTACCGCCCATCCGGCGCGGCGGAGACGGGCCGAGACTCTGCGGTCCCGGCGCCGATTGGTCTCGATTTTGTTTTTCCAGAAGCGCGTGTTGCTTCTGGGGAGGTATTTGCACGTGCAGCCGTGCCAAAAGCATCCGTCCACAAATACAGCCACCTTAAGTCCCGGCCACGCGAAATCCGGCCTGCCATCCACCGACCATTGCTTGCGATACCCGCGCAGGCCCGCGTCCCAAAGCAGGCGCGCGAGTCTCAATTCGGTCGTACGCCCACCCTTGGACCGCACGGTAGCCATGATCTTGGACCGAACCTCCCGTGGAACGTGATCCATGACGGTCGAGCACCAGAAGGATTATCTCTTAGAGTATAGCTTGAGGTCCTCGGGGCCGATCTGATCGGATGGGACGAGTCTGTAGTGCTTCTCCTCCACCACCTTGACGTCCTCGCCCTGCAAGGCAAGTTCGAATAGCGCGATGGTGTCACCGGCCATGAATTGGGCCGAGACGGGACGGCAGGTGAGACGGGAGAATTTCTGAAGGCAACAGGCGATGTCCTGGCGGGTCTGGGTCACGCCGAGTTGGTCGTTGCCGCCTTTGGCTTGAACTGGAATGACGAATTGCTGCCCGTGCTTGTTGACTCCGACGTAAACCTCATCTACTTCGATTTGACCCATATCCTTCACGAAGGTCTGGAGATGGTTCTGGAGCGAATAGGACGCGATACCCAAAAAGATGTCGATGAGCCGGTTGTAGCGGACCTTAGCCAGTAGGGACTGCTCTGGGTGAGTGCGTAAGCCGATATGATCTCTGGGGTGGCGTCTGGGATTTTCGTTGCGATGAGGTCGGATCTGGGGACGATCCGAACCAGTTTGCCGAGCTTGAAGCGGTATTGACCTTTCCCGGCAAGCTCTATGCCCCATTCCATGCCCTTTGGCGCTGTCGCGACGATTTCGGGCGGCAGCGCGGTTCTAAAGCGGAAGGAGTAGATCGTATCGCCCAAGTTCTTTGGCAATTTGAGGTCGAGGGATCGGGCGATAGCGGCGAACTCGTCGCGCGAGAAGCCGAACTCGGTCTTTCCGGGTTTGTAGTGGTTTTTGAAAATCGTACCGATAATCGCGGAATATCGATTTGGCTTCTTCTGAAGCAGCTCGTGCCCTCGCGCCTCGGAATCGACGGCCTTCTTCTTAGCCATTCGCAGAATCCTCGTGGGAGATTCTCTTGCGCTTGGCGACAACGTTGTCGGGCACCCCGTAATTCGACGCGGCGCCGGACATCGCGAACGAAAGCAGTCGCATGTCGCCGAGATTCAACGGCCGATCCGAGCGGTGCGGCGCGATATCGAGGGCCTCCCGCACTTTGGTCGCGACGGCACGCGCCAGAAGCGGAGGGACAGAGTTTCCAATTTGCCGGAACCCATGCCATTTCGTCATGTGAAAGCGAAACCAGTCCGGATAGGAATGAAGCCTCGCAGCTTCTCTGACAGTGATACATCGCGGGGAAAAGGGATGAATCGGGCGGGGAGAGGTGAAGGCGCCGTGGTCGCTCGCCGTGCCGGCGCGAATTGTGTTGCAGATTCCGTCCGGATCGAGTTTATGAAAGCGGCTGACCGGTTCCGTCTGCCCCGGACCGGTGCCGGCAAATCTGCTCTTCGAAAGATCCGTGTGTCTCGTCCTGAGACTAGATGTCAGAACGCCCGCGTCGAACTGGCGGGCGGCGGAGTAGTCTTCCTGGTCTTGCCGGTCGCCATGGAGCGAGGCTGCGTAATCCGTGCGATGCTTGAACCGCGCTTTCACCCAGTCGCGGTAGAAGAGTTCTTCGTAGTCGTCCACCTCCGGAAGATCCGACAGCGCATCCCAGACCGTCGGCGTCGTGGTCCCCGCGAAGAGATTTGCCGTCCTTCCTGGGCCGTTGCTCGAAGTCGTGTGTGTTGGTTCGGGGTAGTCTGGAAGCGGATCGCCCTTCCGGGCACCTACCAGAAAGAGCCGCTGGCGATCCTGTGGAACGCCGAAGTCAGCGGCGTTTAAGACGCGATAATTCTCGATGACGCGATAACCGTTCTTCCGGAATTCCCGGATAATCTCCTCAAGGAAGCGCTTATGTTCGCCGATGGTCAGGCCGCGCACGTTCTCGAAGACGAAGTAGCGCGCCTTCAGGTCGGCTACAAGCCGCACGAAGTGGTAAACCAGGGAGTTACGGGGATCGTCGAGAGCCCGTTTGCCTATCATGCTGAAACCCTGGCAAGGCGCGCCTCCGAATACCACGTCGACCGTGGAATTTTCGATTCCGGATCCGCTCCTGATGTACGCGGCGTCGATATCGGCAACGCTGCGGCAGATGGCGGCGCATTCGGGGAAGTTGAACTCGTGGGTCGCGCAATGGATCGGATCGTACTCGACGGCCGCCGCCACGTCGAAGCCGGCTTGCTCGAAACCGAGACTCAGTCCCCCCGCTCCAGCAAACAGGTCTACCCCGATCGGCCTTCCGTTCTTCATTCGCGACATTCGAACTGGACTTTCTTCCGGCGAACTCTTCCGAAGTTTACAGGATCTTCAAAACAAAACCAACTCTCGGCGTTTTCGCTGGCGTCGCATGGCGTTCCGAATCCCGGGGGAGCAAGCCATTATAGCGGAATTGACGACACACAAAATAAAGCGTCTCCCTGGAGCGCTAGATCGTCGGGAAAACCGAGAAACTTTACGTATACACAGCGACGGGCGGCCCGCAGCGGATTCGCTCAGCCCCGCTCCTCGATTTTCCCATCCCGCATGTGCACCGTCCTGTGGCCGTAGGCGGCTGCTTCGGGATTGTGCGTGATCATGAGGATGGTCTGGCCCAGACGCTGGTTGAGGCCGCGCAGAAGATCCAGCACGGCTATGGAGTTCTCAGTATCCAGGTTGCCGGTGGGCTCGTCGGCCAGCAGGATGGCGGGCCCGTTGACGATGGCCCGGGCGATGGCCACGCGCTGCTGTTCGCCGCCGGACAGTTCGGCCGGTTTGCGGTCCAGGCGGTCCGCGATGCCGAGCAGGACGAGAATCTCCTCGAAGTGCGGGTCGAGCTTCGAAGAGGAACCAGCGATAAAACGCGCCACGGCGATATTGTCGCGGGCGGTGAGATTGGGCAGCAGGTTGAACTTCTGGAACACGAAGCCCACCGTGCGTTTCCGAAGGCTCGTGCGGCCGGCGTCGCTCAGCGCGGTCAGATCCCGATCGGCCACGCGCACCTGTCCGGAGGTGGGCGGAGTGAGGCCGCCGATGATATGGAAGAGCGTGGATTTTCCCGAGCCGGAGGGGCCCACGACCGCGAGGAACTCGCCCGCCGGAACCGCCAGATCCACTCCGCGCAGCGCTGGCACGCCCACCTTGCCCACCTGGTAGACCTTGCGCAGATCGCGGGTTTCGATGATGTACCCGTTATTCATAGGCCAGCGCCTCGATGGGATCGTGACGGGCGGCGCTCAAGCCCGGGTATAGCGCGCCGATGAAGGCTCCGGCCAGGGTTACCGCGCCGGCGATGGGCCACCAAATGGGCACGATGATCATGGGAATGGACGCCGGCACCAGGTGCCCGATGAGCCAGTAGGCGCCGAAACTCATCAAGATGCCGAGGATGGTGCCGCCCACTCCCAGCAACAGGGCTTCGGCCAGTATGATTTCCAGAATGAAAGCCTTGGAAGCTCCCAGCGATTTGAGAATGCCGATCTCGCGGGTGCGCTGCAGCACCGCCATGTACATGGAGAGGCAGACCACCG
>CAYRWE010000258.1:0-7485 GCA_964427655.1 uncultured Solibacteraceae bacterium | reverse complement strand
TGTAAAGACGCTGCGCTAACGATACTCGTTACTAGTTAGGCCGCACTACACTAGGACAAAGAATCAGGGACCGCTCGCTGGCGGAGGTGAAGAAGATGGGTCCAGACGACGTGCTGGTGACGCCCGGCACCTCATGCCGCCATCAAGTAGCGGAACTGAGCGGCGCGAAGGCACAACACCCCGCCATCCTGATTCGTAGACTCTTATTATAGAGTGAGGCCTCCGATTTCCGGCGATTCTCTCTCCAGGCTCATTCTTCAATGAGAATATGCTGACGTCCACTCACGGACATTACCGGATTTGGGCTCCGCCGATTCTCACCTGCATGGCGGTCTACTACCTCACCGACCCGCCTCAAGTAGGGGACCCGAGGCCAACGCAAATGTCCTTGACGCCTAGTGGAGACCGTGATCTAGGCCCGGCAATCTACTGATTCCACAAGGTGAATATTCATTCACCGGCTCGAGCTACGTAGCCCGGATCACTACCCTTCCGATCCCGCCCTTGTCACCGGTGATGACTGCGACTTTGCCTTCCAGTGCGTTCGTGATGCTCCTCCTCACGCACGCGGCCTCACCCGCCCGGGCCGCACGCACTGGGGTCGGCCGCGGAAGGCTTAAAGCCACGGCGCTATTCGTCAGCTGCGCCGTGCGCACGACGGCCACGTCCGCGAGACGCAGCGCGACGTGCTGAGATCGAAACCCGCGAACACCGCGATCGGCGCACGCGAGGTTGGCGCCACCCCGGCGCCTCCGGACGGAAGCCCCGGCGAGTGCCCCGGTCGCCGCGCCGTTGGCGGACGGACCGCCGCCGATTATCCGCGTGCATGAATGCACGCAGATACAGGTACTGTCTCTCGATCGGTGGGGCTTGGCAAGTGCGGTTCGCGCTATCGTAAGCACTCACCTTGCTTAGCGGTTGCCGGATTTCTGGACCATTGCGTTGATGATATCGTCGTTCACACCGGCTTCCTTCAACCGGATTAGGTCCTGGGTACCGATGTCGAAGTTGGCTGGTGAGCCGGCGATCTTGCTCAAAGTGATCTCTTCCGAAAGCCCGGCTTTCTGCATTTCAACGACGTCAGCGTTGGTGAGCATAACACCGGGGGAGGCCCTGCGATCCGCTGAAGGATCGGAGGCAACGCTCAGACGGGATTGATCGAGCCGGGTGTCGCCGCTGACATAGGCGGTGGCTTCAGTCCCTTTTTCGAAGGTCACGTCCTTTCCTTTCACCCAAACCAACACTGGGGACACTGCGATGGTGGCGGCTACCCGGGCACCGCTCATGTCACCTTCTCCCTTTTCGTGGGTGGCGCGCAGGAGGACGATTCCTCCGTCGGTGAGGCGCACTGAATCGATGCTGAGTTCAAGGGCGCCGGCGCGTCCGAAGCGGCGTTTGGTTTCCACCTTGGTGACGCGGCCGAGCGCGACGGCGCCTTTCGGGATGACCACATAATTCTGGTCGATGACGGGCTCGGTGACTTCGAAATCCACCGTTTCCTGGACGTGCGCCGCGGCGGAAGAGACGCTGCGGCTGAGACGAAGACGTACGGGCGTGCCGTCCTGAAGGGTACGTACCTGAGCAGTGGCGGCGAGTGATATGACGAAACAAATACAAGCAAAACGCATGTTGAAACTTTCTGGGAAGCGAGTACGCGCACGCTTCGGGGCAGGTAGAAGTCCGCAGTCTCGGACCTAGAAGGAGGTTTCCTTGCCCACCAAAGATTCGGAGAGCAACATTCCAGGCGGTAACGGAGTTTAAGTGTCCAGTTCAACTATATAGCAGGCAACGTTAGTACGGGCCGGAAAGTGACGCGGCACCAACAGACTATGCCGGAATACGTGTGTAAAGACCCCTGACAAGAGGGCGTTGGCGCAGAATCTTTCCGCCTCCCTAAGGCCCACAGAGTACGATTCCACGGCCCGGATGCCGGGCTGGAGCGTCTCCGACTCCTGGGAGTGCGAAATCGGAACCGTCGCCATCACTTCGCGGCGGGGCAGTGGCGGGCAACGTGATCGCTCCCGCTGCGCTGGGGCGGGAGATCGAGCGGGGAGCATGGGCACCACCGCGGCTTTCGGCGGTTCGCCGGTTCATCGCGCGTGGCCGGCAACTCGCCCCGATTCGGCATGTGCCGCCGCCCGTGCAGCAGCGCTGCGGCCGGACGCGAAAGCCCGCGCGCAGGCAGCGGCAACCGTGGTCGCTTTGCGATTGGCGGTCGGGACGGTCTCCGTTGCCGCTGGAGGCTCGGCGCAGTTCGATCGGCCCGGGCCGTTCATCGCTCGTGATGCCCCGCCGTCGCCCGGCCCGGTGCGCGGAGTGCATGTGGCGCGCGACGGCCGCGCCGCGAGCCGCGGTCGACGTGCGAGCGCCGAACCGCCGAAATCTCGCGCTCGGCACGCTGCCCGCGGCGGTCGCGGCGCCGTTGGTGGCCGGGCCCGCCGCCGCGCGCGGGCCGCGGACGCCGGTGCGCAACTCGCGCTTGCACAGTGCGCACAACGGCCGGGGTTGCGGGAAACGGCGCGACGCGCGAGAGCCGAACGGCCGACGTGGCGCGCGCACCATCTCCGTCGCGGTACCCAGGTACTATTCCCCAAACGCCACTTTCGCGCCCCTGACCGGACCCCCTAACATAATCGGTACTCATCGAGGGAGTGCCTGGAACGCTAATACCCTCTGGAATTCTTCCGAAAATTGAAACCACACGACCGTAATCGGCTCGTCCGAATTGGCGGCTGCGTATATTTGGAGCGGTTCGTCTTGGGCATGGCCGGCGAGCCGTCTCGCGCCGAATCTATTTCCGCTTCTTCTCTTCCGGCGCTTCGCGCCGACTGACATCGTAGAAATCGATGGTCGATTCGCTGGTGAATTCGCGGCAGCCGGAGAACTCGATGAAGTTCCGGTCGTTCTGGCCGAACACGAATTTCATGTTCATCTCCGCCGCCGCGGGCAGGAGCGCATCGGACGTGCCCAGACGCACCCGCGCGTAGTCGATCGTCATGCGGAAGCCTTCAACCGAGGCCAACTGAGGAGGGATCTCTACGGCGGACGCTTCGACGCGCAGCAGGTCCAGGCTCCCGGCGTCGACCCATAAGCTCCCGCGGAGACCAGTGCTACCCGACATCCGGTCCACTTCGAGAATGTACGGACCGAACAACGCAGAAAGCTCGAAATCGTAGCGTAGCGCGTGCAGGCTCTTCGCGGCCCCTTTGGTCCGAGGATGGATCTCCTCCTCGCCGCCCCAATGAAAGCGAGCGAGTTCCGTGGCAAGCAGATTGTGGGCCAACCCCTGGAACACGCCGTCGCCGATCAAACCGCGGCTGACATAGTCCCCCAGATTCTTCTGGTGGGGCTTCTGATGGGGCCGGGCCCCGCTGGGCAGCGCAAACATCTCTTTGCCGTCCACCACGGCGACTTCGAGTTCGATGATGTCAGAGACTCTCGGGGAGGATCCCTGCGATCCCCGGTACCGGTCGATGGTCTCCCGGCAGACATAATTTGGAAAATTACCAAGCATGGCGCGCGCGCTCTGCTTGAGGCGAGCCAGGTTCACCACCCAGGCGGGCAGTTCCTCGGCTGGCGAGGCGGCCGCGAAAAGCAGGAGGGCCAGCACACTCACAGAACGGACGAAAAATGCGAAGATCGATGACAACCCAGCGAAGTGCGCCAACCGCTTTTGGTTGAAGGCAACGCCGTTCGCCATACAGCTATTATCGGTGAAGTTGAGCGATGAACCGAGGTTACCGTGGATTAACCCCAGATCCGGGCTCCCCCCCTCCCGCCATTGACGCCAAGCGCTGGCGAGCCGCAGACACATCGCCGCGGCGCAACGGGCGGCGATGGCACTCCGATGGGGAGTGCGGAACGCGGTCAACCGACCGGACCGGTTACCATATCGGAACAAGGGCTGGAGCGGCCAATTCGGCGCTCCTGCAGAAGCCTAGCGCACGTGGCAGTACCGACCCTATGGACGGCGTGTTGCCGACTCTTCAGCAGTCAGGATCACCGCCACCGGCTGAAAAGTTACAGAAAAATGCATTTCGCCATGGTTTGATGGTCTACGGAGGAAATCCCAGACCAGAGGGGAACAAAGATCATGGAATCGAAACCCACGTTTGAACAAGCGCAACTCCATTTACAGATTTACGAGATGCGTAGGGAACCGAAACTGCGGCAGGCGCGCGATTGGTTTTTCGCGAACTACTTTGCAAACAATCTGGATGACGCCATGCGGATCGCGGCGCCGGGAACGGAAAACGGCACGTACTACATGATGGTGGTGAGCTACTGGGACCAGGCTTGCGCACTGCTCAATTACGGTTTGCTCCACGAGGACCTGTTTTTCGAGACGAGCGGCGAATTTTTCGGAGTGTGGGAGCGCGTTAAGCCTACCCTCGAAGAGGGCCGCAAGCGATTTTCGAGTAAGTTACACCTCGCGAATTTGGAAAAAGCCGCGAAACGGTACGAGACCTGGATTGAGCAACGCTCGCCTGGAAACCTCGCGGCAATGCGTCAGATGATGGGACGGATGCGTCCGAAGACGAGGACGGCATAAGGGAGTCGCGTACGAGAGGCGAGGCACCGGGGATCGCCCCAACCAGTGGCCTCGCTTTGGTAGAGATCGCAGTCTGCGCGCGCGGATCGTAGCCATCGAAGCGCAGATTCGCTCGTGGGGTTAGGAAATCAGAACAGAACTCTTTCTCAGAAGAAATTGGCGAAAGGAATAACCGTGGCGGAACACCCCTCAATTACGACCATGATCCTGCTCTTGATTTCGGATCCTATTATACGTTCCGTTTTTAAGGAGACCTTGGAGCGCGAAGGATATATGGTCGAAGCTGCCGGCGACCTCGGCCACGCGGTAGACAGGTTGGAGCAGAGCACGCCTGATCTATTGATAACCCGTACCTATGTCGAGGGTGTGTCGGGGCACGATGCAGCTATCTATCTGCGCACGAAATGCCTGACAATGAAGGTTCTAATTGTTGGGGGACTTCTTGATGACGATCGGCTTAAATATCGAGAAGCGCTACAAGGATTTGAGGTCTTCCCAAAGCCATATAAGGCGGGTGAGCTGCTGCAAACAGTTAAGGATATCCTGAGTAAACCACAAGGCCAGGGTGAAGGGCCGCTGGCACAATGACTGTAGTGGTCCCGAGAGCTCGGACCACGCAGAAGAGGCGCTGGCGAATGAGGGGCCTACCTGCAGGGCGAAAGGTGAGCCCCAGGGCGGGGTGTCGCGCCTGATGGAGTTTAGGCCGCTCTTCACTGATTTTTTTTGAATGGTGGAACCTGGAGGTCACCGACGAAAGAAGGGCCGAATTCCTGCATAGTGCGGCGGTTCCCGCCAAGGCATTTCCCAAGACATCGTCCAAACGCAAGAAGAAGAGTTCATGAAGTTCATCATCGCGACGTATGGCACCGAGGGCGATGCGCGCCCGTTCGCCGCGCTGTGCCGTGGCTTGATGGATGCCGGACACGAGGCGCGGCTGCTCGCCGATGCCGCCACGCTCGACAGCGCCCAGGCGCTTTGCGTGCCGGCCATCGCGCTGTCCGGCGATATCCGCGCCACTCTCAGTCGGGACCATGCCATCGCCGGTGTAGTCGCCAAGGGCGGCGGCTTCAACCAAACCGCACGCGCGCTGGCGAAGATCGCCAACCAAAATGCCGAATCCTGGCTGCGCACCATCATCGAGGCTGGCGAGGGCTGCCATGCGATCCTGGCGGCGGGACTGGCCGCATTTGCCGGATTTTCCGCGGCCGAATACCTGCGCGCCAAGGGCATCGGCGCTGGTATGATCCCGATTACGCCGACCGCCGCATTCCCTTCGCCGTTTCTGCCGCCCAAGTGGGTGCCGCGCCTACTCAATAGCGCCAGCCACAGTTTCGTGAACGCCATGCTGTGGAAAGCGTTCCGCGACAAGGCCAACGCGGCGCGTGCGATATTCAAACTGCCGCCGCACAAGGCGGTATGGACGGGGATCCCGATGCTTTATGGCGTCTCGCCCAATCTGTTGCCCACGCCTGCCGACTGGCCGGCCGACGTGCACCTATGCGGACAGTGGCTGGTGCCGATCCCTGCCTGGAGGCCGCCGCTGGCGCTGGCGAACTTCCTCGCCGCAGGAGATGCGCTGATTGAGGCGATAGCCGGCCGACGCGCGCTGTTCCATTCCGGCTGGAGCGGCATCGATCCGAAGGCACTTCCAGACAACTTTCTCGCCATCGGCGACACGCCGCACGACTGGCTGTTCCGGCGCACCGCCGCGGTTATCCATCACGGCGGATCCGGCACCTCGCACTCAGCCGCACGCGCGGGCGTGCCTTCCATCGTGACCCCGGTCGCCGGCGACCAGTTTTTCTGGGCTGAACGCTTGCGCCTGGCCGGCGTCGCGCCGGCCGCCGTGGATGGGCGAAGGCCCAAGGCTGAGGCATTCGCCAGCGCTCTCGATTTCGCCGCGGCGCCCGGGTGCGAAGCCGCGCCTGGGTGCTCGGCGAGACGATGCGCGTGGAGAACGGCGTTGTGGATGCAGTGATAGCCCTTGAGCGCATCGTGGCAAGTTGACGCACCGCGGCCTATTGAGACTTGCGGAAGTACATGACACGCTCAGAACAGCTCCGCCCGTTGCCAGAAGGCGCACACGTGTGTGGATCGACGTTGCATCCACTCTCCCCGCGCTGTGTGGGCCGTCTGGAGCTTCGAACGAGGCGCCGGCCGAGACGGCCCGGCTACGCGCGGCCTACCGTGGCGGTCTCTCTCGCCGTTGGCGACCGGCACCGCCACCTCCGGCCGCGGAAGCCGGCGGCTCACCGCGCGGTGATCGCGACGGCCGCGCACGCGGCCCGGCGACGCGCGCGCACCGAACCGGCGGCATCCCGCGCTTGATGGCGATTCAGGTCGGACGTACGCCGTGGCGCCGCTCCGGTTTGGGTTTTCGCCGCTCGTGCGGTGCGACCGGCGGCCATGCGTACGACACAGCCAGGCGTAGATGCCCACTCGCTGCCCGAGGCCCTGGAAACTCTAACCACGTCGACGCCAGGGTATGACGTTTTACCTTCCCTTTCGAGCAGTCTTGGATTCCTTTTCCGGCTTTGTCTTATCTTTTGGGGTCGGCTTGGCGGCCCTCATCCCGGACCCTCGCCTCAACGGGTCCTCCGGTTTGTAACCCAGTTCCGTCGAGAGTATCTCCACGAGTCTCGATAGTACCTTCACGCGCGCCCAGTATTTGTCGTTTCCTTCCACTAGGCACCAGGGCGCGGTTTTGGTGCTCGTCTTAACCAACATTTCTTCGACAGCCTCTTCGTAAACGCACCACTTCTGGCGGTTCCGCCAGTCCTCCTCGGTCAACTTCCAGGCCTTGTAGCCGATCGCCTTCCGCTCCTCGAACCGGCGGAACTGCTCCTCCTGCGAGATCTGGATCCAAAACTTCGCCAAGATCATCCCGAAATCCCGCAACTGGCGCTCGAACGAGTTGATCTCCTTAAAGGCCC
>CAYRWE010000257.1:1256-7544 GCA_964427655.1 uncultured Solibacteraceae bacterium | reverse complement strand
CATGGTCAAGTGGGGCGCAACACGCCGAGCTTCCGCCCGATCGAGTGGAGAACGGTCAGGACGTCGCGTTCCGGTCCGTCCGGACGGCCGGCGGCGATCCAGGCCAGGATAACGACCGTCCCATAAATCGTGGCCCCGACGGTGGCATCGGTCAGCAGGTGGCGCGTGAAGGCATCGGCGGCCGGCGCGAAGCCCAGCCCCAGCCAGATCAGCGCCGCGGCCATCACGAGGGTACCCAGCACGCTGCGCCAGACCGCGCGCAGCAAATCGCGCAACGGCACGTCGAACCGCCGCACCGTCAGCGTGATGTACGCCATCTGCTCGGCCACCCCGAGCAGCGCCGACAGGGTGGCCGCCGTCACCAGCGTGCCGCCCGGCAGGAAAATCACCATCAGCACGATCCGCGGGACCGTCGCCACGGCCATGATGGTGAAGGTGCTGCGCAGCATATTGCAGGCACTGAACAGCGTCATGCTGAGGCTGCCGATCGCGGCGATGCTGGCGCTGATGCCGAGGATCTGGATCACGGGCACCGCCTCCAGCCAGAGCGGGCCGAAGGCGAGTTTCACCAGCGGGTCGGCGACCAGCGCGATCCCCATGCCCGCCGGCAACACGAACAGCGCGCTTGCCGCGAGCAGGCGCAGATAGGTTTGCCCGACGTTCTGCCCGGCATGATGTTGTTGCGAAAAGCTCGGGAAGCAGGCGCGGGTCAGCGGGTCGATCAGCTCGCTGGTCGGCAGCGCCGCGATCTCGTTGCCGAGCGCGTAGATACCCACGCGCGTGGACGAGAAGAATCGCCCGACCAGCATGGTATCGGTCCGGTCGCGCACCATGCCCACCATGTAGATCGCCCAGGACCAGCCGGTGAACCCGATGATCCGCCGCCACGCCGTGAGCGTCAGCCTCGGCAGGAAGGGATACATGGCGTAGCTCATCGCGGTGCGGATGACGCGGCCGATGACGATGCCGAACACCAGTGCCCAGTAGCTCGGCCAGATCAGCGCGAAACTGAGGGTGCCGATCACCTGCAGCACGCGCGGCAGGGTCCACAGCTGGAATTCCTTGCGAAACGCCATCGTGCGCATGAAGTCGGCGGTGGCGATGTTCTCCACCGCGCCGATTAGGGAGGAAGCAGCGAGGGCCAGCAACACGGCGGCCAGCCGCGGCTCGCGGAAGAAAAGCGCAACCGGCCAGGACGCCCCCGCCACCACTCCGGCGGTGATCAGGCCGCGGATCAGGCTCATGGTGAAGGCGGTGTCGTACATCGCCCGGTCGGGCGCGCGCTCGCGGACGATCGCCTCATGCACGCTGAGGTTGGCCACCGCATCAACCGTCTGGGCGAAACTGCTAGCCAACGCGATGAGGCCGAAATCGCCCGGCAGAAGCAGGCGCACCAGTATCAGCGTGCTGACAAGGCCGAGCACGCGGGTACTCAACCGGAAGCCGATCACCCAGCCCGCGCCTTTTGCCGTTTTGGCGAGCAGGGAATCTTCCGCGGGAGGCGTCATTTCGGCATCGGACGCGGCCCAAAGCGGCGGCGTACGTAGTCACCCAAGCCTGCGCGCGCGGCCTGGGCCGAAGCGTCGGAGGACAGCAGCCAGCGCAGCAGGCCCAGCCGGCTGAGCGTGGTGCGGTCTGCTGGCACGCTGATCCGCAACAACCAGAGCAACCGGCGCAGGCTGCGCAGGAAGCCGGCGGGTGTGGCATCGTGCTTTTCTGCAAGTAACAAACTGTTGCGCGCAAGGTAGTAGATTTTCGTGGCGGGCATGCATCTCGTGGCGGGCATGCAGCTGCCGAAACTGGCCGATTCCTTGTGCATGATGCGGGCGCGGCGGCCGCAGTAGCTGCGCAGGCCGAGAGCGGCGGCACGGTGGTAATAGTCCTGTTCCTCGAGCTGCAGAAAGAACCGCTCGTCCAGTAGGCCAACCCCGCCCTGCTCCTCGGGGGCGAACATCGCCGCGGGCAGCAGCAGGCAGGCGCCATAGGCCCAGTTCATTTCCACGATGTCGTGCTCCGCGCTGAGGCGGCGGGAAGCCGGATCGGCGGTGGCCGCCAGGTCCGGATAAAGCTGCGGCCGTGACGGCGCGTCGTAATAGAAGATCGCCGGGTGCAGCAGGCAGGGCACCCCGACCGCGGCGGCGGCGGCGAGCAGTTCGGCCATCGCCTCCGGCTCGAGCACCGTGTCGTTGTTAAGCAGGCAGGCCCAGCCGTAGCCACGCGCGCGCGCCAGCCGAAGACCGACATTGTTGCCGCCGGCCCAGCCGAGATTCTCCGGCAGCGCGATCACCTCGGTCCGCGGAAACCGCGCCGCCACGGCGCCGAGATCGTCCGCCCGCGAGCCATTGTCGATCAGCAGCACGTCGAAGCACCCGCAGGTCTGCCGGCGTAGGCTCTCCAAACAACCGAGCGTGTCGGCAAGGCCGTTGAAGTTGAGCACGATCACCAGCACGCGGCCGGCCGACCCGGAGGGAGTCGACGCGTCCATTCGTGTCTCCGCGGGCGCTTGTTCAATCATGTCAGCCACGCCGCTGGACGCCTGTGCTTGTCCAAACTAGGAATGGAATAACCGGGCAAGGGCATCGGCGCATTCTCATGTCAGTCAGCGTTATCATCCCAGCCTACAACCGCGCAATGCTGCTGCGCCCGACGCTCGATGCGGTGTTGGCGCAGACGGTGCTGCCCGACGAGATCATCGTGGTGGACGACGGATCGACCGACGGCACCGCCATGGTCGCGCGAGGCTACGGCGCGAAGGTGAAGTGCATCGTAACCACGAATAGTGGCGACCTGGCGGCGCGCAACGTCGGTTTACGCGCGGCGCGCGGCCGGCTGGTGGCGTTCTGCGACAGCGACGATTTGTGGCGGCCGGATTTCCTGGACATGATGCTGGCGCTGTGGCGAGCCGAACCACGCACCCGTTCGGCGTACTGCGACTTCGTGCTGGTGCGCGACGATGTGTGGGACAGCGACAGTACCGCCAAGTTCGCCGGCGCGCCGGCGGGTTATTGGGACACGTTGCGCATGGTCGGGCCGCAGATGGGCGTGTTCGATGTCCCGGTGGTGGATCGGCTGATCCGCTTCCAGCCGTTCTTCCAGTCCTGTCTGGTCGCCGATCGGCAGGCTTTCCTGGATATCGGCGGCTGGGACGAGGGGGTGGCGCGGTTGGTCGGATCGGACTTCGCTACGACGCTGCGGCTGGCCGAGCATCCGCCGGTCGGAGTGCTGCGCCGCCCGCTGGTGGGCATCCGCAAGCATGCCGGCAACTACTCGGCCGATGTGCTGGCCATGAATCTGGGCGATGCGCGCATCCTGGAACACGTGCTGGCGACGCGGCCGGTTCTGTTGCCGCTGGCGCCGACGATCCGCGCCAGCATCGCGCGGCGGCGTGCCGAGGCGCTGGACACCGCCTTCGCCCGGTGCGACTTCACCGCCGTACGCCAGATCGCGACGCTGCTGCCACCGGGGGGACTGGCCGCGCGGGTGAAACGTGGTGTCGCCGCGCTGCCGGAGCCGGCGCGCGGCCTGCTGGCCGGCGCGCTGCTCGCGCTCGGCTCGGCGCGGCGGCACCGCCGTCCCTGAGGTCGCGCCAGGACGGCTGGACGCCTCAGCGCGTCAGGCACAATATCATGACATCGCCGATCTGGGTCCGTGACTCCAGCGGCATTTCCCGGCCCAGCGCCGGCAGATCGACGGCAGCCTCCTCCCCCCGGGGTAACACGACCCAGACCCGCCGGAACCCCCGTGCCCGGTCCAGCGACTGGATCAGGCCGCGGTCACCGAGAGTGGAAATGTCCAGCCCGGCCAGCGCCGCCTGACGTTCCGGCCCAAGATAATAAGCGAGCCCCCAGCGGGTGGCGGCCGACTCGCTGAGAACGATCGCATCGCCCGGCTGCATCTGCGCGCCAATCAGGCCGGCGACCTTGTCCAGCGGCACCGTCGGGACGGCATAGTAATTCACCAGACCCCAGGCATTGCCGAGCAGCACCAGCCCGAGCAGCATCGTCCCGAAGGCCCGCCCGAACAGCAATATTCCGGCGGCGACCAGCATCAGGTAGAAGGGCAGCATCCAGACGAAGGTGTAGATCACATAGCCGAACACCGGATGGAGCAAGAAAAATCCGCCTATGCACGTGGTCAGCGGGGCCAGTACAAGCACGCAGCCGGGCAGCATGCAACCGCGCTTGAACAGATGGACGATGCCGGAACACGCCAGCACGGCGTACAGGGCGACGAACGGCAACTGCGCCCGCCACAAATAGGCGACGCTCAACAACCCCCTCAGTGTCATGCCGAGATCGTCGGCACTGATCAGATAGTTTCTGTGCCGCGCCTCGATCTGCCCCGGCGTCAGATGGGCGCCGAATTGGGTCAACATACCTGGCAGCCAGATCATCCAGACACCGATCAGCAGTACCTGGGCAAGTGACCAGTTGAGCAGCAGACCACGATGGCGACGCAAGTCTGGGAATACGCGTAACGCAACCGCACAATTGCAACCGAGCACAAAAAATCCTGCAGGATACTGCGTCAGTACAGCAAGCGCGCCGCCGATGGTATAGGCAATCCATGCCAGATCGATCGACGCCGCCCCGACACGTCCACTCGCGAACAGCCCGGTGATGCCTTGGCCGAGAAGCTTGTCCTCGGCTTCAGGCGCGGTCCAGACCCGAGCGAAGCCCCAGAAGGAGATCGCCACCAGCAAAACCTGTAAGGGATAGGGGCGCGCGATATGGGTCCAGCTTGCGACCCACGGGCTGGTCACGAACAGCAGAGTGGTCAGCAGCGCCGTCCGGGTTCCCACCAGGCGTCGGAGGCCGTCGTACACCGGGATCACCGCAAGCATCATCGCCAGTGCCGAGAGGCCACGGAGCACCACGACGCTGTGCCCCAGATTCAGCCAGAGGCTGAGTACGAGATAGTAGAACGGAGGCTGCACGTCGTCGGCAATCAGCCGCAGAGCGGCGGCAGGACCTCGCCAGGCAACGAAATAGCTGAACGCCTCATCGTTCCACAGTGAGTTGCCGGCCAACCCGTGCAGCCAGAGGAACGCGGACAGCGCCAGCAGGACGGCCAGCGCGGGCAAGCCGTGTCTGGAACCTGTCTGGTTCGAATCTGCGACTTCCGCAGTCGGCCACCACGGGGCCTCAACAGGGAGGAGCGATCTCATCGTGCCTGTCTTTCCGCTGCTTCAGGGCTTCCGTCCGATCACTTTGTGCAGATGGCACGCCGCCGGCTTCGCGCGACTCTGGCCCCGGCGCCACCGGTGAGGTGCCTTCGCACACTGCCAGGAATGCCGCCGCGCGGCCGCGCCAATCGGCCTCGGCCGCAACCTCCCAGCCCTGGCGGGCCAGCCGCGCGCGCAGGGCAGCATCGCCGATCAGAGCCAGCATCGCCGCCTCGATCGCGGCCACCGAATGCCCGTCCACCACCAGCCCGTTCACCCCGTCCTGGACCGCGTCGCGGCTGCCGCCGTCGCGCCCGGCGATGACCGGAAGCCCGCAGCCGTTGGCCTCCAGGAACACCAGGCCGAATCCCTCGGTGTCGCCGTCGGCCAGGGCTCGGTTGGGCATCACGAAGGCATCGCCCAGGCAATAATGGGCCACCAGATCTTCTTCGGTCACATCGCCCGCGAACACGACGCTCTCGGCCACGCCGGCTTCGGTGGCGATACGGCGCAGGGCGGCCTCGTAGGGCCCGGTGCCGACCACCAGGTAGCGGCAGTCCCGATACCGCCGCCGGACCGCGACGAAGGCGCGGATGGTGTTGTCGATGCCCTTCTTTTCCACCAGCCGGCAGACCGAGACGAACACGAAGCGGTCGGCCAGCCCGTACAGCGCGACCAGGTCCGCCCGCTTGCCCAACGGGCGGAAACGCTGCGTGTCGAGGCCGTTCTCGATCAGCGTCGTCTTGGCGTCGGTGGCCGGCCCCAGCAGTGCCCGGACCGCACCGCGAGTGAAACGGCTGACCACGACGATCCGATCCGCCGCCCGCAGTGCCGCGAGGATCCGGCGCCGGTCCGGATCATAGGCGTTCCTGGTGGTGATTTCCTCACCATGCACATAGACGACGCTGCGCACCAGCGGCAGCCAGCGGCATAATTGCAGGATCCAGCCACCGGCGAGGAGTTCACCCACGCAGATCGTGCGCGCCCCGGTGGCCAGCAGCATGCGAGCCAGCACGGAAGTCACGCGCAAGCGGATCATCAGGTCGGAGATGACAAACAGCAACTTGGGCAAGCGACCTTCCTGACCGCTGTTGATCCGCGTGCGGAGCATGCGACACCGGACA
>CAYRWE010000257.1:0-1156 GCA_964427655.1 uncultured Solibacteraceae bacterium | reverse complement strand
AAGCTGAGCGTCAGCACGCTCTCTCCCCGCGCCCGTAGGCCACGAACGAGCCGGCGCATCGCCGGCTCGTCATTACCCTCGGGCGACAACGTCAACCGCTCGGCGCAGCGCAGCCGCGTCACCACCCCCAGCACGCGCGACTGTGTCCAACGTCGCCCAGCCAGGGCCTGGTAGAGCGGTGAGCCCCAGCCGCGTGCCCAACCGACCACGCTGCGGCACAGCGGTACCTCGAGCAGGGGGCGCTGCTGGCCGAACCAGAACAGCCCATAATCGTATGCGGTATAATCCGGGCCGCCCTCGGCGACGAAGTTGGTCTGCGGGGCGAGGCTGGTGTCGATGCGCAGGCCGTGTTTCTCCAGCAGGTCGGCGGTGTGCAGGCTGAAACCATAACGACCCGCCCGGTAGACGATCGGTGCAAACCCGAAGCACTGCTCGAAGCGAGCCTTGAGCGTCAGCAGCTTTCGTTCCTCGATGGCGGGACCAAGATTCCCCAGGAACGAATTGCGCCGCGACGGCGTTTCCTCGAACGGCGGCGTGACCCAGGGATGAAGCTGCAACCCGACCGCGCACTGCCCGCGTTCGAGTTGGCGGCGCAGGAGGCGTACCACATCGGCATCCTCGAGCACTGGGTAGGTCAGTAGATAGGTCGGGATGGCCTGCCAACTGCCCAGTATCTCGTGCAGGGTCGCGACCTGGCGCAGATGGGCCGTCGACGTCCGGCTGCCCTGGACCGGGGAGTTCCAGTCGAAATCTTCCTCGGCGTCGATCACGACGGTGCCGAGGTGGGTGCCAGGCCGTGCAACCGCGGGTTGCGAGATGGCGAAGAACCGGCCGCCATGCGACAGATCAGGCATCGGTCGCCACATTGTCTCCTCGCCTGTTGCGGCCTTTGTTGTGCGTGCGATCTGCCATGGTAGAGTGGCTTGTTCCCTCAGGGACCTCGATCGGTCAAGCTCCATAGTGCCCGGAGGAAACGCTGGATGTTTTCGGCGAGATAGCGGGTGTTCGCTGGGATTTGCCGGATGAGCGCGGACATGCCAGGCGCGAGGCCGCGGCGGACACCGGAGGCCGTGCCGCGGTCAACGCGATATACTTCGCAACGCCCGCAGCTCGTCGGCGGCGAGGTGGCGGGCGCCGGCGTAGAGGTCGCGCGCGG
>CAYRWE010000256.1:0-7547 GCA_964427655.1 uncultured Solibacteraceae bacterium | reverse complement strand
CTGCTTCTCCAGCAGGCCGCCGCCATAATCCTGGCGGATATCGAGGCGCTGCGCGTGGTGCTCAAGCGGCGCGCGCTGGAGTTCCGCCACACGGTGCAGATTGGCCGTACGCACGGCGTTCACGCCGAGCCGATCGTCTTCGGGCTGAAATTCGCCATCTGGTACGAGGAGGCCGGCCGCGACCTGGTCCGCGTCCGCTCGGCCGCCGAGGATCTGCGCGTGGGTAAGATGTCGGGCGCCGTGGGTACCTTCGCGCACCTTGGGCCGGATGTCGAGGAGCGCATCTGCGCGCGGCTCAACTTGCGTCCGGCCGCTGTGACTTCCCAGGTGATCCAGCGCGACCTTCACGCCGCCTTCGTGTCGGCTCTGGCATTGGCGACGGCGCTCTGCGAGAAAATTGCGCTCGAAGTGCGACACTTGCAGCGCACCGAGGTGCGCGAGGCTGAGGAGTACTTCGCGCGCGGCCAGAAGGGTAGTTCGGCCATGCCGCACAAACGCAACCCGGTGACCAGCGAGCAGATCTGCGGACTGGCGCGCGTGGTGCGCGCCAACGCCCAGGCGGCTTTCGAGAACGTGGCGCTCTGGCACGAGCGCGACATCTCTCACTCCTCGGTGGAGCGCGTGATTCTGCCGGATTCCACCATCCTGGCCGATTATCTGCTGGCCAAAACGACCGAGCTTGCGGACCGCCTGATGGTCTATCCCGAGCGCATGCGCCGCAATCTGGAGATGACTCGCGGGCTGGTCTTCTCCGGCCAGTTGCTGCTGGATCTGGCCGCCGCCGGTATGATGCGGGAAGAGGCCTATCGAATCGTCCAGGGGCACGCCATGCGAGCCTGGGAGCAGGAGGGCGATTTCCGCGCCGCCATCGACGCCGACCCGGAAATCCGCGCTCTTCTTCCCCCCGAACGTATCGCCGAAGCCTTTTCGCTGGAGCGCCAACTTCGCAACGTGGATCGCATTTTCGAGCGCGTCTTCGGCGCGGCGTGAGTTTCCTTACGGCTCGGCCGCAAATGACGCTGCAAGCCGTGCGCCAGCTCACTTTCCGGCGATTCGTGAACCTCCCCGGGAACCCCCGGTGGTCTTGCGATTGCAATCATTTACCGTGCGTATATGTCAACGTTACCGGCCGGCCCCGACGCCGACAGGGCGGGGAAGATGGAATCCATGGGCCGCCTGCTGGGAGGGGTGGCGCACGATTTTGCCAATATCGTGACGCTCATCTCGGGCTACTCGGAGATTCTGCTATTGCGAATCGGCGATCTCGACCCGTCGCGGCCGGAACTGGAGGAGATCCGCAAGGCCGCCAACCGCGGTGCGCGGCTCACTTCACAGCTTCTGGGCTATACGCGCGGCCAGGTTCCGCAGCTCAAGGCCCTCGATCTAAACGAGATCATCACCGGCATGGAGCGCATGCTCCACCCCATCATCGGCGAGCACGTGGAGTTCGGGACGATCCTCGATCCCGCCCTGCGCCAGGTAATCGCGGATGCCGGACAGATGGAGCAGGTGCTCATGAACCTGATCCTTAACGCACGCGACGCGCTGCCCACGGGCGGCCGCATCGCCGTGGAGACCGCTAACTGCGAACTGGGCGCTATGGGCAACGGCGACGGATTGCGGCCGGGCGCCTACTCGACAATCAGCGTTCGCGACACCGGACGCGGCATCGATGCGCAATCGCTGGACCGGATCTTCGAGCCCTTTTTTACCACCAAGCCGGAAGGCAAAGGTACCGGCCTCGGGCTCAACATTGCATTGAACATCGTCAAAGAGGCCGGAGGCACGATTCGGGTGAGCAGCGCTCCCGGCGCGGGCGCTGTGTTCACGGTCTATCTTCCCTGTGCGCCCGTATCCGCGCAGGCAAGCGAAGCGCCCGCCATGAGGGTGCCGTCACCATGCGGCAGCGAGACGATTCTCCTGGTGGAAGATGACGACGGCGTGCGGCGGCTGCTGTCTACCCTGCTCTCGCGCCGGGGTTTCCGGGTTCTGGACGCCGGAAGTCCACAAGAGGCCCTGGATCTGTTTGCGGCGCGCGGCTCCGAAGTAGACCTGGTCCTGACGGATATGGTGATGCCGGGGATGAACGGCCGTGAGCTGGTCACGCATCTTCAGGCCATCCGGCCTGAGTTGAAAGTGGTCTACATGTCCGGTTATACCAATGACATGCTGGTCAGCACCGGGGCGCTCCGCCCCGGCATGGCTTTCCTGCAAAAGCCGCTGCGTCCCGACCCGTTGGCCGCCAAGATCCGCGAGACGCTGGATTCCCCGGCGCTGCAGCTCGATCCCCGGTAATTGCGGAACCTCCTCGACCGCCGCGCCGCTCAACGTATTCGGATGTAGAATACCCCTACCGAAACGGATTTTTCCTCGGCAGGGAGAGTATATGCTACGACGACGGGATTTCGCCAAGGCAGCTCTGGGATTGGCATTTGTATCCGAGCGCTACGCCCGCGCCGTCACGGGCTTACCACCGCTGAAGATCGCCGGCGTGAAGACCATTGCCACCGGAGATTGGGTCTTCCTGAAAGTCCTTACCAGCGAGCCGGGTCTGTACGGCATCGGCTCCGCCAGCAACGCCTACGAAGGCGCGGCCGTAGTGGCCGCCATCGAGCGCAGATACAAGCCGTTCTGGATCGGTAAGAGCGCCGATCGCATCGAGGACCTCTGGGACAGCACCAACGTCCTCACCTATTGGCGCAACAGCACGATTCAAAACAACATTTTGAGCGCCCTCGATATGGCCCTCTGGGACATTAAAGGCAAACGCGCCCGCATGCCGGTCTACGACCTCCTGGGCGGGAAGGTGCGCGAAGCCGTCCCGATTTACGCTCACGCCGATGGTCAGAATCGCGAGCAGTTGGCCGACAACATCCGCAAGTACATGGAAGAGGGATACCGGCACGTGCGCGCGCAGTTGGGCGACTACGGCGGCGGAGGCTTCATCACGGGCCCGGCCGGACGCCCCGAGCATGGCTATTCCGGTCGAGCCTTCGACGAAGATCTCTATGAAGATCTCTATATCGATACCATTCCTAAAACTTTCGCCTTCCTGCGCGACAAACTGGGCTGGCAGGTCAAGTTGCTGCACGACGTCCATGAGCACCTGTCGCCCACCGCCGCCGTGGAACTCGCCAAACGGTTCGAACCCTACAATATGTTCTACGTGGAGGATATCCTGCCTCCCGAACAGATCGAGTGGTTCCGGCGCATCAAGCAGGTTTCCACCACGCCCATGGCGATGGGCGAACTATTCGTCAGTCCACGCGAGTATCGCCCCCTGATCTCCGAACGGGTTATCGATTTTATTCGCTGCCGCGTCTCGCAAATCGGCGGCATCACGGCGGCCAGACGAATTGCCGCACTGTGCACCGAGTTCGGCGTGCGCACCGCCTGGCAGGAAGGCGGCGAAAACGATCCCGTCAACCAGATCGCCGCTTACCACGTCGATCTCACGATCCCCAGTTTTGGCATTCAGGAGGAGAATCATTTTCCTCCATACGTTCACGAGATGTTGCCCGGCGCGGCCGAACTTCGCGGCGGGTACCTCTACGGCAATGACGGTCCTGGACTGGGAATCGATGTCGTCGAGGAGATCGCGGCCAAGTATCCACCGACTCCGGTCCGCCCCGGCGATGGCTGGACCACCGTCCGTGGGATGGACGGATCGCTGGTCAATCCATAAAGGCCGCCGCCACCGGCCGGACGCTCGATTCCCCATCTCGACCGTTCAACCCCCGCCGCTCTCCGCTCGCAGCCGGGAACTCGAAAATTCGCCCGGCGAATGGTGTAATAAAAGCACTTGGGTATGTGGGATTCCGTCAAGCACTTCAGGAGGGCATGGAAGCGCGTAAACCGGCGCGCCCGCGAGTTGCGCATGATCGCCAGGGGGTTGGCGTCCACCGATCACCCCATTCTGGCGCACGTCATCCCGATGCGCCGCTGCAACTTGGCCTGCGCGTACTGCAACGAGTACGACAACCGTTCCAAGCCGGTCGCCTTGGAAACCATGCACCGCCGCCTGGACCGCCTGGCCGAGCTGGGCACAGCGGTCGTCACCATCAGCGGCGGCGAGCCCCTGCTGCATCCCGATCTGGATGCCATAGTCGAACGAATTCGCCACCGCGGCATGATCGCCGGAACCATCACCAACGGGTATTTCCTCACTGCCGAGCGGATTGAGCGGCTGAACCGCGCGGGCCTGGATCATCTCCAGATTTCCATCGATAACGTTCTGCCCGACGACGTTTCGAAGAAGAGCCTGAAGGTGCTCGATAAGAAGCTGCGCCTGTTGGCCGAGCACGCCGAGTTTCACGTCAACATCAACTCGGTGGTGGGCGGTGGCACGCGCCATCCCTGGGATGCGCTGACCATCGGCCATCGCGCGCTCGAGCTGGGCTTCACCTCCACCGTGGGGATCATCCACGATGGCGATGGCCAGTTGCGGCCGCTGGGCGGCGAGGAACGCGAAGTCTACGTGGCCATGCGCTCGCTCGAAAAGAGCAGCTACGCGCAGATCAATTACTTCCAGGACAACATCGCGCACGGCCGTGAAAATAACTGGCGCTGCCGTGCCGGCGCGCGGTACCTGTACGTCTGCGAAGACGGCCTGGTGCATTACTGCTCGCAGCAACGCGGCTACCCGGCCAAGCCGCTGCTCGAATACACCACCGAAGATATCCGCCGCGAATACCGCACCGCCAAGAGCTGTGCGCCGCGCTGCACGGTGGCCTGCGCGCACCAGGTCTCCACCATCGATTTCTGGCGCGGCCCGCAGAACCTTGCCGCGCCCGAACTGAAGGATCAGGCGGTCCTGGTTCGCTCCGCCGCTACCTCCGAAAGCTTGCCCGACCGCACGTCGTAGATGAACCCGCGCACGGGCACTTCCCTCGGCACCCAGGGGTGCACGCGCAGCTTGAGCATCTGCCGGCGCACATTCTCCTCCAGGTTGGTGAAGGTGCCGAAGCTGGAAGGCACTATGGGGACCCCGCCGGTTTCGCGGATCAGCCGTTCCCGCAGTTCCTCGTCACGGAAGGTCAGCATGCCGCAATCGGTGTGGTTCACGATCATGAACTCCCGCGTGCCGAGCAGGTGATGGGAGATCACCAGGCTCCGCAAACTGTCTTCCGTGATCAGGCCGCCCGCGTTGCGGATGATGTGCGCCTCACCGGTTTTCAGGCCCAGCATGGGCTCGATGGTCATCCGGGCATCCATGCAGGCCACTACCGCCAGCTTGCGGCTGGGCGGCATGGGCAGATTCCCCAGGCGGAACGACTGCGCGTATTCCCGGTTAGCCTCCAGTGCTTCGTCGATAATGCTCATTTTTCCTCCTTGCGTCTATGATGCGGCCGCCTTTGCGCTCGTGCCACCCCCACCGCGTAGGTGTGCGGTTCGTTGCGTACGGCCGTGCTAGTGTGAGTATTCGTGAGCCTCGACCACGCAACCCATCTCTGGGCGCCGGATTCATGGCGCGCCCGTCCCGCGCTGCAGCAGCCCGAGTATGCCGATAGCGCCGCTCTCGAAGACGCCCTGGCTGAGTTGCGCCGCCTGCCGCCCCTGGTAACCAGTTGGGAAGTGGTGCTGCTCAAGCGGCAACTGGCTGAAGCAGCGGCCGGCGAGCGCTTCGTCTTGCAGGGCGGCGATTGCGCCGAGCGCTTCGTTGATTGCACCTCCCCGCGCATCGCCAACCTGCTCAAGGTGCTGCTGCAGATGAGTCTGGTGCTGGTGGTGGGTGCCAAGCGCCCCGTCACGCGCGTGGGGCGCTTCGCGGGCCAATATGCCAAGCCGCGTTCGAGCGAACTGGAGACCCGCGCGGGCGTGACGCTGCCCTCCTACCGCGGCGACATGATCAACCAGCCGGAATTCACCGCCGCCGCGCGCCGGCCCGATCCGCAGCGGCTCCTGCGCGCCTACGAACGCTCCGGCCTCACCCTCAACTTCATCCGCGCTCTGGTCAAAGGCGGTTTCGCCGATCTGCACCATCCCGAATACTTCGACCTCGATTGGGTGGAGCACTCGCCCCTGGCCGACGATTACCACCACATGGTCGAAACCATCGGCGAGTCCCTGCGCTTCATGGAGAACGTGCTGGGCGTGCGCGCGGGTGAGACCGACCGCATCGATTTCTTCACTGCCCATGAAGCCCTGCATCTGGGATATGAGGAAGCCCAGACGCGCCGCGTGCCGCGCCGTCCCGGGTGGTTCAACCTGGCCACGCACTTTCCCTGGGCCGGGCAGCGCACCAACCAGGCTTCGGGAGCGCACGTCGAGTACCTGCGCGGTATCGAAAATCCGGTCGGCGTCAAGATCGGACCCGGCACCTCGCGCGACGAAATCGCGCGGCTGATCGATCGGCTCGATCCCGCCCGCACGCCGGGCCGCCTGACCTTCATCCACCGCCTCGGTGCCCGCCGCATCGCGGAAGATCTTCCGGACCTGATCGCCGCGGCTCTCGCCGAGGGCGCCCGTCCCGTGTGGATTTGCGATCCCATGCACGGCAACACGCGCCAGACCGCCGCGGGTGTCAAGACGCGTTACTTCGAAGATATCTACGCGGAGGTCGAACGGGCTTTCGAAATCCACCGTGCCATGGGCCACCGGCTGGGCGGCGTGCACATCGAGCTGACCGGCGAGAACGTCACCGAATGCATCGGGGGCGAACGCGGCCCGGAAGAAGCCGACCTCGAGCGCGCCTACGAATCGGAAATCGATCCGCGCCTGAACTACCAGCAATCGCTCGAGCTGGCGTTCCTGATCGCCCGCAAGATGCAAAGCGGCGAGTAGCCGTGCCGCCCGCTAGTGCGGCGTGAAGGTGGATTCGGCGCCGAAACGCCTGTAATCGCTGTATTCAATGCGCAGGCGTTCGCGCTGCGGGCCGGTGCGGAAATCCAGCGTATCGTCGGCCAGCGTATAGACCGGAAACCAGAACTTGCCGTCCACCGGTTTACGGATGGTCGTGAACCGCGGGAACAGGTTCTCGGAGCTCATGCTGCGAATCTCCGGCACCGCCCGGCCTTCCAGCCGCACGATGTTGTAATCTTTCTTCTCCGCCCAGATCATACCGTCGAAAAATCTTTGGCCTTCGAGAATCTGGCGCGGCCGCACCAGCAGCACCCAGCAATCGATGCCGTCGATGGTCTCATCGCCGCGGAAGCGGGTTTCGTAATTCCACAGGCTGTCCTCGGTCAGCACCAGCGGCTGGATGTCGCGGATGTCGCGAAAATCCTCGTCCGTGAGCCGCAGGTACTTTAAGGCGTTCTCGGTGTGACCCACCACCTGTTCGGTGCGCTCGTGCTCCGGCGAGAAGATGATGTCGCGCACCTCGTGATATCGCCCGCGGGCGGCGCCCCGGTTATCGAGTTCATCCAGCGTGACGGTCTGCCGGTAGGTGTACTCATTGCGCGCGGCGACGGTTTGGGATTCGCGGCGGGCCACCAGTTTGACGAGCCCCGCCGGCGGCTCCTGGGCGCGCGCGGCGGGAACGCCGTTTCCGAATGCTAGAATGATGCCGATGGCTAAAACGCCTGGCGGCTTCCGGGCGGCTCTGC
>CAYRWE010000255.1:0-7547 GCA_964427655.1 uncultured Solibacteraceae bacterium | reverse complement strand
TGGTGCCTGTCTGGTCGACTTCGCCGTTCGTGGTCAGCTTCAACGCCCGGGAGACGGCGTTGTCGGTGATATCGACCGATCCCGCGCTCCCCTTCGTCTGGCCGGTAATCACCAGGGATCCGGTCGCGGCCGAAGCCACGTTCGACCCCACGGCGGTGTTGATATCGGTCGCGATTTGGCCCAGAGTCGTAGCCCCGCTGATATCGACCGTCTTCGCTCCCGCCCCATCGACGTTCAGCGTCAGCAACTGAGCCGACCTGCCGCTGTTGTCGCTGGCGGCGCTGCCCGTGGTAAAGCCCAGGTAATTCGAGAGCGCGTTGTTCGCGATATCGACGGTACCCGCGCTGCTCGCGGCGTTGCCGGTGATCGTGAGGGTTCCATTGGCATTGAACGAGGCCACGTTGGCGGAACTGGGGTTCACCGCCTTCACCGCATTGTTGATGGCCGTCGCAATTCCGGTCTGGGTAGTCTGGCCGGCGAGGTTGACGTCCACAGTCGTATTGCCCGCCGCCGCACCCGAGTTATTGCTGTTTGTCGCGGCGTCGGCGGTCAGCCCCAAGAAAGCCGTGAGCGCGTTCGCTACGACATCGACCTTTCCCGTGGTTCCCGTGGTCGTGCCGCCGATCGTGAGGGAGCCCGTGGTGTTGTTGCCTTGCGCGACGCTGGCGGCGGTATAACTCGAACCGCCTGTTGCACCGTGCACCGCGTTGCCGATTGCGGTCGCGATGGCTGACATAGACTGGCAACCGCTGACGTCGACGTTCACTTGGGCGACGCCGTCGACCGTCACCTTCACTCCCTGAAAAGCCGAGCCGGTGGCACTATAGGTTCCGAAGCCGAGAGACTGGGCGGCATTGTTGTTGACGATCGAGAGGGAGTGACCCGCGCCCGCGGCGCTGGTATTGGTGAGTGTGAGTTGGCCGTTCGAGTCCGACACGGACAAGTTCCCTAAGTCCGTGGGATCGCCAGTTATGGCGGTCTGGATTGCGGTCACGACACTGTCGAGGGTCGTGCAGCCGTGGAGACTGATGGCAACCTGGTTTCCCCCATCGACGGTGACTGTGAGTTTGTCGCTGGCGGCGGTCGTGAGCGCCGCGATATCCGGATTCGAAGTGCTATCGTTCGCCGCGATCTGAGTCCCCGTCAGGGTCGCCTGCGTCGCCGCGAACTGGGACAGGTTCAGGCTGGTGCCGGTATTCCCCGTAGCACCGGTCGCGGCGCTGGCCGCCGTGGCGGGGGTATCGACCGTCAGTTGCAGCCCGGTGTAATTGGCGCCTTGCGCCGTGCTGTTGGCGACTTGCCCCGAAGTGGACAGGCCGACCGCCAGCGAGGCATTATTGGCGGCCACCGTGATGGTCTTGGCGGCGCCCGTGGCCCCTCCCGCGAGGTTGCTGCCGCTGGTGAGGGTGAGGACGCCGTTGGCATCCGACGCGACTATGTGTTGAGTACCCCCGGCGTTAAGAGTGGTGTCGTTGTTGATGGCGGATACCACGCCGTCCAGATTCGTCGCCCCACTGATGTTGACGGCATGGGTATAGGTGTTGGTCCCGTCGGAAACGGTAATGATGAGGTTATCGCTCGTGTCGGCCGTGTTGAGGTTGCCGAGCGTCGAAATCGTGGACGTATCGTTCGCCGCCACCGCGGTCCCGGTCATGACTGCCGCTTGCGCGGCGAAGGCGCCGAGGTTCAGGCCGGTAGACGCCAACTGCGTAGTACCCGTGGCGGAGGCCTGCGCGGCCCCGAACTGGGTGACGTCGAGGGCGTAGCCCGCCCCCACGGCGGTGTTCGCACTGGTGCCCAGAGCACCGCCTGTTACGGTGGCCGCCTTGGCCGCGTAGCCGGAGAGCAGGGTGGAAAGCGTGGGGTCCGCGGTACCGCCCGTGCCCAGCGCCGCGCTTGTGGTGGAAGCCGATGTGGCCGCGAAGCTGCTGAGGTTCACGGAGCCGGCCGTCGCACTGGTAGCACCCGCGATCGCGGTACCCGTGGAGGTGGCCTGGACGGCCGCGTAGCCTGCAAGGCTGACCGTGCCGGACGGCGAAGTAACTCCCGTGATTCCACCGCCGGCGATGGTGGCTGCCGTCCCCTGAAGTGAACTGAGATCCACGGTGCTGTTGGCCCCGTTCAGGCCGAGCGTTCCGCTGGTGAAGGCGGCCGCCGTGCCCGCGGCATTGGCGTCGTTGGCGAAGTTCGCGTTGACGGCCGTGCCATCGATGTTCAGCTCCATGGTGTTGGTGCCGGTGGCGATATTCGCCGCCGCGGCCGCCGTTCCGGTGGCCACCGCGCTGGTGGCGTCGCCCTCCGTCAGATTCACCGAGACCGTGTTGCCCGCGTTGCCGCTGGCGGCCACGATCGTGGCGCCCGAGACGGCCGTCAGACCGAGCGCTCCGGCCGCGGCTCCCGATGCCGAGATCGTCCCGGCTCCGTCCGGGGGTCCGCTCAGGACAATCGTATTCGTCGCGGTGTCTACAGTGGCCAGCTTCACGTCGCTGCCATAGCCGGCCTGGCTCTGGATCTGGCCGTTGATGAAGTCGGCGGCCTGCTGCGCGGTCTCGGTTCCGGACTGGTTGGCGTCCAGCCCGAAATTCACGGTCACGGTCGAGTTGCCGTTGAGCGTGAGCGTCATGGTTCCCAGGGCGCCCGCGGCGTTATTCACCGTGCCGTTCGGAGTGCCGCCGCCGTTATATCCCGTGCCGGTGACCGAACCGGTAACCGTGGCCGGGGTGATCCCTCCCGTGACGCCTCCGTCGAGCGAGAAACCGAGCGTGGCTACGCCATTGCCGGTGGCCGCCGTGTTCAGGCCGGCGCCGGCCGTGATGCTGCTATACGATGTGGCACCGTTTAGAGCCGCAACGAAGGTCCCCAGCCCGAGCTGGTTGGTGGCGTCGCCGCTCGAGGAAACGTTGAACGTCGCGCCGGTGGCGCTGGTGAACTGAAGCTTGTTGTCCGATGTCAGGCTGGCGGAGATGCCCGCCGCCTGCAAGGACGCGTTCTGGTTCACCTGCTTGATCAGGTCGCTGGTGGCGTCGCTAACGCTCTTGTCGGACGACGAGAAGGTGAAATTGACTGGCCCCGCCAGGCCCGCGCCCGATACCTGCACGGAGACGCCGGTGGGGGTAAACGAATTGGTCGCCGGGGCGGTGGCCGCGCCCGTTACCGTGCTGGTGACCGCCACGCCGGTGGGACTGCCGGGACTGGCGAAGTTCCCCATCAACGCGTTAGCCATCTGGTCGCCCGCCTCAACCTGGAAGGCCGTGGTACTCGAGCTGAATGCCAGTTGAGAATGGCCGTATTGGTCCGTGTTTACGGTGGCCACGATGTTGGCGGCCTTCAACGCCTGGTCGGCCTGCGAGGAGCCGCCCTCGGCATTGGAGATGGCGGTGTTGATAGCCGTAACCAGGCTGTTCACATCGCCGACACCGGTGAGGCTCGCCGCTATCGAAACTTTGCTGTTATCGGAGAAGCCGGGACCGGAAAGCACAAACGTCGCGTTGCCCGCCTGGGCCTGGGCGTTGCCGGCGCTCGAACTCACGATATCCGCGACCGTTGTGCCGTTACTCGACCCAGTACCGATATCCGTGCCGTTGGCGGCCACCGTTCCGGCGATCGCCTTCATGCCCGTGAGCCCCAGACTGGCGGAATCGACCGTCGACTTGGTCAGATCGACGTTGACGATGCCGTCCTGGAGAGCCGCCTGGGAGGTGGAGCCGCCGCCGCCGCCGATATAGACGTCCAGGCTCTTGGCGAATGTACCGCCGGTGTTCAATCCGATCGATTGCGCCTGCCGGTCGATTTCTCCGACCAGCGACTGGAATTCGTTGTTCAACACCGTGCGATCGCCGGTGAAGGTGGACGAGGCCGATTGCGTGGCCAGCGTCTGCAGGCGGTCGAGCATGGTGGATATGTTGCTGATGCCGCCATCCATGATCTGAAGCTGCGACACAGCGTCGTTGGCGTTGTTCACGCCCTGCGTCACTTGCGCGATGTTGTTGCGGAACATGTTGGCCACCGCCAGGCCGGCTGCATCGTCGCCGGACTGGTTGATGCGGTAGCCCGAAGTCAATTGGTCGATGGTCTTGCTCTGGAACGCGTTAACGACGTTCAGGTTTTGCTGAGCGACCAGGGAGTTTACGTTGGTTTGAATCGAAAACGACATGGTGAATTCCTTTCGGGTTGTGGTGCCGGCATCTTGCCGGTCGCTTCTCTCATCGGTGCGCCCACCCGAAGCTTTAGAATGCCGGCCGCGATTCCCCCATGGCGGTGGCGAAGGCGCCGGCACGCGCCAGCACGCCCGGATGCGCTTTCGACGGCGGCTTCTCCGCCGTCGCGGCGGAAGCGATGCTTCCGTGAGGATGATCCGAATGCGTTTTCGCGGGCGGCTTCTCCGCCACTCCCGAGGGCCTGCCGTACGGATGGTTGCTCCGCTCGAAATCCACCAACTCCCCGCGGTGCGCGACCAAAATGGCCTCGTAGTGTATGCCCGCCGCGCGGATCTCGCGGTAGATCTCGGCGGCCCTCCATTGGCAGGCCAGAATCACGATATCCACGGGGTGATCGAGGAGCCAGTCCCGGCGGCGAATGAGCTGGCCGGTTCCGGCCACGTAGCTGCCCTCGTGCGCGGGGTCGGAATCCACCACCAGGGGGAAACGCTGGCGGTCGATGCCATACGTGTTGAGGAAGCTCGCCGGGCTTCCCGCGCCGCCCCAGAGCGCCACGCGCTTGCCCGAGCGGTGCAGGGCTTCGAGCTGCGTCACGATTCGCTCGCGCGCGCGGGCCGTGGCGTCGAAGAACTCCAGCGCCGCCAGGCCCCGGCAGACCGGCTCGCCGCGCGCCACCAGACGGGCAAACGCGTACACCACCTCTCCGTTGTACGCATGGCCCAGCGTCTCCAGGCGGGCTCCGCTGACGTCCAGCATGCGGCAGAAACTGGCAGTGGTGAATTGCGAGCGGCGCTCGCGGCAGAAATCCTGGGTACGGCCGGCGGCCAGGGCCCGGTCGGCGCAGGCCACCTCGACGTAGACCAGCGGACCCTGTCCCAGGCAGGAAGCCGTCATGGCCAGGTTCTGCAGATATCCCAGTGGATCGGCCAGGCGGTCCAGCACGTGCCGGGTGATCACCAGGTCCGGTTCTAGTTCGGCCAGATGGATAGCCGGTTGGAACGCCTCGGGCCGCACCTCGAGCCGCGATCCCCCGGCGAGCGGCGCCGAGTGTGGGCCGAAACCGATGAAGCGCCCTCCGCGGCGTCCTTTGGCCACCAGGTCCAGAAACGCCCCGTCGCCGCACACAGCCTCCACCACCACGGGGATGGGAGGCAAGCGGCGCAAGACCTCGGCCGCCGAGTCGCGCAGGACCCGCACCCACTGGGTGCCGCGGTGGTATATGCGGCAGGGCGGCGCGTCTTCGGCCTCGGGGCGGCAATGGAAGGAAGCATTGAAGACATGCCCGCAGGCGATACAGCGGACGAAATCCAGAGGCAGGCCCGCCATGCCCAGCGCGTCCTCGGCCGTGACTGGCCCGGCCGCCACGGCCGGCTGGCTGCCTCCGTCGAAAAAGGGCACGGCCACACGATGTCCGCACGCCGGACATACGGTGGTCACCAGGCGCCGGGCCAGCCGGGCCGCATCGGGCGTCCGCAAAAGCCGTTCGCCATCTCCGCCAGAGTTCGCAATCATCCTCTTTACCCTTCCTCCTCGAACCCTTGGTTCCGCGCCGCGGCCGGCCCGCCGGGGCGCACTCCCGGCTGCAAGCGTGCCAGCAAACCGGAGAGCGCCCCCGGCGAAGGCACGGCTGCGGCGGCCACGTTCTCGTCGCGTACCAGCTTCACTTCGCGCGCGATCACCGGCATAGAGCGCGGCGCGCGGATGCCCACGCGGACGCGCGAGCGGCCGATGTGCGCGATCACGATCTCGATCTCGTCGCCGATCAGAATCGTTTCGCCCTTGCGCCGCGACATTACGAGCATACGGCCGCCTCTTGGAGCAGGAACGCCTGCTGGTGTGAGTAGCCCGTCTGAAGCGTCATCGCCTGTACAGCCTTGCGGTTGGCCAGGTTGACCACGATGGGCGCCAGCAGGTTGGCCGTGGGGCCGCTCTCGCGCACGGCTATCACCGCCAGACAGAGCACCGCGTCGCCAATCGACGGCTGATGCGTCGCGGACAGCCCTATCAGCGCCAGGTCCTCGGCGCTTACCTCCAGCCGGTACCGAGGATCTACCACCAGCACGGGCAGGGTAATGAAGCAGAGGCCGGGAGCTTCCAAGCTCTGCAGGAAGATCACCGGCTCGCTTTCGCGGAACTGCAGCGCCAGGAAGCGGTGGTGGGTGTCGAATCCGGGCAGCCCGGAGGGAAATTCGAGTACCGCATCCTCCGCGTAAGGAACGCGTCCGAAGCTGTTAGTTTCAAGAACTGGCATTGGAGTAACGGCTCTGTCCAATAATCGGCGGCGCGGCGTGGAACTTTAGGCCCGCGCGATTCCCGGTTGCGAAATCGCTCGCGCGCTTGCGCCGCGGCTCGGCACTCGAGACCGCGCGTTCAACCGCACGGGCGAGAATCGCGGGTTCCGCAGGCACTCTTGCCGGCTGGCTTGCTGTTGTGTTTTTGGATGGGAACTGGGCCGCTATGGCTGGATTACGAGGCCGTTTTGCTCACCGGCTGGTGGTGCGAGGCCCGGCTGGTTCGCTGGCGCACCGCTTCAGGAAACTCCCGGCAGCAGTTCGATATGGTCGATGAAGCCGATCACCGACATGTCGATCGGTGAACGCGTCCTTCCGACGGACGTCATGGCGCTATAGCCTTCGGTGGCCACCAGCACACGGTCGCCCATGCCGGCGTCCACGGCGTCCAGGGCCACCAAGGCGTTCCCACGGTCGGTGCCGTCCAAGTTGAGCGGTTGGACCAACAGGATCTTGCGCCCCTCGTGGCTGGGGTGTTTTTGGGTACAGGTCATTTCCCCGATGACGCGCGCAATCAGCATGGCTCACCCCGCGCCTGGCCTTCGAGGTGAATGGTATCCACGATGCCCACTATGGCGGCGTCGGCCGGCGGCTCGTGGGGCAGGAAGGGAAGGCTGGCTTCGCGACCGCGCACCCAATACACGATTTCGCCGGTGCCGGCGCCGGTGGAATCCGCGCAGATAATCGGCTTACCGGCGTTCTGCCGGTCCGGTGAGATAGGCTGCACCACCAGCAGGCGTATGCCCTGGTATTCGGGGTGCTTGATGGTGGCCCAGATACACCCCACGACACGGCCCAGGAACATAGGTTAATCCATCCGCACGTCGTCCACAATGGCGACGATGGAGGTATCCACGGGCGTATCCTTACAACCCTCGGCCATGCGCGCGGAACTGCCCGCCACCACGAGGACGCGTTCGCGATAACCGGCGCTCACGGTATCGACGGCCACCACGTAACCCGCTTCGTCCTTGCCGTCCGGAGAAACCGGCTTGAGGACAAGCAGTTTTTTGCCTTCCAGGCGGGGATCTTTCCGGGTGGCAACCACGGTACCCACCACGCGGGCCAGAATCATGGGGTCCCGATCCGGCTACTTGCC
>CAYRWE010000254.1:0-7554 GCA_964427655.1 uncultured Solibacteraceae bacterium | reverse complement strand
TATAGAGGGTAGAGGACGCTAGCCCCATGAGCCGCACCAACCTGTTCTTCAAAGTAGAAGTGGAGCACGATCCGGACGAACAGCCCGAACGCATCGCCGCGGAGATCCGCCGCCAGTTGAGGAAACTTTACGGCGTTCGCGAGGCCGAACTTTCGCACTTCACGGCCATCGAGGAGTGACGGCCGGGCCGATGATCTGCCCGTAGACGCGGTCGAAATAGGTGTCGGTCATGCCCGCGATGTAGTCGCACACCACGCGGTGGGCCGGCTCGGCCGCGGCCAGCCCGGCATAGGGTTCCGGCAGGCGGTCCGGGCTCTCCAGATAAAACTGGAACAGCTCGGCGATGCGGGCCATCGAGCGCCGCCGGTCTTCCACCAACGGAGCCGATGCGTACACCTTGCGATGCAAGAAGCGCTTCAAGGCCGCGTCGGTCTCGGCCGTTTCGGCAGTCAAGGCGGCCAGGCGGCGCGGGTACGCCCGCACCTCCTCCACGCTTTCCACGGCCGCTTCGCGGGCGCTCGCCACGGTGCCCTCGATCAGCCCGGAAACCAGCGCGTCGATCAGTTGGCGCAGCGATTCGTAGAAACGCTCGCGCGAGGTGGCCCCCGGGAATTGCATCTCCACGGCTTCGCAGAGGGTCCGGTATTGCGGCACGCATTCGGCCGCTTCTTCAGCCACCAGGATGCCCGCCGAGAGAGCGTCGTCAAGATCGGCGGCGTTATAGGCGATTTCGTCGGCCAAATCGATCAACTGCGCCTCGATCGGCGGCCGCAGTCCGGGCAGATAGGCGGCCAGTTCGGCATCTTCGCCCGGCTCCAGATCGCGCGAGTGCTTCACCATGCCCTCGCGCACTTCAAAGGTCAGGTTCAGCCCCGGAAACCGGGCATAGCGCTGCTCGAAACGCTCCACAATGCGCAGCGCGTGAAGGTTATGGTCGAAGCGCTCGCCGAAGCGCTCCATCTGGAGGTTCAGAGCTTCCTCGCCGGCGTGCGCGAAAGGGGGATGCCCGATATCGTGCGCCAGCGCCAGGGCTTCAGTCAGGTCCTGGTCCAACCCGAGCACCCCCGCCACGGTGCGGGCGATCTGCGCCACCTCGATGGTATGGGTGAGGCGGTTGCGGAAATGATCCGAGAGGCCGGGGTCGAACACCTGGGTCTTGGCCTCCAGGCGCCGGAAGGCGCGCGAATGCACCACGCGGTCGCGGTCGCGCTGGAACCCGTTGCGGTAGGGGTGATCGGGCTCGGGGTAACGCCGCCCCCGGCTCTGCTCCACCGGAAAGCGTAGGTGCGAGAGCATCGGCTCCGCTACTTGCGGGGCAGTTGGCCGGCCATGGTGAGCGCGACCTGCCCCACGGCATCGTTGCGGGCGAGGAGTGGCGTGAGGAGCTTGCGGGCTTCCTCCGGCTTCGTGGACATCAGATAGCCGGCCAGCGAAATAGTGGCCTGGTCCTTGGAAACGAACACCGTGGGATGGGCGATCATATCGCGCAGCAGCTTCTCGCCCTTTTCGCCCTGGCCCCCCGAAAAGTAGATCTGCGACAGGGAGAGCTTGGCCAGCGAAGCATACCGGGCATTGCCCTTTTCGGCCACTTCCTCGAGGGTCTTCTGTGCTTCCACCATCTGGCCCGCGTCCGCCTGAATGGCCCCCAGGTAATAGCCGGCGATCTCGGCTTCGGGGCTGCCCGAGTACTTGGTACGGATCTCGGTGAAGACTTTGCTGGCCGCCTGGTCCTTGGCCGCTTGGGTGGGGAACGTGAGCCCGCCGTTGGTGGAATAGGGAGCTATGGCGGCTTCCTGGGTTTGGATGGCCTGAGTCAGCGCTTCCTCGCGGTCGGTGTGCCGGTGCCGGCTATACACGGCGTAGCCGAGAATAAGCAGAATGGCCGCCAAAGCAATGGCGCCGTAACGGATGATCTCTTGCCGGTGTTCCTCGAAAAAATCGACCCCATGTCCGATTTCGAGGGCAAACTTATCGGTCTTAAGCTCTTTGCGGGTGATTCTAGCCACGAAAACCTCAGGAAGTAGAAGATTTCATTCTATCACGCGGGCAAGTGACATCAGATTGCGCCCGCATATCCGGCTGGCCTGGTGTTTGTCGCCGTCCGGCCCGGACCAGTGGGTCTCCAGGCTGAGCCAGCCCCGGTAACCGTCGGCCCACAGTGCCCGCACCTGGCCACG
Organism: uncultured Solibacteraceae bacterium; assembly: GCA_964427655.1. Lineage (GTDB taxonomy): Bacteria > Acidobacteriota > Terriglobia > Bryobacterales > Bryobacteraceae > CAVQNQ01. The sequence goes on along the minus strand of CAYRWE010000254.1, from coordinate 5,377 downwards.
CCAATCGATAACGCCTTCGCCCAGTGGCCCCCAGACCAGTTTACCGCCTTGCTCCAGGCAATCCTTGGCGTGCACGTGGGCGATCCGTGCCGGCGGAAGGCACCGGTACCCCTCCGGAAAGGGCGATTCGCCGGAGACCAGTGCATTGGCGGGATCCCACACCACCTGGAGGTTGGGACGATCGAGCGCCGCCAGCACGCGGGCGGTTTCGCGCCCGGTTGCGATGTTGCAGGCGTGTTCGTTTTCGAGAGCCACGATCAGCCCGTGGCTGGCCGCCTCCTCCGCCAGACGGGCCAGCGCTTCCACAACCCGGCCGAAACACTCCTCGGGCCGCACCGTGCGCCAGTAGGAAAACACCCGCACGATGCGCGCGCCGGTGCGCCGGGCGATCTCGAAGGTCCGGCTGGCCAGGCGCGGCTGGTCGGCGAAGGTATGGCCGGATGCGAAGGCATCCTGCTGGAAGCGACCATCCACTTCGGGGGCATCCGGCAGAACGCACTTCAGCAGCGGCGAGGCGATCGAAACGATCTCAAGGCCGGCATCGCGAACAGTGGCAATGGCCTTGTCCAGCTCCTCGTCACCGAGATCGGCCACGTTTTTGCCCCACAGCATACGCAGTTCGGCCCCGCCCATGCCAAGGGCGGCCATGGAGCGGAGGGCGGTGCCCAGATCCGCCGCGAACTCGTCGGTGATGGCGGCCACACGGAAGCTTGCACTCATGGAAAGCCCCATTATAATGACCGGCGGTAGTGCGAGAATATTTGCATGCCGCGCATTGCCGCTTCGGTGGAGTCCGTTCCGCGCTCGCGCATTCGCGAGTTGGCTGAAATCGCCATGGGTATGGAGGGAGTTTTGCGCCTGTATTTCGGCGAATCGAACCTGCCCACCCCGGATTACATCAAGCGCGCCGCCACCCGCGCCATGGCGGATGGCTTCACATTCTATACGGAGAACGCCGGCCTGCCCTCGCTCCGGCGCGCCATAGCGGAGAGCTACCGCCGTCTGCACGGCGTGGAACTGGACCCGGCGGAAGAGATCGTAGTGACGGCTTCCGGGGTGCAGGCGCTGCACCTGGGCATCCGCTGCACGCTCGACCCCGGCGACGAGGCCCTGGTGCTCACGCCCGCCTGGCCCAACGGCTCTTCGAGCGTCATGATGGCCAACGCGGTGGTGCGCCAGGTGCCGCATCCTCTGTGCGGCGACCGCTACGGCGTGGATTTCGGCGCGCTCGAACGGGCCATAACGCCCCGCACGCGCCTGCTGCTCTATACCTCGCCCTCCAACCCGCTGGGATGGGTGGCCACCGAAGAGGAGCAGAAGGGGTTGCTCGAATTCGCGCGGCGGCATCGCCTGTGGCTGCTGGCGGATGAAGTTTACGACCGCCTCTACTATTCCGGCGCCAGCCTGGGCGACCCGGTGCCCTCGATCCTGCGCCTGGCCACGCGCGATGACGCCGTCCTGGTGGTGCACTCCTTTTCCAAGAGCTACTGCATGACGGGCTGGCGCCTGGGTTGGCTGGTGGGGCGCCGCGATCTGGCGGCGAAAGCCACGGAGCTGAACGAGTTCATCGTTTCGCACGCCCCCACTTTCGCGCAGAAGGCCGGCGAAACCGCGCTGGCCGACGGGGAGGACGAGTTGCGCGCCATGCTCGAACGGCTGCGCGCCAGCCGCGACCTGTGCCTGGAGGCGCTGCGCGGCATGTCCGGTATCACCCTGCCCAAGCCGGACGGCGCTTTCTACCTGTTTCCACGCATCGACGGGCTGGAGGATTCCTTCGGTTTTTGCAAGCGCCTGCTGGAGGAGACCCGCGTGGGCCTGGCCCCCGGAGTGGCCTTCGGGGCCGGTGGCGAAGGATCGCTGCGCATCTGCTATGCCGCGGAGCGCGCCATCCTGGAGCCCGCCATGGAGCGGCTGGCACGATTTCTGCGCTCCGGTGCCTGAGGCCCGGAGCGTTTCAATCCAACACGAAAGGGGATAGGGATCATGAAGGGCTTCAAGCAGTTCATGTTGCGGGGGAACGTTTTGGATCTGGCGGTGGCGGTAGTGATAGGGGCCGCGTTCGGCGCGGTGGTCAGCGCCCTGGTGAAGGACCTGATCACGCCCCTCATCGCGGCGCTGGTGGGCAAGCCCGATTTTTCGGCCATCGTCTTCACGGTGAATGGCAGCAAATTCCCGGTGGGCGATTTCGTCAATGCGCTGTTCGCATTCGTGATGATCGGGGCGGCGGTCTATTTCTTTGTGGTGCTTCCGGTGAATTCGCTGATGGCTCGCATGAGCCGCGGCGAAGCTGCGCCGGACCCAACCACCAAGAAATGTCCCGAGTGCCTGAGCGAGGTGCCCATTGCCGCTCGGCGCTGCGCCCATTGCACCAGCCCGCTGACCGCTTAAGCGGCGCAATAGAGAGTTCGCGCGGTAACTCCATAAGGTTCAATCCGAAACGGCCGACCATCCGTTTGGGATCTTACATAAGTGTGCCCGGACCGTAGAAATACTCACCAACTCCTTCAGCAGTTCACTATTACAATGATGAACATTCGGTGACGGGTCTGTTACAGACACGTTTCGGGTCACCGGCTGCATTTGGAGGGGGGGGAATCCATGACGGTCCGATTGTCAATTCTATTGGCATGTGCTGGCGCACTGGTATGGGGAAATACAGGCAATCCGCAGGACATGCCCGGCGGTTCAAGTGGCTTGAACGTAACGGTGTTGGCGGGTGAGGGAGGCGCCAACATCGTGAGGAACCGAGCGTTCGCCGAAACCATTGTCGAAGTTCGCGACGGTGATGGCAATCCGGTCGGCGCCGGGGCGGCCGTGACCTTCGGCGTGGTTTGGGAGTCCAGCCACTCCGGGAGCGGCGTACCGGGGACCTTTGCGAGCGGGTCCAGCACTCTAACCGTAGCCACGGATGGAAATGGCCGCGCCACCATGAGCGGATTCCACCCACTGGGCAGCGGCAGGATTCAAATCACCGTCCAGGCCAGCTATCAGGGAAACAGCGCGACTTGCGCGATCGAGCAGACCAATTATCCGACCGAAGCCGCGGCGCGGGCCGCGAGCGGAAATCCGGAGAACCGGCAGGCATCCCGCGCGGTGCTCTCGGCTCGCCCGCCGGAGGTGGACCGGAGATCGGTGACATCCATCGATCTGGATCCGTTTACGCACCTGGCGCGCATACCTACAGGATCGGACCTGTCGTCGATCCGATTTGACGGGGTGAAGGCTGTCAGAGTCCCCACCGAGCTCGTCTCGACCATGGCTCCGGGCTACTGCGCGGAAGCGGCCTTTCGGGAAGACTCGTCCCTGTACTGCCCGGAAGTAAAAACCGATGCGTTTGCGCCGGCTTACCAGGTCACGTATTCGTTCGAGGGTCAGCCGCTGGGGTCCGACGAGTACGGTAGCCGGTATTTCACTTTCGGCGTTTATTTCCGTCCGGACGAACTTAGTCCCGAGATGCGCGCCGCGATCTCGGCGAAGAAGAGGCTGGGGCGGGCGAATGCCGCGCGTTTGTTGGGCGTCGCGAGTTCCACTGAATCAGAGCCGCGGGTCGTCATAGACGACGCGAATTCGGTGTTTTGTGACGGGAATTATAACATGGATGGCCTGTGGGTCCACAGCGACCCGGCGTGCCAGGACAGCGTCGCGTATAAGACCATCATGGTTCCGTCCGAGTTCGTGACGCTGAAGGTCGAACCGGTGAAGACGGCTCGTCCGTAATCACGGATGGGGTTTGCCCGCGTTTTGGATCTCCTGGGCCTCGGCCTGTGCTGTTCAAACGGCGGCACACGGCCGGGGCTAACATGGAACCCTCAGTTGCCCAGCCTGCGGCTTCCGCAACTCGAAGTTCAGGTGATGGGTTTGTTTGGCTTAGGGCTGTGGGCGTCGTGGACGCATTTCGAGCTCTGGCCTGGCTCGTCGACCCTGAGGCGGTTGCTGGTACCATAAAAGCGATTCATGGACTGCAAGCGGGTGGTCTTCAGCGGCCACGCGATTCAGCGTATGTTCGAACGCGGGATCAGCCGCGATGACGTGCTGGCCGTAATCGCTCAAGGAGAAACGATCACCGACTATGCTGGACAAGCCGTACCCGAGCCGCCTGCTTCTTGGGTCTGTGGAAACCAAGCCGCTGCACGTCGTTCTGGCGTCTGACGAGGCGGCCGGCCTCTCGATCGTCGTGACGGTATATGAGCCGGTGCTTGAACATTGGAATAGCGACTTCCGAAACGAGGAAGATGAAATGAGCTGCGCAATCTGCAGGAATGGAACCACCCATAGCGGGACCGTGACGGTGACGCTGCAACGCGGCGAAACCACGGTAATCCTGAAACAGGTGCCAGCCGAGGTGTGCGACAACTGCGGCGAGTACTACCTTTCCAGCGAGGTGCCCACGCAGGTCTTGGAGAGAGCCGAATCAGCGATCGGGAGCGGCGACCGAAGTCGAAATCCTGAGATTTGCCGCTTGAGTGGTTATGAGCTGTGGCTGGGAGGCAGGGATTCGAACCCCGATAAGCAGCTCCAGAGGCTGCCGTCTTACCGTTAGACGACCTCCCAACAGATGTTCTGATTTTACCAGAGTCACATAACCGAAATCCATCCGCCCGCGCGTAGTAAACTGAAGCTTCAAGATGAAGATGCGGTTGCGGTGTGCGCTCGCCGTCCTGGTTTGCGCATTGGCGGCGTGGGCGGTGGATTGGAAGGCCCTCAAACCGCAAGGGTACGTCAGCGATTTCGCGGGAGTCGTAGACCCGGCTGCCAAGGCCCAATTGGAGGCTTACGCGGCCAGCGTGGAGCGCGCGACCGGCGCGCAGATCGCCCTTGTGACGGTCAACTCGCTTGAGGGCGAACCCATCGAAGACGTCGCCAACACCATCTTCCGCGCCTGGGGTGTGGGCCGCAAAGGCGCTGACGAAGGCATCCTGCTGCTGCTGGCCGTGGGCGACCGCCGCAGCCGCCTGGAAGTGGGCTACGGCCTGGAACCGATTCTCCCCGATGGCCTGGATGGCAGCATTCTGCGCGCCATGCGACCGGCCTTGCGCCAGGGAGATTACGGCGATGCCATGCGGGCGGCGGCTTCGACCATCGGCGATGCCATCGCCGCTGCCAAGCACGTGACCCTGGATGCGAGCCTGCCGCGCCGCGTGCAGCCCTCGGTGCGCTATTCCATTCCGTGGCCGCTGATCCTCGGCGGAGTGTTTCTCCTGCTGTGGCTCGTGCGCGCCGCCGGCGGTCCCCCGGGCTATGGCGGAGGCGGAGGCGGCTTTCTTCCGGGGCTGATCCTCGGCGGATTGATGGGTCGCTCCACGTGGGGCAGCCGCGGCAGCGGGGGCTTCGGAGGCTTCGATTCGGGCGACGGCTTCGGCGGCTTCGGCGGCGGCGA
>CAYRWE010000253.1:0-7556 GCA_964427655.1 uncultured Solibacteraceae bacterium | reverse complement strand
GGGTGCTGGAGGAGCAGCGCTTCGAGCCGGTGGGCGCGGCCGAATCGCTGCAGGTAGACGTGCGCGTGATCGCGGCCACCAACAAGAACCTGGACGAGGAGATCGAGCGCGGCAACTTCCGCGAAGACCTTTTCTATCGGCTGAACGTGATCCCGTTTTTCGTTCCGCCCCTGCGCGACCGCCGCGAGGACATTCCCCTGCTGGCCGAGCATTTCCTGCGCGAATTCACCACAGCGTACGGCCGCAAGCCCAAGGAGCTAACGCCGGAAGCCTACCAGGTGCTGGCCGATTATCACTGGCCGGGCAATGTGCGGGAGCTGAAAAACCTGATCGAGCGGATTGTGATTCTCAACCCGCAGGTGCGCGTGGACGCGCGGCACATTCCGCTGAACCCCACGCGCCGCCCGCAGGAACGGCCGCTCGACCGCTTCGGCAGCCTGCAGGATGTGCGCGAGGCGGCCGAGCGCGAGTACATCCTCAAGAAGCTCGAAGAGACCAGCGGGAACGTGACGCGCACGGCCGAGCTGCTGGGGCTGGAGCGCAGCAACCTGTACCGCAAGATGAAGGCGCTGGGGATCGGGCCCAAGGAGTAAGCCCGCAAGCGCCTTCGGATATCCGATAATCGAGGAATGTCCGGACGTGTACTGGTTACGGGTTCCTGCGGGTTGATCGGCTCGGAAGTGGCGGTCTTCTTCGCCAAACAGGGTTTTCAGGTCGCGGGGCTGGACAACAACCAGCGCGCCGAGTTCTTCGGACCCGCGGGCGATACCAGTTGGGTGCTCGAGCGCCTGCGCCGGGAGGTGCCGGGATACCGGCATGAAGCCCTCGATATACGGAACCGCCAGGGAGTGCTCGAACTCCTGCGCGCCGTACGGCCGAATCTGATCGTGCATACGGCGGCGCAGCCCTCGCACGACCGCGCCGCTTCGATTCCCTTCGTGGATTTCGAGGTGAACGCGCTGGGCACCCTGAACATGCTCGAAGCGGCGCGGCAGACCTGCCCGGAAGCGCCGTTTATCCACATGTCGACCAACAAGGTGTATGGCGACCGGCCTAACAGCATTGCGCTGCGCGAACTGGAAACGCGCTGGGATTATGCCGACCCGGCCTACGAAAACGGAATCCCCGAGGATTTCTCGATCGACCAGAGCAAACACTCGGTCTTCGGGGCCTCCAAGGTGGCCGGCGACGTCATGGTGCAGGAGTACGGGCGCTATCACGGTATGCCGACGTGCTGCCTGCGCGGCGGCTGCCTGACCGGTCCCAACCATTCGGGCGTGGAGCTGCACGGTTTTCTCAGCTACCTGGTCAAGTGCAACGTGGAAGGGCGCGAGTACCGGGTCTACGGCTACAAGGGCAAGCAGGTGCGCGACAATATCCACGCCGAGGATGTGGCGCGGTTCATGTTCGAGTTCTGGAAGGCTCCGCGGGTGGCCGAGGTTTACAACCTGGGCGGCGGAAAAGGCAATTCCTGCTCCATCCTGGAGGCTTTTCAGATGGCCGAGGCGGTTACCGGGCGGCCGATGAAATGGCGCTACGTGGATGAGAACCGGATCGGCGACCACATCTGCTACTACAGCGATTTGCGCAAAATGCGGGCGCATTATCCGGCCTGGGACATATCGAAGCCGCTCGCGGAGATCTTCGGCGAGATCGCCCGAAACTGGGCCCAGCGTAAGGCGGCGAGCGCGGACTGATGCGCATCCTCGTTACCGGGATTTGCGGCTTCGTCGGAAACGCCATAGCGGAATGCCTGCTGGAAGCACACGCAGGCTTGGCGATTACGGGCCTCGACAACCTGATGCGGCCGGGATCGGAGTTGAACCGGGCGCGGCTGCGAAAGCTCGGCATAGCCATGCGGCACGGCGACCTGCGGGCGGCCAGCGATTTCGAATCGCTCGATGCGGCCGACTGGGTGATCGATGCCGCGGCCAGCCCCAGCGTGCTGGCGGGCACGCAGGCGGGTTTCAGCAGCCGCCAGCTCTTCGAGCACAACCTGGCGGGATTGGTGAATGTTCTCGAGTACGCCAAGGCCGCGCAAGCCGGGCTGGTGCTTCTGAGCAGCAGCCGGGTTTATTCGATTGGCGCGCTGCGATCCCTGCCTTTCCAATCCGCCGGAGATGCCTTCGAACTCGACTCCAGCGCGGAACTGCCGCCGGGAGTCTCATGCGCCGGAGTGGGGGTAGGGTTCCCGACCTCCCCTCCGGTTTCACTCTACGGGAGCATGAAGCTGGCGGCCGAGTGCGTGGCTCTCGAGTACGGCGCGGCGTTCGGTTTTCCGGTATGGGTGGATCGCTGCGGCGTGCTGGCCGGGGCGGGACAGTTCGGCACGCCCGATCAGGGCATCTTCTCGTATTGGATCAACGCCCACCTGCGCCGGCGGCCGCTGCGTTACATCGGCTTCGACGGTACCGGCAAGCAGGTGCGCGACCTGTTTCATCCGCGCGATCTGGCCGGACTGCTGGATGCCCAGATGCGCAGCGGACGCGCCGGAGGGCAGAGAATCTACACGGTCGGCGGCGGCCCGGATAGCGCCATGTCGCTGGCACAGTTGACCGCCTGGTGCGACGACCGCTTCGGCGGCCACGCTCCCGAAGCCGAACGGCGCCCACGGCCCTACGACATTCCCTGGATGGTGATGGATAGCGCGGACGCCGGGCGGGATTTCGGCTGGCGGCCGCGGATGGCGCGCGACGCGGTTCTGGAAGAGATTGCCGCGCATGCCGAGCGCCATCCCGAGTGGCTGGAGAGGAGCGGCATGTGAAGCCGCCGGCGCCGGGGCCGCGGGAACCCATCCGGCTGCTTTCGGTGGTGATCCCCGCGCGCAACGAAGAGAGCGCCATCGCCCTCACGGTGGAGCATCTTTATGTGGAGCTGAAGCTGCACGGCATCGAACACGAGATCGTGGTAGTGGATGACGGCAGCACGGATGCGACGTGGACAGTCCTCGAAAAACTCGCCGAGCACGTTCCCACGCTGCGGCCCGTCCGGAATACCGGGGAGAACGGGTTCGGACGCGCTGTGGTTTGCGGCATCGACCACATAGCCGGCGACGGTCTGGTGGTCATGATGGCGGACGAATCCGACGATTGCCGCGACGTGGTGCGCTACTGGGAAATTCTGAACCAGGGGTACGACGCGGCATTCGGCTCACGCTTCATACGGGGCGGCGGCGTAATCGACTATCCGCTCCACAAGCTGTTCATGAACCGGCTCGCCAACCTCTTCCTGCGGCTGCTATTCGGCGTGCCGCTGAACGATTTCACCAACGCCTTCAAGGCTTACCGGCGGAGGGCCATCGAAGGCTGCCGCCCGTTCCTCTCGCCGCATTACAACCTCACGGTGGAACTGCCGTTGAAGACCATCGTGCGTGGCTATTCGTGGCAGGTAACGCCGATTACCTGGCGCAACCGGAGGTCGGGGGTCTCGAAGCTGAAGCTCAAGGAGATGGGCAGCCGGTATTTGTTCATCGCGCTGTACTGCTGGCTAGAGAAATATTTCAGCCACGGGGACTATAGGAAGAGCAAAGCGGGAGTGGGCGGCTGAGGGGGCCGAAAGGCTCGGTGGCTGGGCAAGCTAAAGCATGGCCCCACGGGCGGCTTTCTTGCGGGGGCGTTTGGCGGCGCGGGCAAGCGGCACGGATCGGGGTGCGATTTGGCGGGCCTCGCCGTATAACTTCCACAGCAGACCGATCCAGAGGGCCAGCAGCAAAGCGGTGGGAAGTCCGCCGTCGCCGAAATGATCCCCCAGGTACGTTATGGAGCCGCCGTTGCGGGGGAACCAGCCGCGCGTTTGCAGGTCCAACTGGTCGAGGCGGTTCCGGAACTCGAGCCGGAGCGGTTCCACCTGCTGGCGCGATTGCGCGTCGGCGGGACGGTATTGGGCGAGCTGGTCCAGCCACTCGCGGCACAGCGCATATTGGTGCTTGATGTACCAGTTTCCCCAGGTCATCCGACTGAGAGCTGGCTCTTGAGCCGTGGCTTGGCTTCCCGGTGCAAGAACCGGGTCCGCGAAGACCGTGCGCGCCGCGGAGTTTTCGAGGTTTTCCACGCGCGCCTGGAGAAGCACGCCCAGAGAGAAATCCGCCAGGCAGCCGGCCAGGATGGCGAATGCGAGCACGCGCCGGCCGGACCAGGCCGCGGCCAGCAACGTCAGCCCCAGCATCTCGAGAGGTAGCAGAGTCAGGTGGGCCACACCGAAGGGGTCGCGCTCGCCGACCACCGCAATGCCCAGCACGATAATCGCGGGGACCATGACACGCCAGAAACTGCGCTCCTGGCTGGGGCCGGCGCGGCGGCGGAGGTAAAGAACCGCCAGATATACAATCAGAGGTCCGCCGACCAGGCCCATGCCGAGAATGAGATTCGGCTGATAAGTCATGAACGCCTGGTCGCGGAGTTTCCCGGCGGAGTTGGGCTGATCGTAGGCGCCGAACAGGCTCGCATCGCGCAGCACGGCCGGCACAATGGAATCGAAGAGATTGCCAGCGATCTTCCACAGGTTGTTGCCGTGATATTGCTGGCTGGAGGTCACGCTGGTGTTGGAGGCGGCGGTGACGCCGAGCCCGTACTTCGCCACGGACCATCCGAACCACGTGGCCAGCAGCAGACCGCAGAGGCATCCGAATACGGCCAGCTCTCGCCAGGGACGCCTGCGTTTGCGAAATACCACGATCAGATAATGCAGCCCTAAAAGCACGCAGTACGGGCCGGCCGAGTAGTGCACCAGCAATCCGGCGGAAAGCGCCAGAAAGGCCGCCGTCATGCGCCAGATGTCGTTCTTCTTCCATGCAGCCAGGTAGAACCATAGCGCCACGATCACATAAAATGCCGCCAGCAGCTTGGTCCAGGAGTAAGTGGCATTCTCCATGACTACCGGGTTCATCGCGAAAAGCGCCACCAGAGGCAGAAGCCGCTGCTGGCGCGGTCCCACGAGGCGCGGCATCACCAGGCAACACGCCAGGAAGGGCAGCGAGTTGAGGAAGACAAAGATGACCTGGAACGTTTCGAAGCGGTCCTGCGTTTGGCCCAGGAAGAAAGCCGCCAGCACGTTCATCATGGGCGGGCGCGCGGGCAGTTTGTAGCCGGCGAAGAGAGGCGTATCGGCCGGGAAGCGATCGAGGAAGAAGAGCGTTCGCTGGAAATGTTCGAACCAATCGGCCGACCAGTTGGCTCCCGAATAGACGCGGATGATGGCCGTCACCAGGAGCGTCCAGAGCAGCAGAAACCCGTATCCCAGAGCCGCACGCCGGACGCGCGGAACACGGGACAGCGCGACGGCATCGCGCCAGGCCAGGACGCCCAGCAGGCAGCATACTATCGAAACGGCGATGAAAGCGGGCCGCTGATCGGCCGGTCCGGCAACGTAGATGCCCCAGGCGGCCAGGTAGAGCAGGACGAGCGAAAGGCCGATCGAGCCGCAGAGCTTCTCCAGCGGGCTCCAACGCAACCGGCGCACCAGGAAGAAGCCCGGCGCGAAGGAGCCGATCGACAGCAGGATGAGGGTGAGGATAAGCTGCAGGGCCAGCATTCCACCTCGCTACAGAATGTAACGGCTCAGGTCCTGGTCTTTGACGATCTCGGCGAGCTGTTTGCGGACGTAGTTGGCGTCCACCTTGACGGTCTTCTTCTTTAAATCCGGGCCTTCGAAGGAAACCTCTTCGAGGAGCTTCTCCATGATGGTGTGGAGACGGCGCGCGCCGATGTTCTCGGAACTCTCGTTCACCTGGGCGGCGAAGCGGGCCACTTCCTCCAGTGCGTCGTCGGTGAGGATGAGCTTGATGCCCTCGGTCTCGAGAAGGGCCGTGTATTGCTTGGCCAGCGCGTTCTTGGGCTCCTTGAGGATGCGGATGAAATCCTCGACGGAGAGGGATTTGAGCTCCACGCGAATGGGGAAGCGGCCCTGCAGCTCGGGGATCATGTCGCTGGGCTTGGAGACGTGGAACGCGCCCGCGGCCATGAAAAGGATGTGATCGGTGCGCACGAAGCCGTGGCGCGTGTTGACCGTGGTACCCTCCACGATGGGCAGGATGTCGCGCTGCACGCCTTCGCGGCTGACATCCGGTCCGTGGCCGGATTCGCGGCCGGCGATCTTGTCGATTTCGTCGAGGAAGATAATGCCGCTGGTTTCCACACGCTCGAGCGCGGTGCGGGTCACCTGGTCCATGTCGATGAGCTTCTGCTCCTCTTCCTGCACCAGGTAATCCAGGGCTTCGGCCACGCGCATTTTGCGGCGGCGGGTCTTCTGGCCGAAGAGGCTGGGCAGCATGTCCTTGAGGTTGATGCCCATCTCCTCGATGCCGGCGTTGGTAGTGACCTCGAGGGTGGCGCTGCGGTCTTTGACGTCGAGTTCCACCAGACGCTCGTCGAGTTTGCCTTCGCGCAGCCGCTCGCGCAGCTTTTCGCGCGTGCGTTCGACGCTTTCGCTGGGTTCCGGCTGGGGCGGCATGAGCAGGTCCAGCAGGCGGTCCTCGGCGTTCATTTCGGCTCGGTCGGCCACTTCATCGAGCCGCTCCTCGCGCACCATGTCGATGGAGATGTCGACCAGATCGCGAATCATGGATTCCACGTCGCGGCCCACGTAACCGACCTCGGTGAACTTGCTGGCCTCGACCTTGAGAAAGGGCGAATTGGCCAGGCGGGCCAGGCGGCGGGCGATCTCGGTCTTGCCCACGCCGGTGGGGCCGATCATGAGGATGTTCTTCGGCATCACCTCTTCGGCCATCTCGGGCGCCAGCTTCTGCCGGCGGATGCGGTTGCGCAGGGCGATGGCCACGGCGCGCTTGGCCTCGGCCTGCCCCACTACGTGTTTGTCGAGCTCGCGGACGATTTCGCGCGGCGTGAGTTCGTCCAGGATCGGCTCCTCATCCACGGACTGGCCGGGAAGATAGATGACCATGGCTTATTCCAGTTCCTCGAAGGTGACGTTCTCGTTGGTATAGATGCAAATTTTGCCGGCGATGGCCATGGCCTCTTCGGCGATGCGCCGTGCCGAGAGCTTGGTATTTTTCAGCAGCGCCGTACCCGCGGCCATGGCGAAAGGACCGCCCGAGCCGATAGCGGCGATGCCTTCATCGGGCTCGATCACGTCGCCGTTCCCGCTCACCAGGTAAGTGGCGCTGGCGTCGGCCACCAGCAGCAGCGCCTCGAGATGGCGCAGCGCGCGATCGGTACGCCATTCCTTGGCCAACTCCACCACGGAGCGCGGCAGGTTCCCGTTGAACTGCTCGAGCTTGGCTTCGAAGCGCGCAAACAGCGCGAAAGCGTCCGCCGTGGAGCCGGCGAACCCGGCGAGGACCTTGTCGTTGTAGAGGCGGCGCAGCTTCTTCGCGGTGCCCTTGAGCACTTCCTGCCCGAGGGTGACCTGGCCATCCCCCGCCATCACTACTTTGTTGTCGCGGCGGACACACATCACCGTCGTCGAGCGAATCTTTTGTTTCATCGTATTTGTGCGCCTTTATTTTATCTCACCGGTAGTGTGCGCCTTCGGCGCAAGCGGCGGGTTGTCGCGGCAATATGAGAAGTTCCTATTTGGGCAAAGTAGAAAGTTCCTCTTGA
>CAYRWE010000252.1:0-7558 GCA_964427655.1 uncultured Solibacteraceae bacterium | reverse complement strand
TTCACCTTCGTCGAGCTGATGGTGGTGGTCACCATCATCGTGATTCTCATCTCGATGGCCATCCCCATCTATTCGCGCTCCATCATGCGCACCAAGGAGAGCGTGCTCAAGAACAACCTGTTCACCTTGCGAACGGTCATCGACAATTACACCTACGACAAGCAGAAGGCCCCGCAATCGTTGCAGGACCTGGTCAGCGAGGGATACCTGCGCGCCATTCCCATGGATCCGATGACCAGCTCCAATCAAAGCTGGAAGACGATCATGGAGGAAGCCACCCAGAGCGTCACCCAGACCGACCCGGGGATCTTTGATGTGAAGAGCGGTTCGGATAAAATAGGACTCGATGGAACCCCTTACTCCGATTGGTAGGTGGGGGCGAGCCCTCTTCACGCTGATAACTTGCTCATTCTGCTTGGCTTACTCTCAGACAGCGACACCTCCTCGACAGTGTGCCGCGTCTTCCGGTCCCGCGACGATACGGGCCGAAGGTCTTACTGAACACGCCAGCGACATCCTTTTGCAATGTTCCGGCTTTGTTCCCGGAACCGCCATTTCGGACAATCTGGCCCTCTATTTCCCGGTCAGCGTCACCAACCGGGTGGACAATAACAGCCTCACGCACGATGCCGTGGTCTCGGTCGATTCCGGCACGGGCTTTACCCCGCTGGCGGTGGCGGGCTATATAACCGGCTCCGGCATTACCTTCAACGGCGTCGCGATCACGGTTCCGGCCAGCGGCAGTTTCAACGTGCGCGTCTCGAACGTGCTGCTGGACGCCAACCAGCTCGGCGCCACGGCGGGGCAGCCGCTCAACGCCATCATCTCGACTTCCCTGCCCCTGCCGCAATCGCAGGTCACCGTGGCCAACGTGCAAACCGCGTTCTTCGCCACGCTGGACGACACCGGCATTTATTGCGCCGGCTCCGCGCTGCCTTCCACGCTGACGATGGCCAGTCTGTTCGCGGCGCAAACCGCGTTCGCCTCCACGCGTATCAGCGAGGCTTTCGCGAACGCCTTTCTGCCGCGCGGCGCGGGCCAGGATAACGGTACCCGATTTGTAATCGACTATTCCAATTTTCCGGCTAACGCAACGCTTTATCTGCCGGATCTTATAGCCGGCTCGGACGCCCTGGTTCCCACCGCTGGCGGAGACCTGGGCGTACCGCAATCCCCCGGCCAATACGTGCCCGCGAGTGGCACGCTGCTGCTGGCGCGCGTCACGGGCGCGGATTCCACGGGGACCGGCGGAACGCCCTTCGCTACGCCCACCGGCTCGGGCGCGGTGACGCTCACCTCCGTCAGCCCGGTGCCGCTCTCGAACGGCTCAGGATACGCCGTCTACGAAGTGGTGGATGCCGGCCCAATTCTGCGCGAGAGCGCGCAGTTCCCCACCTTCATCGGCCTGCCCCGCGTGACCGCCGCCACGGTAGCCAACGAAAGCCTCGCTCCCGGACCCGTATCTACGGTCTATACGGCCTCTTCGACCGCGCCCATACAGCGCTTCGCCGCCGTGACGCCGGCTTCCGATTGCACCGTGGTGGGCGATTGTGGAGCGAGCTATTTCCCCCAGCTTTCGATCAACAACGCGCCCATACAACTTTCCGAGGCGAATGGCATTGAGACGGGGGATCTCGGCTACGTCCCCATTCAGAACGCCGGCGGCGGCATCCTGAACTGGACCGCCAGCGTGGTGTACCAGACCGGCTCCGGGTGGATGAATCTGGTGAGCAACCCGGGCGCGGTGCGCGTTGGCGTCAACACCAGTGTTGTCCTCGCGGCGGGCACCTATAATGCCACCATCGTTATCGATGCCGGTCCGCTGGCCGGGAACGTGAGCATCCCCGTGACCCTGACGGTGCAGGCCCCGACGCCGACCCCACCGGCCCCGCCGAACCAACCCACGGTGACGAGCGTCCTGAACGCCGCCACTCTGACGGCGACGCCTCTGGTCGCCGGTTCGCTCGGCACCGTAATGGGATCGAACCTGGCGGGCCAGAACGTGGTCGTCACGTTCGACGGCACCGCGGCATTGCTGCTCTATACCAGCGCCACGCAGATCAACCTGCAAGTGCCCGCCAGCCTGGGCGCCAGGACGTCGACATCCATGGTGGTGACCGTGGATGGCACCGCCAGCGCGCCCGAAACCGTGCCTCTTTCGCCGGCCTGGCCTTCCGTCTTCAAGGGCGGCATTCTGAACCAGGACTATTCGGCGAATTCCGCCACCGATGGCGCGGCCGCCGGCAGCATCCTGCAGATCTTCGCGACCGGCATTCCCAATGGCGCCGCGGTCTCAGCGCAGATCGGCAGCCAGGCGAACCTGGTTCCGCTGTACGCCGGCCCCGCTCCCACGCTGAACGGCGTCCAGCAGGTCAACGTGGCGGTTCCCGCCGGCCTTACGCCCGGCAACACCACGCTGGTCCTATGCGCCAGCGTGGCCGGGCAGCCGTATTGTTCGGCGGGGAGCCCGCTGTTCCTCCAGTAAGCTTGCGGTTACACTGGTTCTTGCGGCGCGGACGCACGGTCCGCGCCCCATCCTACGCATGAATCGCGTGCTAATCGCGCTCGCCGCGGCCGCCCTGATGGGGTCCGGCTGCGCCTATATTGGCGGCCCGCTTCCGCCGCTAGCCAACGTGCCCGGCCCGATCGCGAATCTCGCGGCCATCCAGCGGGATGCCCGCATCATCGTGCAATTCACCCCGCCGGCGCTGACCACCGAAGGCATGGCCATCAAGAAGCCGCTCACCTTCGATCTGCGCATCGGCCCCGCCGCCGCGCCGTTCAATATAGCGGAGTGGGCCGAGCAAGCCCGCCAAGAGCCTTCCGTTGCGGCCGTCAACGGAAACGTGCGCTATGAGATTCCATCCGCCGCGTGGACGGGCAAGGAAGTCACGATCGCGGTGCGTGCCATTGGCGCCAACGGCAAGGAATCCGGATGGTCGATCCCCCTCGTCCTGCCGGTGGTGGCACCTCCGCAAGTTCCCACGGGGTTGCACGCCGAGGCCACCGCCGCGGGTGTGCGCCTCACCTGGGGCGGCCCCGGTAGCCGTTTCCGGATCTTCCGGCGCGAGCCGGGCAGCGAGAAGTTCGATCCGGTGACGACCGTGACCGGGCACGATTGGGTCGATCCCCTGAGCGAATTTGGCAAGACTTACATATATGAGGTGCAGGCGCTGGTGGATATCGGTGAAGGCAAGGAAGCCGAAAGCGAGCTGACCGCGCCGGTCACGATCACCCCCGTGGATACTTTCCCGCCCGCCGTCCCCGCGGGCCTGCGGGCCGCCGTAGCGCCCAATTCGATCGAGCTGGCGTGGGATCGCAACACCGAATCCGATCTGGCCGGCTATCGCATTTACCGCGCCGAGGGTTCCGGAGCGTTCGCCAAAATCGCCGAGGGATCGCAGATTCCCAACTACTCGGATCGCACCATCGAGCGCGGCAAGACCTACCGCTACACCGTAATCGCGGTGGACCAGGCCGGCAACGAGAGCGCGCGCGCGGAACCGGTGGAGGTATCCGTACCCTGAGAACGGCCGCCGTGTTTTCGTGAACAGCGTGCGCCCCGCGAGCGTGAGATTCTGAAACAATGGTGTGGCTGCGCGTGCCTCAGCCGCTCGTAATCCTAAGTCTGGCTTTTCTAACCTCCTGCGGCATTAATCCTCCCCTGGTTGTGGCCCCGGCATCTCCCGGCATTTTCCAGTCGCCTTATGTGATCGCGGCCGGCGGCAGCAACAACTTTACCTTCGTGGCCCGGCTCTCGGACGGCCGCTGGCGGACCGTCCAGGTGAGCCCCTCGGGCGCGCCTGCGGTCCAGCTTATCGGCAATGCGCCCGTTTCCGCTCCTGCCCAGGCGCCCGCCACCGGACGCGCCTCGCAGCTCGCCGCCACGGCCGATTTCGTGGGCAACGGAGGAAAGGGCGGCGCGCTGATTCAGCCCGGCGGCAACGCGGTTCAGGTGGAGATCGCCAACGCGGATTTCTCGCTCAACCCGCCCGTGAGCTACACGGCCGGGCCGGGCACCACCTCGGTGCTGGCGGCGGACCTCAATGGCGACGGCAAGCCGGACCTCGCCGTATCGTGCCTGGGAAACGCCACCATCGCGCCAGCCGTCTGGGTCCTGCTCAATAATGGCGATGGCACGTTCGGCACTGCGGCGGCCTATCCCGCGGGACCCGCTCCCGTTTCGATGGCCGCCGCCGACCTGAATGGCGACGGCATCCCGGACCTGGCGGTGGTCAGCCAGGCCGTAGCAGGCGCCGACGCGAGCCTGGTAATCCTGATCGGCAACGCCAACGGCACCTTCAACACGGTGACGCCCATCGCGGACCTGGGTACCGACATACCGGTTTCGGTACTGGCTACCGATCTGAACGGAGACGGCAATGCGGACCTTGCCGTGGCCTTCTCCGGCGGCGCCATCGGGGTGGTCCAGGTCTTCTTCGGAAACGGCGACGGCACATTTCAATATCCCGCCAGCTATCCCGCGGGACCGCTCCCCACCTACCTGGCGGCCGGCGACCTCAACAACGATGGCCGGCCCGACCTGGTGACGGCCAACAGCGGCAACGGAACCGTTTCTGTGCTGCTGGCCAACCCCGATGGCACTTTCCAGCCGGAAGCGCTGCCTTTTGAAGCCGCCTATTCGCCCAATTCTCTGGTGCTCACGGATTTCAACTCGGACGGCAACCTGGATATTGTGGTCGGGTTCGGCAGCCCCGATTGCATCGGCCCGGACTCCGGCTCCGGTACCATCGCAGTGCTCTATGGCTATGGGAACGGCACGTTCCAAAGCCCCACGCTGAACCCCGCGGGCACGGCGCCGGCGGCCGTCGCCATTGCCGACGTGAATGGCGATGGCCGCCCCGACGTGGTGGCCTCGAATCCCGCCGCCGATACTCTCAGCATCATGCTAGCCAGTGGCGGCGGAGGCTTGGGTAGCCCGGTCTTGCTTGCGCTGGGGCCGGGCGGCCGCGTAAACCCCGTCGCGGTGGCAGCCGCCGATTTCAACGGCGACGGCAAAGTCGACCTGGCGGCGGTGGGATCGTCCTCCGGGCTGGCGTACGTGCTGCTGGGCAACGGCGATGGCACTTTCCAGGCGCCGGTGAGCTACGCCGCCGTGCCGGGAGCCAACTTCCTGCTGGTCGCGGACGTTAACGGCGATGGCCATCCCGATTTGCTGGTGACCGGCCAGGGTCCGCCGGGCGGCGTGAAGGGCGGAGTTGCGGTGCTGCTGGGAAACGGCGACGGCACCTTCCGCCCGACCGTGAACTATGCCGCCGGCTCCCACCCCGTCCGCCTGGCCGCCGCCGACTTCAACGGCGATGGCAAGATCGACCTGGCGGTGGCCGATTTCGGAACCGTCGGCAGCACCTCGGACCCCGGAGGCATCGACATTCTGCTGGGCAAGGGCGATGGCACATTCCTGCCGGCCGTGAAATCGGCCGCGGGCGTCAACCCCAACCTGGTCGCCGCCGGGGACTGGAACGGAGATGGCAAGCCCGACCTGGCCCTGGGGCACCAGGATGGCAACGGGCATTCCTTCATCGATGTGTGGCTGGGCAAGGGCGACGGCACCTTTCAGGCGCCCGTTTCCTACGCTACCTCGGGAGGGCTGGCCGATTTGCGAGCCGCCGATTTCACCGGCACGGGCAAACTCAGCCTGGTGGTGGCGCACTGCTGCGCGGTCAACGCCACGGGCTACCTGGCGGGCAACGGGGATGGCACGTTTCAGGCCGAAAATCCGTTCCCCGCTGGTCCTGCAACAGTGGGCTTGGCGGTCGCCGACATGAATGGCGACGGACGGCCCGACCTGGTGGTGGCCAACAACACGGGCGGCCTGGGAGGCGTCGGCGTTCTGCTCAACCAGGCGGGCGCCGCGACGGCATCGGGCGGCTCATCCGCGGTCAACTCAGCCTGGCCGGCGGGCGGGACGGCCGTCGCACCGGATTCAATCGCCAGCGTGTTTGGCGCGCGCCTGGCGGTCGGTACCCTGCAAGCGGCTACACCTGCGGCCAACGTGCTCGGAACGACGGTGGCGATCAAGGATTCCGCCGGGATCACACGGCCGGCGGCGCTGTACTACGTTTCGCCGCGACAGGTGAACTTCGTGGTTCCCTCGGGAACCGCCAGCGGCAGCGCCGGCATCACGTTGACCGCCGGCGACGGCACCATGACCACCGGGACGGCGCAGATCGCGGCCGTCGCGCCGGGCGTCTTCCAGGTCAATTCGAGCGGCCTGGCGGCAGCCCTGATTGTCGAGAGCACGCCCGGCAGCGCGCCGCAGACGGGGCCGGTCTACCAGGTGGGCGCCGCCGGGAGCATCGTGCCCCTGCCGATTGTGCTGAATTCTGGCGGCCAGGCGTATCTGGAGCTTTTCGGCACTGGCTTGCGGCACGCTCAGAACATCTCGGCCACCGTGGGAGGCCTGGCGGTACCGCTGCAATATGCCGGACCGGTAGCCTCCATCGCAGGCGAAGACCAGGTTAACCTGGGACCCCTGCCGGCGGGCCTGGCCGGCCAGGGAACCGTCAAGGTGCTGCTGAACGCCGACGGCCAGACGGCCAACGCCGTGGGCGTCACCTTTCAATAGCTATACACCGGACATGGGTGTATACTGAAATTTCGATGTCGTGGTCCTACGCCAGCTCGTTTAGCTTCCGGTTCTGGCATTACCGCCAGACCGGCAGAGTGGCGTTGGTTTAAACGATATCCCGAAAAGGTAGTTAAACCGGCCCACTCGCAAGAGTGGGCCTTTTTTATTTTGGGGGTACTGAAAATGATCATTTCCATGCGGCCGCACGCCACGCGCGACGAGATCGAGCATGTGTGCGAGCGGATCCGCGAATTCGGCTACAAGGTCCACTCGATCGAGGGCGAAGAGAGGGTGGTGATCGGGGTGGTGGGGCTGGGCGATGTGACGGCCTGCCTGGAATCCCTGGAGGCCACCCCGGGGGTAGAGAGCGCCGTCCGCATCACGGCGCCTTACAAGTTCGTGAGCCGGGAATTCAAGAAGGAGCGTTCGGCTATACCGGTAAACGGGCTGGCTGTAGGGGCGGACGAGTTTGTAGTGATCGCGGGGCCCTGTTCGGTGGAGAGCGAAAAGCAGATTATGGAAACAGCCGAAGGCGTGGCCGCGGCCGGCGCGCACCTGCTGCGCGGAGGGGCCTTCAAACCGCGGACTTCGCCCTACGATTTCCAGGGTCTCGAGCTGGAGGGGCTGCGGCTGCTGCGCAAAGCCCGCGAAGCCAGCGGCCTTCCGATCGTCACCGAAGTGATGAGCGACCGGGACGTGGAGCTGGTGGCCGAATACGCCGATTGCGTGCAGGTGGGCGCGCGCAACATGCAGAATTTCGCGCTATTGAAATCGCTGGGCGGCTGCGGGCGGCCGGTACTGCTGAAGCGCGGCATGAGCTCCACGATCCGCGAGCTGCTGATGTCGGCCGAGTACGTGGTGGCGCATGGCAACCCGCACGTGATTCTGTGCGAGCGGGGTATCCGCACGTTCGAGACGGCCACCCGCAACACCTGCGACATCGGCGCCGTGCCGGTGCTCAACGAG
>CAYRWE010000251.1:0-7597 GCA_964427655.1 uncultured Solibacteraceae bacterium | reverse complement strand
GCGCGCCCGCACCGTGCTGGATAATGGTTAATCTGTTCGCCGCAGACCACTAGCGCTCAACGTGGCCGCCCCGCTGTACTCGGATGTATCGAACAATCTGAACATCGGACCCGGTACGGCCTTGATTTCCGGCACGCTGATCTTTGAGAATGCGGCGACAGGCGCGGCCGTTGAGATCGGATCGGCGGGGATCATACTCGCGGACAATCAGGCCAGCCCGCAGAACACGGTTACGGCAGCCTCCACGGGCATCTCCGTTGCCCACGGAACGAACTCGGTTGGCGTGTCCAGTACCGGCGTTTTGATCTCCGCATCCACGGGGCAGCTTGGGCTGACTGCGGCGGGCCTCGTGGCGTACTACTCCACAACCGGCGCGGCTCTCCATGCGGGCGCGAGCGGGATCACCCTCTCCGATAACTACACGTCGCCGGTAAACACGATCACGCTGACGGCGGCGGGCGCATCGCCGGGCGTGACAATCGCCCACGGGTCGAACTCGGTTTACATCTCGGCTTCGGGCGTGGGGATCTATGGGCCGCTCGGCTCCGTGGTGCTCACGTCGGCGGGGGTGACGATCACGAATGGATTGCTGTCTCTTACTTTGAACGGTATCACGACTACGATCAATAATGCCGCCGATGCCAAGACCGGATATCATGCGGGTTTGTCCATTACGGATAGCACCTTCTACTCGTTCCAATGGGCGCAAGGATTCCATGCGTACGATTCCTCCAACAGTGGTTTCGCTGACATAGGGGTTGTGTCTAGCGGTGGGGGCGTGACGCTTTATAATTCGAGTGCGTCCTGCTCTATCTTGCTGTCTTTTGGAGGGGGAACAAGCCCCGCGCTATCTATAAACGGGAATCAGGTTGTGGGTACGAGAGTTACATCCACACCCGCCACGCTGGCAGATGTAATCGCAGTGTTGCAGCATCACGGGTTATCTAACTGACCATATTATGACTCCCATCTGGACGATACTGGCCCTTTCGGCTTCGATCATCGGGCCATTTACATCCGCTTCTAACTTTCCTCGCGACCTCTACGGACCGGTAGATACTCGGGCTAATTGTTGGGGTGCGGCGGATTCGGCGATTATGCCCGTTACCTTCCAGCCTCCGAATGGTTACAGGGTTCGCATACTTCGACTGCGAGGTGATCTGGTATCTTGGCCGAAGGTTCTTCCGGGAGACACGCCAGTTACGCCGGGTCAGTATGCCGGCGTCTTACTTGGCTTTCAGACGACCTCGCCGGGTGGTTCAGGTCAGTGTGATTATTGCGCGGATAACACCATGCTCTACATACAGGACGCCATTTCCACTGAACCACATCGGGCGCCCTTTGATTACACCAATGTAGACATGCTGTTGAATCCAGACAATGAGCTATTGGTCAAGATTGCATCATGGCTCAATACGACGGGTAAGCCAATTCACGTAGAGGCTACATTTACCGTCACTTATCGATACGAGAAGGTGAACAATTAGCATGAACTATGAATACAGAAGACAACTCCCCGCGCCCGTTCAGGCGCTTGTGGACGAAATCGAGGGGCATATCGGCCGCGAGATCGGCGTCTCAAGGAACCCGCAAATGGGCTGTGGCGCACGGGCGAATCCGAAGGCCGTCACTATCGAGTACAGGGATGAACTGACGACCGAGAATATGCTACATGAGTTGCTTCACCTGCGGCGGCAACTGGTGAACGGTATCCCTGTCGCCGGATTCCCGTCTGGCACGAAGGTCGGGGCCCCGGAGGGAGCACCCGAAGATAGCGAGAGCGTCATGGCGGGCGTCAGTTGGCTGTGGTTCGACCTGCACGTTGAGCACGCGGCCATTTTCGAAACAATGCGCGAGATGGGGTATCCCGAGGATCTATCCGCGTATCGCGCAGCGGTGGATAAACTCGGGTCGTGGGACGCCCCCAATCGGCGCCTGGTCGCCTTCGGCCTCTACCTGGTCCTGATGCGTCATGGCACGATAGGGGACCGCAATAACCTGGTCGCGCGACTGATCGAATTCGATCTTCTGAATCCGGCCCGTGAATTGGATACCCTGATCCGCAAGCTTGAGGGGCGCAAGGTCGATCAGATCGTCGCATCTGTGCGGGCCGCCCGAATCAAGCAAGCCTGCATTCAGGTCGTGTACTACGACGGCAAGCAGGGAACCAAAGAGGTGCTCTCGGTGGAGCAAGCGCTTGAGCGGGAGGCGCGGGCGGGAAGGGTGAACTGAAGGGGAGTATGACGGGAACAGCGGGGCCGTGCGCGGCCGTAGCGGCGCTATTGCCAGAACAGCCCAACAATCGCCAATGCAGCAAACACCGCGACCGCCATCAGGAGGCCCACCACGAACCCCGCGGCGGTCCCCTGAACGCTCGCGTGCTCATCCGATGGGCCGCGGAGGTGGTGAACAGCGTACAGCCCGGTTCCGGGGATACCAGCGCTGGTGTACATGCCGCGGCGGTTCACTCCGGCGTGGAGGCCGCGCGGTCCCACGCTGAGGCCAGCACCGTGCAGCCCTAGGTTGATGTGAACGCCGGGCGCTATGCGAATACGACGGCGAAAGCGGAGGGGCGTGTCTGGAATTCTGCTCCTGAAAGGGAAGGGCGCCGCGCGCGAGCCGAAGTACAAACGCGGAATGCGGGTAGCTACGCACCAAGGGGCTGGAGCAGCTGGATATGCCGGCATAGTCGGTTGAAACGAAAGGGGTTATAATGCGAAGCCTACTGGGTTGGTTGCGCCTAAGATCAGCGAAACAAGCGGGGAAGGTTTGTGTCATAATCAAACCAGTGAAATTAGTTTTTGATGAAGTAAAGGCAACTCAGGCAGCGGCGCTTTTTCTGAGAGTGGCAGGTGTCCCCCTGAACTACATGGCCTTAATCAAACTGCTCTATCGGGCTGACAGGGAAGCCTTTCGCAGATGCGGGCTTTCAATAACCACAGACAACTACGTTTCAATGAAATTCGGCCCCGTGACCAGCAATATCTACGACCGCATCAAGGCCGGCAGGAATCCGAACGCTCATCCGACGTTTTGGTCAACGCACATTCAGCCAAGCTCCGATCCCTATGCCGTAGTACTGCGAGCTGACCCCGGCAATTCAGAATTGTCGCGCGCCGAGGAGAGAATCATCGAGGAGACCTTCGAGGCCGATGGCCAAAAGAACGCCTTCGCCCTTGCCGATGAATGCCACCGAGATTTCCCGGAATGGGATGATCCAGGTGAAAGCTCCTCTCCCATCGATATTTCCGATATTGTTGCCGCGCTCGGTCTATCCGAAGATGAAGCCGCCCAGATCGAATCGTTGATTGACAAACAGAGGGCAGCCTTTCGCCTGGTGGCGTAAGGGTTGTGCCCTTTCACGCTGGTCAAACATTCCTTTTTCCGCTGAACGACGAAAATCAGTGCGAGCATCTTTGGATCATCGCTACAGAGCCTAATGGTGAAGGGCTGTTTGCTATAGCCAGCTTTACTTCGCTGAGGGGAGCGAAGGATCAGACCGTCATATTTCACAAAGCGGAGCATCCATTTTTGAAGCGGGATACCTGCATCAGTTATGCACAGGCGGAAACCATGAGTGTCGAGCAATTGCAGGCTCATCTTCAGTGCGGAAGGGCCAAAATGCACATAGATGCCACGCCAGCGGTCCTTCAATTAGTTCTTGCGGGATTCTCCGCCTCCGACTTCACAAAGAACAGGGTGCGTAATTTCGTTCTGGAATACAAGTCGAAAGCACCGATGGGCTGAAGGGCAATCGAAAGTCAAGATACCCGGCACCCCCAAGCGCCCTAAGAAACAAGGTTCACCTTGAACCGCAACCTGCGGGAAATGGGCGCCGCGGGAACGGCGCCCGGTGGGGGATGGTTCACGCGTACACGATCATGCCGTGGCGCTGTTTGCCGGCGGACAGTTTGAGATCAGCCATAAGCTTCCTGATGCGCTCGGCGGTGTCGATTTCCAGGCCGCATTCCTCGAAGCTTTCACGATCACCGATGCCGCACTCCTCTTCAAACCAGGAAAGCGACTCCATGCCAAGCGTGCTTACGCCCCATTTCCCGCGCTCGAATTCCGCGCCGGCTTCCAGGCGCCGTCGGATATTGGCGACGGCGACCTGTAGTTGATTGTTCACGTCCACAATCCGCTGAAGTTCGCTTTGCCGGACAACGTCCGGTCGTTTCACTGCCGCGATAGCCGCGGCCACGGGCGCCACCACGATAGCGGTGAGCGCGTTACGTCTCGTTTCGTTGGCCATGATCTCTCCTTGTCAAGTCCTTTCTGAAATCCGCTTGCAATCGTCGGGAAGCGGGTTCACAATGACTATAAGCTAAAGGCCCTTTAGCTGTAAAGGAAAATCTAACGATAGGGCCTTAAGCTGTTGAGGTGGCGAAGAAAAAGATGCCTGATGACATCCTGAAGTTTTTCAAAGAGACCGGCGCCAAGGGTGGCAAGATCGGCGGCAAGCGCAGCCTTGAAACCATGACGCCTGCGGAGCGCACGGCACGGGCGAAGAAGGCCGCGGCGGCTAGCGCGCTGGTGCGCAGTAAGAAGCTCAAGACCGCGGCGGCGAAGATTGGGAGCAAGCGGGGCGGAAAGGGAAAGCGGGGCTGATGTGCTGAACCTGTACCGCCGACATCTGGCGGAATGCAAGCCGGCCAAAGAGAAGGGCAACGCTTGGACGAAGTGCACTTGCCCGATCTGGTGTGATGGGGAAGTCTGCGGCAAGCGGACCCGAAAATCCCTCAAGACGCGAGACTGGGCGCGCGCCGTGAAGCGCGCCGAAAAACTAGAAGCCGGGCCGGAGGGCGCGCGCATCGTGGTATCCGTGGCGGACGCGATTGCATCGTACCTGGGTGATTGCCAGGCGCGGAACCTCGCGGATTCCACCGTCGAAAGCTACTCCAAAACCCTGGAACACCTATCGACCTTTTGCGCGTCAAGAGGCATCCGGGCAATGGACGGAATCGACCTCGGGGAGCTTACGGATTTTCGCGCGGGCCGAAAGGCGCCGGCGAGAACCGAAAACGAATCCCCGCGGCCGATTTCGCCCGCCACCAGCGGCAAGGAACTGGAGACGCTCCGGGCCTTCTGCGCATTCTCCAAGAAGCGCGGCTGGATGCCTGAGAACTTCGCGAAGGATCTCCGGGCGCCGCGGGATGACGGACCCCCGACGATGCCGTTCACGCGAGAAGAGGTAGACCGAATGCTCGCGGCGTGCGATGCGTGGGGCGATAGGAACCCCAACAGCCGCGCGCTTACCCGCGCCAATGCCCGCGCGCTGGTCCTGGTGTTGCTCTACTCCGGGCTCCGTATATCCGATGCGGTTCAACTTCGGCGCGATGCTGTAGACCTGGCGACGGGCAAAATGCTGCTGCGCATCATGAAGACCGGCAGGAAGCAGTATTCGAGGCTCGGGAAGCCCGCTACGGACGCGCTGGCTGCGTTGCCGGCCGGGGGCGAGTATTTCTTCTGGAATGGGGCTTCGGCGCTCAAGACGGCAATAGGATTAGCGAGGCGGACTATCGAGCGCGTGATGGCGCGGGCTGGAATCGCGCACGGACATCCACATCGGTTCCGCGACACGTTCAGCGTCCGCCTGCTGGAGAAGGGCGAGCAACTGCGCACTGTGCAACTCCTACTCGGGCACAACAGCATCAAGACGACGGAAAAGCACTACGCGCCCTGGGTCGATTCCTTCCAAGTGACGCTCGATGCGGCTACCGCCAAGCTGGATTTTGGGCAGGCCGAACCTGAAGATTCTGGTACAAAATCTGGTACACGGGAGAAAGTTCCCGGTAAGTTATTGAAAATAGGGTAGTTGGTTTGGGGTGGGCGGTGGGATTCGAACCCACGACATCCAGAACCACAATCTGGCGCACTACCAGCTGTGCTACGCCCACCGTGAGGGTCTTTTCTATCTTATCAAGCAGTTGCCAAGGCGGCAAATCCTAACGTCGACAATCTTCACCTCAGCAGCCCGTGCCAGATCCCGCGCCACTGCGGGGCCAACTGGAACAGGATGCGCGGCGCCGTCATCGCCAGCGGCATCAGGAATACCCATCGGCCCGATGCCACGCCCGCCAGGGCCAGCCAGATGAGCAGCGGCGACATGGTCCGGCCGAACGAGTAGACACCCGACCAGGCCTGCGGCTGCCCGAGGAACGCCACGAAGACGGCGGCGAAGAGGGCCGCCGCTAGGGCCGTCAGGTCGCGTTTGCCCTTCCAGAGCAGCACGGCGGCCAGCGCAACCGCGACCCACATGCCTAGCACGCCGACGTATTCCAGAATCGCGGCGCGCACCAGCCAGCCCGTGGCCACCGAATCCTGAATGGGGTGCAGGGTGCGCTCCATGAGGCCGTAGAACGGCACCCAGGAGGCGAAGACGGTGGCATCCGCGGGCGTGCGCCGCGCTACGTATGCCAGCCACAACGCGGAGGGCGCGGCGCACGCGGCCGCCAGCGCCACACGCCGCCATTCTCTGCGCAGCGCGGCATCCAGGGCATAGGCCGCGATGAGGATGATGCCGGTCTCGCGCGCCAGCGGCGCGAGAATCAGGATGGGCAAGCTCAAGCATGCCCCGCCTTCCGCGGCGAACCCCACGGCCAGCGCCGCCAGCGCTACGTCGACGGTGTAGCGATCGAGCGACACCGCCACCGCCGGAATCGCGAGAAACAGCAACCCCCAGGCCGGATGGCGGCTCCACGCCACGGCCCAGCGCGCCATCCAGAACGCCCCCAGGAAAACGCAGGCCAGCACCACCGCGCCGTAGGCCGAATCCACGCGGTCGCTCTGGCCGCCAGCCGCGCCATAGGCCAGCGCGGGCAGCAGAATGCGCCGCCAGCGCAGGCGCGGATTATCGAGGAACGGCATAGTCTCGCCGCGAAGCAGCGGATCGTGTGCGATCATGTGGTAATACTGGCCGTCGTACCCGGTCGAGTCGTTCACGCGGTAGACGTCTTCGCGCGCGATCTCCGGCGGCACGGCCGTCGATTGCCCGGTATAGAACAGCGCCGACCAATCGTCGCCGTAGTTGTAGCGCACCGTGAGCGCCTGCCAGCCCAGCGCGGCCGATGCCGCCAGCGCCGCCCACAACAGCGGTGCTCCGAGGGCGGCCCGCATGCCTACAGCCCCGCCTGCTTCCACAGCGCATCGACGCGTCGTTTGACCTCTTGGCTCATCTTGATTTCGCCCGGCCACGGCCGCGTGAAGCCTTCGCCCGGCCATTTGCGCGTGGCGTCGATCCCCATCTTCGAGCCGTAATCCGGTAGGCGGCTGGAATGGTCGAGCGAATCCACCGGCCCCAGCGTGAACTGGATATCGCGCTCGGGATCGATGTGGTTGAGCGCTTTCCAGGCCACCTCGCGCGCGTTCTGCACGTCCACGTCTTCGTCCACCACCACGATGCACTTGGTGAACATGGCTTGCCCCAATCCCCAGATGCCGTCCACCACCTTGCGGGCGTGGCCGGGGTAGGACTTGCGAATCGAAACCAGCATCAGGTTGTGGAACACGCCCTCGGCGGGCATGGAGATATCGTGGATTTCAGGCAGTTGCAGGCGCATCAGCGGCAGAAAAATGCGCTCGATGGCCTTGCCCATGT
>CAYRWE010000250.1:0-7696 GCA_964427655.1 uncultured Solibacteraceae bacterium | reverse complement strand
CCGAGAGCACGATGTCGGTGCCCGGCGCGGCCCCTTGCAGCAGCGCCATGCGCACGGCGTCGGTGCCGTATTTTTCGGTGACCACCAGGGGATCGATCACGTTGCCGCGCGTCTTCGACATCTTCTGCCGCTCGGCATCCCGCACCAGCGCGTGGATGTAGCAGGTGCGATACGGCACGTCGCCCATAAACTCCAGCCCCAGCATGATCATGCGGGCACCCCAGAAGAACAGGATGTCGAAGCCGTGGATCATCAGCGTGGTGGGATAGTAAGTGGCCAGATCCTCGGTCTGATCCGGCCAGCCCAGCGTCGAAAACGGCCACAGGCCGGAACTGAACCAGGTGTCGAGGACGTCCGTATCCTGCTCCAGGTGCCCGGCGCCGCAGCGTGGGCAGGCCGCC
This sequence comes from uncultured Solibacteraceae bacterium, assembly GCA_964427655.1. GTDB lineage: Bacteria > Acidobacteriota > Terriglobia > Bryobacterales > Bryobacteraceae > CAVQNQ01. The sequence continues at coordinate 7,295 of CAYRWE010000250.1, read as the reverse complement.
GGCGTCTCGCGCGCCACCACGATTTCATGACATTCGCGGCAGTGCCACGCCGGAATCCGGTGGCCCCACCAGAGCTGACGCGAGATGCACCAGTCGCGAATGTTGTACATCCATTCGTAGTAGGTCTTGGTCCAGTTGGGCGGCACGAACTGTATGCGGCCCTTCTCCACCACCTCGATGGCCTTTTCGGCCAGCGGCTTGGTGCGCACGAACCATTGTGTCGAGACCAGTGGCTCCACGGCGGTCGAGCAGCGGCTGCACTTGCCCAGGCTCAGCGGATAATCCTCGATCTTGGCCAGCAGGCCGCGCTCTTCCAGATCCGCCACCACCCTGCGACGCGCTTCGAAGCGGTCGAGACCCGCGTAGGCGCCGGCTTCGGCGGTCATCTGTCCGCTCTCGTCGATCACTTTAATCTTGGGCAGATTGTGCCGCCGCCCGGCCTCGAAATCGTTGGGATCGTGCGCCGGCGTCACCTTCACCGCGCCGCTGCCGAACGCCGGGTCGGCCAGCTCGTCCAGGATGATGGGGATCTCGCGGCCCACCAGCGGCACTTCCACGGTCTTGCCGTGCAAATCGAAATAGCGCTCGTCCTTGGGGTTCACCGCCACGGCCGTATCGCCCAGCATGGTCTCCGGCCGCGTGGTCGCCACCGTGATGGTGCGCTCGCCCCCAACGCCCTTAACCGGGTAGCGTATGTGCCACAGGTGCCCCTGCACGTCGGCGTGGGCCACTTCCAGGTCCGAGAGCGCCGTATTGCACTTGGGGCACCAGTTCACCATGTACTCGCCGCGGTAGATGAGGCCCTTCTCATACAGGCGGACGAAGACCTCGCGGACGGCGCGGGAAAGCCCGGCATCCAGCGTGAAGCGCTCGCGGGTCCAGTCGCAGCTCGCGCCCAGACGGATCATCTGCCGTTTGATGGTGTCGCCGTACTGCCCTTTCCACTGCCAGACGCGCTTTTCGAACTCTTCGCGCCCCAAATCGCGGTAGTGAATGCCCTCTTCGGCGAGTTTGCGCGCCACCACCATCTGGGTCGCGATGCCCGCATGATCGGTGCCCGGGATCCACAGGGTGTTGTCGCCCAGCATGCGATGCCACCGCACGATGAGGTCGATCTCCGAATGTTCCAGCATGTGGCCGATATGCAGAAATCCGGTCACATTAGGCGGCGGAATGGCTAGCGAAAAAACCTTGCTGGACGACTTGCTGGAGGCCCGGAACACGCCGGAATCGATCCACCACTGTGCCCAATGCGGCTCAAAGCGCTGTGGCTCATAGACTTTGTCGATTTGCATGGGGGAACTACCAATATAGCAAGGGGGCCCAAATGAAGAGGGCGGCCGGTAGACTCACAGCCGCCCATTCACCTCTGATGCAGGCCACCCCACGTGGAGAGGCTACCCCAACAGCTTCCAAAGCAGAAACAGCACCCCGGCTAAAAACCCGGCCCCAGCTTGAAACTCTTGATTCCTTAGATACAGCTCCATGCGGAAAGGATTCGGATTCCCGCCCGATTCCCGCCGCCTGCGCGGCCACAGCGCCGGAACCCGTTCGGCGTAGGCCGCGTATTCCGGGAACAGCCGCCGCAAGTGCTGCTCTTCGAGCTGGATGACCGGCAGGTACACCATCAGGAAGACCGCTGCGAATAACCGCCCCAGTCCCACGCTGCGAGCCGCCACCGCCAGCCCCGCGGCCACCAGCAAGGTGCCGATGTACAGCGGGTTGCGCGTATAGGCGTACGGCCCTCCGGTGGCCAGTTGCCGGTTCTTGGCCAGGCATCCCGCCGCCCAGGCGCGCAACGCCAGGCCCAGCACCGAAACCGGCAGCCCAATCGCCAGCGAGCCGGCTGTGGGATGCGCGAACCAGGCGAACGCGGCCACAATCACGAATCCGCTGGGCACCCGCAGCCGGGCCACGAAATCGGCATAGCGTTTGGGAAACGCGATCATCGTTCGGGCCGCCTTTCGAGCGCCGCGCGCAAGGCTTCAAACACGTCATCGGGAACGATCCGGCGCATGCTCGGGTCGATCTCCGGTCGCCGCTTGTATGAAGTAATCGCCCCTTCATCCCGCAGCACCTGAGGCGAGCCGCCATAGGGGCCGTTGCGCTCCGGATCGGTAGGGCCGAAGATCGCCACACCCGGTTTGGCGAGGGCCGCCGCCAAGTGCAGCGGGCCGCTATCGACGCCCACCACGGCCGTGGCGCGCCGCGTGGCGTGGATCAACCCGGCGATCCCCGAAAAATGCGGCCGGATATTCTGCGCCGCCGGCATTTCGGCGCCGGGCGGGCCGTTCAACACCAGCGGCACCCCGAGTTCGCGGCCCAGGCGGCTGGCCAGCGCGGCGTAGTACTCCAAGGGCCATTGCTTGGAGCGCCAGCCGGCCAGCGGAGAGGCCAGTACGAAATCACCCTCCGGAAGCTCGCCCTCGGCCTTCCCCGCCGGCAGGTGGAATTCGCGCACCGCCTCGCCCGCTCCGCCCGATGCCGCCAGGGCCAGGTCGATATTCCGCTCCACCACGTGCGCCGCGCCGCTCATGACCTGGCGCGAGTAGAAAACCGTGGCGGCCCGCTCGCGCAGCAGCGCAGCGTCGAACCCGAAAATGCGGCCCGGGCGCGCCGCCGCCGCCGCCAGCGCGGATTTGATCAGTCCCTGGAAATCTGCTGCCAGGTCGTAAGGCTCGGATCGCAATTCGCGCCAACTCTGGAGCAGCCCCGCGGCCGAATGGCGGCGCAGCCAAGCCACGCGGTCGATATGCGGATTCTCCTCTAGCAAGGCGGCCCAGCGCGGTTCCACCAGCCAGGTGATGCGCGCGCCGGGATAGTTGTGCCGCAGCGTGGCCACCGCGGGCAGCGTGTGGACGATATCGCCCATGGCCCCCAGCCGGACCACCAGGAGGTGGGGCATGCTTTAGCTTGCCCTCCCGCTGTGCAGCTTTTCCCTCAACTCGCGCGTGCGGCACCGGTCTTCCGCTTCCAGGCTGACCGTCTCCAGCGGATCGAGTCCCGCCGCCAGGCGCTCCAGCGCCGCGCGATCCGCGATCACGACGTAGTCTATCGCGCGCAGCGCGGCCGCCAGCTCCGCGCGGCCGCGCTGTGGCAGGATCTCGTTTTCAACAGGCAGCACCGCCGCCAGCAGCGTCCGCGCGCCGGTCCGCTCGCGTATGGCGCCAATCTCACGCACCAGCGAGGCCCGCAGCACGTCGAAGCTGCCGGCCACGATTACCAGCCCCAGCCATGCGCGCGACAGCGCATCTTCCAGGCTCAGGATCTTGTTTCGTGTGTCCACCGTGCGGCGGATTCCTCCCAGAGTTCCAGCGCCACCGCGGCCACCCGATCGGCCGTGACGCGCGTCATGCAGCGGTGGTCGATGGGGCACTCGCGCAACAGGCACGGGCTGCATTCAGCATGCTCGCGGACCACGCGCGCGAGCGGGCCCGTGGGACCGGTCGTAGTATCGTCGGTGGCCCCGAACACCGCCACCGTGGGAACGGCCAGCGCAGATGCCACGTGCATGGCCCCCGAATCGTTGGTCAAATACAGGCGGCAGGCGGCCGTGAGATCGATGTATTCGCCGAGCGTGGTCTGGCCGGCCAGGTTGCGGGCCGGGACCTTGGCGCGCGCCAGTTCCCGCACCACGATCTCGCAAAGTTCGCGCTCCGCGGCCGAACCGAACACCAGCACTGTGCCTCCTTCGGACTGGGCCGCGAACCGGGCGGCCAAGTCGGCGAAACGTTCGGGCAGCCAGCGCTTGGCGTTCCCGTAGGCCGCGCCGGGGCTGATGCCCATCACCGGCGCCGCAATGCCCAGAGCCGCAAGATGCCGGCCGCCGGCTTCGCGCGCGGCTTCCAGACCATCCAGCCGGATGGCGTCCGACTTCGGAAATCGCTCCATCATGCCGGCGCGGCGCAACAGTTCCAGGTAGTAGAAGCGCTCGTGGCGCGGAATCTCGCCCGGCTCGGGCACCGGGATGGCGCGCGTGAGCAGCAGCCCTCGGCCATCGCGGTTGTAGCCGATACGCTCTGGAATCCCGGCCAGCCACGTGACGAGCGCGGCGTCGAAAGCGTTCTGCAGCAGGATGGCGCCATCGAAGCGCTCTTCGGCCAGGCGGCGTGCAAATGCGCGTCGGCCTGCCAGGCCGCGCTGGACTGGATACGGGATCACGCTGTCGATGGCGGTTTCGCGGGCGTACAGATCGGCCACCCAGGGCCGCGCCGCCACCGCCACGTGCGCCCGCGGGAAGATCTCGCGGATGGCGCGTATGGCTGGCAGCGACATGACCGCGTCGCCCAGCCAGTTGGTGGCGCGCACCAGCACCTTCGACCACGACGATGGGTTGAAGCTCGCCACTGTCCCTAGCATAACAACGGGGCCTCAATTCCCGCGCCGCGGAAATCGCCGCTCCTACCGGCCGGCCAGCGCATCGATATCCACGAAGGAACCGGAAGATGCCGGATCGCGCCGCCCGGCCACCCGGATCTCCACCGTATGGCGGCCCGCCGGCAAGCCGCCGAACGTGGTAACGGCCTGCCACTCGATGGCCGGGGCGTACAGATCCACCGTGCCGCGCTCCGAGCCATCGATTGCCACCACCGCCAGGCCGCGGTTGAAGGCTTTGGTGTACACGTAATCGAAGGCGGTGCCCTCGAATTGCCAGCGCGCCGTGGCGCCTGGGACATCCGAATAGGTCAGGCTACCGTTGAAGGCGCCGCGAAAAGTCCCGCGCTCCCAGCGGCCCGCATACGCGATCCCCGAACTGGTATCGTCCGTCGAGCCGCCGCTTGACGCCCGCGAAAGAGCCGGCGTCGCCTCGAAGCCATTGAGCCGCACCATCAGCACGCCGGCAATCGCCAGTCCCGCCAGCGCCGCGTACAGAGCCGGCCGGGAGCGCTCCATCCGACGCGCGGCATGAAAGCGGCTCAGCCCGAAGAACAGAGCCAGAAAGAACGAGAAATCCGTGAAGACGTGAAACAGAAACAGATGGCGCGGCGTTTCGACCCCATCCGTCAGGCTGGTCACCGCGAATTCGCCCGCCGCCAGGAGCGAAACCGCCACAAAGGCCCACGCCAGCGAACGCCGCAGCGGGTCCCGTTCGCGCAGCCCCACGAGAAGCGCGCCGGGCAGCAGCAGGGCGTACCACGCCACCACATGGTCCGGCCACCAGCGGAATATTTGCATGCGCAGAAAGCCCCACGTGCTGAAGCGGCCGGCGAGCGTTCCTATGGGGAAGCCGCGGGCCTTGCGATAGTTCGAGAGGCTGTACGGCCGCCTCTGCCAGGCCTCGTCGCGCAGGTCGGCTTGCAGGATGGCGAGCACCCGGCCGGGATGCCGCGCGTAGAAGCTCAGTATGCGGCCATAGGACGTGCCGCGGTAGAAGCGCTCACGCCAGGCGGCGTCTTCGAGCGGGATCCCCGGCATGAAGGCGTTCATTCCGGCATAGCGTGCGTGGGCGGCCTCCAGGCCGAGTTCGCCGAGGTCGCTCGCGCGTGTGGCGGGGTCGCGGGTCAGTTTGTTGAAGATCAGGCTGAAGCGGGAGAGGCCTTGATACCACTTGGGCGTGGCGGCCAGCATGGTGAAGGTTCCCATCAGCAAGATCGCCGCAGAGGCGAATGCCGCTGCCCGCATACGCCAGCCCTGCGCCCTCCGGCTCGACAGCAGCGCCAGGCCCGCGGGTACCACACCCAGGACCGCATGTTGGCTCTTCGAGAGCGTAAACAGGAGGGCCGCCGCCGTGAACGCCGCCAGCAGTGCCGCGCCCGGCGTTTTTCTCGCGATCAGCGGGATGGCCAGCGCGATAACCGCCAGTCCGCCCAGGAGAGCCGCCGTATCCGAATAGAAGGAGTTGAAGTACGCGGTGGTCCCGATATCGGCGAAGATCCACAGGGCGGCCAGCGATCCGATCATCCGCGCCACGAAATCGAGAGGCCGCAGCAGCCGCAGCACCGCATGGTAGAACAGCAGAAACAGCACTGCATGGAGCGCGCCCAGCCACCGGATATCGAAACGCCGGGGATCGCCCAGGGCTTGTTCCACCGTGGAAGCCACCCCGACCAAAGCCCGCTCCGACATCGGCAGGTGCGGATCGTAGCAGAACTGGCTTCCGCGCAGATATTCGGGCTGGAAGAAGGCACGGTCCGCCGCGGGGTCCGCGCTGCCCAGGCAGAATGGCCCGGCGGCTTTTCCGAAATCGCCGTTATCGGCCATCCCGATGAATCCCGGCAGGAACAGTTGCCACGCCAGCAGGGCGGCGCACAGTGACATCCAGCCGGCTTCTTCCAGCCAGACCCTTCGGCGCCCCGTGCTCGCGGTGCTGAACTCCATTGCCGCTAGCATAACAACCGGTGGGGCATGCTTTAGCTTGCCCTATTGCGCCGCCTGCTAACCTGGATTTATGGGGTTTCGGTTGGCGGTCAACTACCGCCCGCGAGGCGATCAGGAGACAGCCATTGCCGAGCTGACTCGTGGCCTGCGCGAAGGCGAGCAGCACCAGGTTCTGCTGGGTGTGACGGGGTCCGGCAAAACCTTCACCGTCGCCAAGGTGATGGAAGCCATCGGGCGGCCGGCGCTGGTTCTGGCGCACAACAAGACCCTGGCCGCGCAACTCTACCACGAGTTCAAGTCCTTCTTCCCCGATAACGCGGTCGAATACTTCGTCAGCTATTACGATTACTACCAGCCGGAAGCCTACATCCCTTCGAGCGACGTCTATATCGAAAAAGAAGCCACCATCAACGACGAGCTGGATAAGCTGCGCCTCTCCGCCACCAAGTCGCTGTTCGAGCGGCGCGATTGCGTGATCGTGGCCAGCGTGAGCTGCATCTACGGCCTGGGATCGCCGGAAGCCTACTACGGCATGCTGCTCATGCTCGAAAAGGGCCAGAAGATCTCGCGCAACCAGATCGTCTCCAAGCTGGTCGATATCCTCTACGAACGCAACGACGTGGATTTCAGGCGCGGCACCTTTCGCGTGCGCGGCGACGTCATCGAGGTCTATCCCACTTACGACGACAACGCCTATCGCATCGAGCTGTGGGGCGATGAAGTCGAGAGCCTGGCGCAGATCGATCCGCTGCTCGGGCAGGTGAAGCAGACCTACACGCGTCTGCCCATCTATCCCAAGACGCACTACGTGATGAGCGAAGAAACCAAGCTCTCCGCCATGGATTCCATCCGCACGGAACTCGAGTGGTGGCACAAGGAGCTGGAAAAGCAGGGCAAGCTGGTGGAGGCGCAGCGGCTCTGGCAGCGCACCATGTTCGATCTCGAAATGATGAAGGAGATCGGCTACTGCCACGGCA
>CAYRWE010000249.1:0-7732 GCA_964427655.1 uncultured Solibacteraceae bacterium | reverse complement strand
CGGCCGTCTCCCAGCGCCCAGCCGACTTCGGGCGTGTAGGCCTCCGCCCACCAGCCATCCAACTCCGATAGATTGAGGCCTCCGTTTACCAGCACCTTCATGCCGCTGGTGCCGCTCGCTTCCCAGGGGCGCCGCGGCGTGTTGATCCAGACGTCCACGCCGTGCACCAGGTGATCGGTCAGGAGCATGTCGTAATCGCCCAGGAACATGGCGTGGGGGCGGATATAGTCCTGGCGAATGAAGTTCATCCACTGCTTGATGAGGTCCTGACCCGGGCGATCCGCCGGATGGGCCTTGCCGGCAATGATGAGCTGCACCGGGTGTTGCTGGTTGGTCAGGATGCGGGCCAGTCGCGCCGGATCGTGCAGCAGCAGGTTGGGCCGCTTGTAGGTCGCGAAGCGGCGTGCAAAGCCCAGCGTCAGGATGTTCGGGTCGAGCATATGTGTGGCCCGCTCGACGGACTCCGGGCAGGCGCCCGAAGCGGCCAGTTGGCGGGATAATCGCTCGCGAGCGTATTCCACCAGGCGCTTGCCGGCGGCCAGGCGAAACTGCCAGAGCTGGGCGTCCGAGACGCGGCGTATGTCCCTTCCCAGATCCTCTGACGTCCCCAGCCAGCGCTCCTTGCCGCAGGCCTGGGTCCAGATATCGTCGGCCTCCGCCGAATCCCAGGTGGGCATGTGGACTCCGTTGGTCACGTGTCCAATGGGGACTTCGCCTTCCGGCCAGCGCGGGAATAACGACGCAAAGAGACGCTGGCTCACCTGCCCATGCAAGCGGCTCACGCCATTCACCGCGCCGCTGCCGCGGATCGCCAGGTACGCCATGTTGAACGGCTCCGCCGCCTCATCCGGATTGCCGCGGCCGAGCGCCAGCAGATCGTCGAGCCCAATGCCGAGCTTCTTTTCCGCATAGCCCGCCAAATACTGTTCGATCAGCGCGGGAGCGAAGCGGTCGAAGCCGGCGGCCACCGCCGTGTGGGTGGTGAAGAGATTGCCCGTGCGCGTGACGGCCAGCGCGGCGTCGAAGGACTGCCCGGTCAGCTCCATGAAATCGCGCGCGCGTTCGAGGACCGCGAAGGCCGCGTGCCCCTCATTCAGATGGCAGACCTCCGGCTCAAGGCCCACGGCGCGCAGCATCCGCCATCCGCCGATCCCCAGCAGCATTTCCTGTTGCAGCCGCAGCTCCGGTCCGCCGCCATAGAGTTCGCTCGTGATGCCCCGGCGCTCGGGAAAATTGGCTGCGTCGTTGCTATCCAGCAGGTAAAGCTTCACACGGCCCACCTTGACCTGCCAGGCGCGTAGCCAGACCGAGTATCCGGGCAGCGCGACCTCCAGCCGCAGCCACTCGCCATTGGGCTGGCGCAAGGGCGTGATGGGCAACTGTCCCGGATCGTTATACGGGAAGAGCGCCACCTGCTCGCCGTTCCGGTCGATGACCTGGCGAAAATAGCCCTGCTGATAGAGCAGGCTCACGCCGGCCACCGGCACGCCCAGATCGCTGGCCGTCTTGAGTTGATCGCCGGCCACGTTGCCCAGCCCGCCCGAATAGATGGGCAGAGCTTCACTCAGCATGAATTCCATGCTGAAATAGGCCACCGAGCGCAGCGCGCTCTCGGCGTGATTGCGTTGGAACCACGCGGGCGCATCCGCGGCCTTCCGTCCGGCTTCGAGCAGGTCATCCACGCATTTTCGGAAACCAGCATCGGCTAGCACGCGCTCGATCCGGTCGCGCGAGACCGTCTGCAAGACTACCCAGGGATTATGCGTGATCTCCCACAGCTCGGGATCGAGCTGCCGCCATACCTGGTCGGTCGCGTGACTCCACGACCAGCGCATATCCAAAGCCAGTTCCGCCAGGGAATCGAACCCGTCGATCCCGGTGGGTAGAAGTTCGTAAATCGGATGGCCCGCGCGGGCCTGGTTGTTCATGAGTTGCCTCCGGAGTACCGCCAAGGATGTTGAATTGGGGAAAATACTCATTACGGAACGATTACCGCTGCGCCGTCTATCGCATCGCTCTTGATCGCGGCCAGCGCCTCGTTGGCCTGGTCGAGCGTGTAGCACGTTATGTGCGCCTCGATTCCGATTTTGCCGGCCAGCTCCAGAAAATCGGCGGCGTCGGACCGGGTCATGTTCGCGACGCTGCGGATCTGGCGCTCGCTCCACAGCAGCCGGTCGTAATCGAACTGCGGCATGCGGTCGAGATGTATGGCGTTGATGGCCACCACGCCGCCTTTGCGCAGGCTGGCGAGAGCCGCCACCACGACGTCGCCGCTGGGGGCGAAAGTAATGGCACGATCGAGCTCCACGGGCGGCCGGTCGTACTCGTCGCCCACCCAAGTGGCTCCCAGCGACGTGGCCAGGCGGCGGTGCGATTCGCCGCGCGTCGAGACGTAAACCTTGCACTTCCACGCGTGCAGCACGGCGATGGCCAGCGAAGCCGAGGCGCCGAAGCCATAGAGACCCACGTTATCGCCGGGTTCCACGCCCGCCACGCGCAGGCTGCGGAAGCCGATGATGCCGGCGCACAGCAGCGGCGCTGCGTGCATATCGTCGAGCGCGGCCGGCAGCGGAAAAACGAAATCCGCGCGCGCCACGGCATATTCCGCGTAACCGCCATCCACGGTGTATCCGGTGAAGGTGGGCGCATCGCAGAGATTTTCGAGTTGGCGGCGGCAATACGGGCAAGTGCCGTCCACGCCACCGACCCACGAAACACCCACGCGCGCACCGTTCGCCAGATCGGCCGTGCCGCCCTCCACGATATCGCCCACGATCTGGTGCCCCGGAATCAGCGGCGAGCGTTGCGGCGCCAGTTCGCCCTCCACGATGTGCAGGTCCGTCCGGCAGACTCCGCAGGCACGCACGCGCAATAGCACTTGGCCGGCGCCGGGCTGAGGGCGCGCCACATCCGTGATTTCCAGAGGGACCTTCCCGATATCGGCGGGCGCGCGCAGAATGGCGGCTTTCATAACCGATCTTCTCCTCTCGCCTCCTCCCCATGATGACGCTTCCCAAGCCCCTCGTTGGAGTAAAATCGTTGCTGGCCGTGAAAGGGACCACAACCCCATGAGGCGCGACGATCTGAATCGAGCCGCGGAGGCCGCCTACGGCCAACTCGTCGAGCGGATCGTAACGCGGCTGAAACGCGAGGCTGGAGATGTGTGGGCGCATTTCGCCGCCGGCGTTCAGGGGCACCCGCCCGGCGGCTTCGAAGAGGCCGCTCGCGTGGCGCAAGACGCGTGTCTGGAAGCCGTTCGCGGCTGTTCCGAATCCGAGCTGGGAGTGCTCTGGCGCGGTTCGGATGCGTTATGGAAGCCCGCAGGCGAGGACCCCGGCAATCGCGCGGCCTGGGAAGAAGGCGTGCATCGGGAGCTGTACGAGCGCGTCAGGTATGCAGCCGGCGAGGCCGTCCCGAATAGCGGCCGGATTGAAGAGCAGGGAGGGCATCGGCTCGAAGCGCACTTCCGCTTCGATGCCGACGACTTGGCCTTTCTATCGCAAGTGGCCCGCAGGCTCGCATCGGTGGCCGCGCAGCCAGGCCTGGCGGCGGAAAAAGCCGCCGCCATCCGGCGCGCGGTGGCGGCGCTGAAAAAGCTGCCCGAGCCGACGCCCGCGATCGCCGTGCGCATCGAAGTCACTCACCGCATGGGAGGCCACGATTTCAGCGAGAGCTACCGGTACACGGTGGTGATGGATTCCGAACATATCGAGATCGTTTCCAGCGGCAGCCAGTACGATCCCGCGGTGGGCGTCTCCTCCTTCGCCCTGGAGTCGCTCGAATGGCGCGCCGACGGCCAGTCCGCGCAGCGCGGCAACCGGGACATTTGGCTGGAGCGGCTGGCCTACGCGCTCACCCGCGAATACACCGTCGAGGTGACGTCCCGAGATCTCCGGTTGTCCGGAGATAGCCGCTTTTCGCCCGATGGCGCCAAGGTGTAAACTGATTGGGAGTCTGGAGTCCGAAATCGGATTTCGGGCGTACCAATTTACCGCCGCCGGCCGCCGCCGGCCAGCCAGAGGAGGCAGATATGCCGATGAATCGACGCGACTTCTTCTTGAAAACGGCTTACGGGACGGCCGGCGCCGCCCTCGTCTCGACGCTCGCGAAACCGCAGGCCCTGCGCGCCGCCAAGGCTCGCCAGGCGAACGATGTGATCTACTTGGGGCCGGACAAGATCAAGGTGGCCCGTCTGGCTATCGGCCTGGGGACCTTCTCCGGCAACTTGCAGCGCGAAATGGGACTTCAGGGCGTGGCCGACTACCTCAAGTTCGCCTTCGACCAGGGACAGTTCTTCTGGGATACGGCTGACGCGTACAAGACGCATCCGCATATCAAACAGGCCTTGAAAAGCGTCCCGCGCGAGAAGGTCACGATCATGACCAAGACGGATGTGCACACGGCCGCCGAGATGAAGGCCGACCTGGAACGCTACCGGCAGGAAATGGGGACGGATTATATCGACATCGTTCTGCTGCACGGCGTGCGTTCGCCCAAATGGTCGGAGGATCTCAAAGGCGTCATGGACGTACTTTCCGAAGCGCGCGAGAAGGGCGTGATCCACACGCACGGCGCGTCCGTCCATTCCATGGAGGCGATGGCTCTGGCCGCCAGGACGCCCTGGTGCAAGGTGCAGTTGCAGGGCATCAATCATGCCGGCGTGAGGATGGAGTCCACCGACCCGGCCGCCGTGGTCGCGCTGCTGCGCCAGTCGAAAGCGGCGGGCAAGGGCGTCATGGGCATGAAGATCGTCGGCGAGGGCCGCCTGAAAGACCGCATCGACCAAAGCCTGCGATTCACCCTGGGTCTCGATTGCCTGGACTGCTTCACCATCGGCGCGGCCAACCGCGGCGAGCTTTCGGACTTGATCAAACGCGTGCCGGCCAACTCCGTGGCGGCATGAGCGGCCGCTGGCCCAGCCGCCCTACGCTGGCATACGCGGCTCCGTTCGCGGCCTATGTCGCCCTCATGGCGCTGGGCAGCGCGCTGGATTGGTCTCCGCAACTCACTGTTCCGCTGCGCTTTCTCATAGTGGCCGGCCTGCTCGTGTGGCTCTCGCGCCCCTATTTCTCGCTGCGTGCGTCGCATGCCTGGGCCAGCGCGGGCCTGGGCATCGCGGTTTTCCTGATCTGGATCGCGCCCGACCTGCTGTTCGGCTACCGGCACCACTGGATCTTCGAAAACGCCATCACCGGCGCGGCCGCCACCTCCCTCGCGCCATCCCTGCGTCACAATGTCCTCTTCCTGATATGCCGCGCCGCCAGCGCCGTCCTGCTCGTGCCCATCGTCGAGGAGCTTTTCTGGCGCGGATGGCTGATGCGCTGGCTGGTAAGAGACGATTTCCTGAACGTGCCGCTGGGGACCTTCTCGGCCGTGCCTTTCTGCCTGGTAGCCATTCTCTTCGCGTCCGAGCATGGTCCTTATTGGGAAGTCGGGTTGGCGGCCGGAATCGCTTACAACTGGTGGATGGTGCGCACGCGCAACCTGGCCGATTGCATCGTCGCGCATGCCATCACCAACGCCTGCCTGTCCGCCTACGTGCTAATCGGCGGCCAGTGGCAATACTGGCTATAACCGAAGAGCATCTCGCTGCATCGAATAGGTGACGGGGTTCAGAAGCGTTTCCTTCTCCTCGTCTGGGGCTCCGGATTTACGCGGCTTGTCGGGCCCCGCATCGGAGCCCCTTGAAAGCAGCCCCCCCCCGAGCGGGGTGCACTTCAAATCCTATATAATGTTCTTAAACCCCTGATTCGCACGGAAGTGCACCACGGAAGTGCACCAGTCTATCGAAGGATTTGAAGCATGAATTTAAGCCAGATCGCTAGGTCTATATGCGAGTCGCCCACTCTCAAGCTGAACGAGACCGCAGCGCTGCTAAGGGACAAAGGCGAACCGGTTATCCACCTGGGAGGCGGCGAACCGAAGAGCAAGGCGCCCATTGAAGCCGTTGTGAACTGCGCGGCCTTGCTGCACACCGGTGATGTTAAATACACTCCGGCGGATGGCATTCCGGCCCTGAAAAAGGCCATTATCCGGTACACCGAGGAGCACTACAACCGGCTCGTCGCGCCTACCAACGTGATCGCCTCGGGAGGCGCCAAGCAGGCCATCATGGTGGCGCTGCATGCCATCCTCGATCCTAAGGACGAAGTGATCTTTCCGGTGCCGTATTGGGTCAGCTACCCGGAAATGGTGAAGCTGGCCGGCGGGGTCCCGGTACCCGTGGCGGCGCGGGATGGCGGATTCGAACCCACCCTGGGGGAAATCGAAGAGGCCATCGGGCCGTACACCAAGGCCGTCATCCTTAACAGCCCCAACAATCCCTCGGGCGCCGTCTATTCCGACGCCTTCGTTGCCGGCGTGGTGGAGTTGTGCGAAATGCGCGGCCTGTTCCTGCTCATGGACGACACTTATAACCGCCTGATCTTCGACAAGCGCCCGCCCACTAATTCCTACGAGTTCTCGCATGAGCCGAGCCTGGACAATTCCAAGCTGGTGGTCATTAACTGCGTTTCGAAAATGTACGCCATGACCGGTTTCCGCATCGGCTGGGCTATCGGCGCCAAGGAGCTGATTCGCGCCATGACCAACATCCAGTCGCAGGAGACTTCCGGTCCGGCGGCGCCTTCGCAATGGGCCGCGGTGGGCGCGCTCAATGGGGTGCAATCCTCGATCGAATCCTTGCGGCTGACGCTCGAAAATAATCGCAACGTCATGCTGGCTCACCTTACCGCCATTCCCGGCGTGAAGGTGACCAAGCCGGGCGGAACTTTTTATACCTTCCCGAATTTCAGCGCTTACGAGAAGGATTCGCAGAAACTGGCGCGCTTCCTGTTGGACAAGGTCCGCGTGGTTACGATCCCGGGCCGCGAATTTGGCATGGAGGGACATCTCCGCATGAGCTTCTGTGGCGCCATCAATGAGCTTGCCGAAGGAGTTACACGCATTCAGTGGGCGCTCGATCCCAACGCTCCCAGCGAGCTTTACATGGGCGGCCACAAACTGGTGAGGGATTGGCAATGAACCCGTACTCGGATACCCCGTCTCCCGCGCAGGCCCAGGCCGGCAAATTGGCCAGCGTCTTCGGCCTGCAGAACCACGGTTTGAGTAATCTGCGTTGCGCTTATTGGAACCTCTCAACCGGGCCGCTGTATGAAGAAGCCGTCTTCCGCGGAGAAGCCCAGGTGGCTCACCTCGGTCCCATGGTGGTGAACACCGGCAAGCACACCGCTCGCTCGGCGGGCGACAAGTTCGTAGTCCGCGATCCCAGCACCGAGGACCACATCTGGTGGGGAGAATACAACCGGCCCTATAGCCAGGAGCGGTTCGACGCCCTGCGTATGCGTCTCCAGGCCTTTTTGCAGGGCCGCGATGTATTCGTGCAGGATTGCTACGGCGGCGCCGATCCGGAGCACAACCTGCCCATCCGCATCATCACCGAAAAGGCCTGGCACAGCCTGTTCGCCCGCACCATGTTCCAGAAGATCCGGAATACCGAGCTCCAGCATCACGTGCCGGAGTTCACCATCATCTCCGCGCCTTCTTTCCACGGGTCGCCCATCATCGACGGCACGCGCTCGGAAACCTTCATCATTCTGAACTTCGCCGAGCGGCTGGCCGTCATCGGTGGATCCAATTACGCCGGGGAGATCAAGAAATCCATCTTCACGGTGCTCAATTTCCTGCTTCCGCTGCAGGGCGTGCTGCCCATGCACTGCTCGGCCAACGTGGG